>NZ_JAWPOP010000011.1:0-176179 GCF_033344345.1 Vibrio sp. 1978
GAGTGGCCAAAGGGAGCAGACTGTAAATCTGCCGGCACTGCCTTCGATGGTTCGAATCCGTCCCCCTCCACCATATTGAAGAAGCCAGCTCATTGAGCTGGCTTTTTTCGTTTCAGGATCTTGATAGCATAGTCCTACTACCACGAACCTTTCACTCCTCACCGAAACTCTGCTCGATTTAATACCTATCACAGTAAATAAGTGATCAGAAATAGCGTAGGGAAAATGCTTGAGAACAAGGCGCAATTTTTCGATAAGTAGTTATTCTGCAATCAAAAATTGCAACGCAGTTATCGAGTATTTTAACAAGCTAGAATGACCAGTTATTTACTACGATTGGTATAACCTATACTCAATCTCACTAAAGCAACCAACCCCATGTGAAGCTCCACAAACAAAAGGCTGAGGAGCAGATCTTTACCCTACAAACAATGTACTAGCTATTTTGATTTTGTTAGTTCGTATGGCCTTAATATGAATGTTCAATATAACTAGGAAAACACTTGAGGACTTACTAGAAAAAGTGGGTTCGCAAAATTACCAAACGGACTCAATTAGTGATGTTTGTATAAAAACACGTACAATAAATATAAATGATAGATACAAAAAATCCCGCAGGGGATGCGGGATTTTTACTAGTGACTAAATTGGTTTAAAGGTGACTAGCCTTGAATACCAACGATTAACCATGGCGCATTAGGCGCAGTCAAGTCACGCTCTAGGTGCCAGATATCTTCGATTTCTTCTTCAACACCTTCTACTGTGTCACGGTAACGACCGCTAAACTGCAGACTAAGCTGTGCTTTATTTGCATCGTAATCAGCACGGACGATCTCCGCATCAACGTACATTACGTCAGTATGCTGCTCACCGTCGAGCTTCGCGCGCTCTGCTTTTAGGTCTTCAAACAAGCTTGGAGAAACATATTCTTCAATAGTTTCTAGCTGGTTGTGATTCCACGCACCTTGCAGGATTCGATAGTGTTCACGAGAACCATTAATGAACGCTGCTTGGTCAAAACCCGGTGGGTAGTTATGTGGTACGTCTGTTTGAGCGCCAAAACCACCAAAGCCACCATTATTTGTGTTTGGTTGTTGCTCAAAGTTTTGCATGTTTGGTTGCTCAAACTTAGATGCGTTGCCACCAAATGCAGGCTGTTGACGATGCTGGTTCATACTGCCCTGCTTCGCACCTAGCATACCGCGCATTAGTTTAAAGATGACAAAGGCAATCAAACCAATAATTAGGATATCCATAAACTGGATACCTTCAAAAGCACCGCCAAAGAATGCAGCAAGTAGACCACCAGCCAGAAGTCCGCCTAGCAGACCACCCATAAGGCCTTTCTTACTTGAAGACTTTGTCGTCTGATCTTTGCCGACCGTATTGGTGTTTTGTTGCTGTTGTTTCGGTGCTGGTGCGGTTTTGTAGCTCTTACCGAAAGACTTACTGCCACCAAACTTCTTCGCTTCCGCGATAGGCGTTACAGCAACAGTAAACATCAATAAAGCAACAATAGAAAATAAACGTTTCATCGTTATCCTTAAAGTTAGCTATCTAAGATAGTGCCCCATTTTCAAGACGAAACAATCGTTGTTTCAAACAGTAGCACGCCAAAGATGATTTTTAAGTCATCATACTCTGTATACCGATTGATGAAAATAGCTTATAGAAGCTGACATGTATCAGAATATTGCCAAAAATGCAGACTGCTCACACTGCTTGCAATTCAGCTGAAGGCGCTTGATCAATGTAAAAAAGTATGGAATAAGTTCACTAATACTCCAGATTGTTTTACTTGAATTAGAATCAGTGACACAGCTCAGAATCCTACACCTTGAGGGCACTTGGACACATTGCCTTGTTGACGGTTAATAGGTAGCTGACTATCATATTGAACGATGTTCAATAAAGTAGTTTGAGAGTATGGCGCGCAGAAACGATCACACCCGAGAAGAGTTAGTGAATTTGACGTTAACAACGGTCAAAAACTTTTTAGATGAGAATTCTTACCACGAACTCAGTCTTCGTAAAATCGCTAACATGATTGGTTACGTGCCAAGCACATTGGTAAATGTTTTTGGTAATTATAATTTGTTGTTGCTTCATGTTGTCGCTCAAACTTTAGATGAGTTATCTCAAGAAGCACGCAAAGCGACTAATGACAGCAAAGACTCCCATCAAGCGCTTTTTGAACTCGCTTATTGCTACCACGATTTTGCTCAAAAACACCCATACCGTTGGCAGTTAGTGTTCGAACACAACATGAATGGAGCAGAACTTCCGGAATGGCATGCCAAACGTATCGATGGTATGACGGGAATGCTAGAGTCACTATTGGCTCAAATCGCACCACATCGTACTGAATCCGAAGTGATTCAAGCGAGTCGAGTCCTTTGGTCTGGCGTACATGGCATTACTTTACTCAGTGTTGATGATAAGTTTTTCTCTAGTGAACCGATTGATGGCAAAGAATTGATCAGTAATCTTCTTTCTAACTACCTCACGAACTGGTAACAAAGGATTATCCATGTCATCCGACAGACAGCCGTCCTTACTTACGCAGAGAAAATTCCTGCCCTATTTCATTACTCAATTTTTTGGCGCTTTCAACGACAATATTTTTAAAAACGTTTTGCTGTTGTTTGTCGCATTCGCTGGCTCCAGTGCACTGCCTATTTCGAGCAATTTGTTCATCAACCTTGCGGCAGGCTTGTTCATTCTACCGTTCTTTCTGTTCTCTGCTTCCGCTGGCGTATTAGCCGACAAATATGAAAAGTCATGGTTTATTCGTAAGGTCAAACTATTTGAAATAGCCATCATGCTGTTAGGTGCCATCGGATTCATAACCGAAAGTTATGGTGTGCTTTTATTGCTACTGTTTTTAATGGGCACACAGTCAGCATTTTTTGGCCCAGTTAAATATGCCCTTTTGCCTCAAAAGTTAAATGCTAAAGAGTTAGTGCCCGGCAACGCTCTTGTTGAAGCTGGTACCTTTATCGCCATCCTTATTGGCACCTTAGGCGCTGGGATTATAGCCTCTACAGACAACGCAAAATACCTTGCCGCATTTTGTGTCGTGATCTTCGCATTGTTAGGCTACTTGTCGAGCCGCTCAATCCCCTTTGCTGCAGCCAGCGCGCCCAATCTCTCTTTTCGTTGGCAACCATACAAGCAAACCAAACACACGCTCTCTATCGCCAAATCCGATCGAGTTGTTTTTCAATGCATAATGGCAATAAGCTGGTTTTGGTTTTTAGGCGCCGCATATCTAACACAATTTCCGAATTTCACTAAGATTTACCTAAATGGCACCGAGAGTGCGGTGTCTTTCTTGCTCGCTCTATTTTCCATTGGTATCGCGCTAGGGTCGCTACTTTGCAATTGGATCTCAAACCATCGTATCGAAGTCGGTATTGTGCCAATTGGTGCCTTTGGCATTACGGTATTTGGGTACCTAATGGCCACTTCCATTCCCAATGATCTACCTACTTTCCATAACTTTGTAGACTTCTTTAGATATGAGCCTTTTTGGCCATTATTTTTCTACCTATTGATGATTGGCGCTTCGGGCGGTTTGTTTATCGTGCCTCTTTACGCATTAATGCAGCATCGAGCAAAGGAAACCGAACGTGCTCAAGTCATCGCAGGGCTCAACATTTTTAACTCTCTGTTTATGGTCGGCAGCGCTGTCTTAGGTATTGTGTGCCTAAGTGTAATCAAGATGACAATTCCTCAGCTGTTTGCATTGTTAGCCGTTTTAAATTTCTTAGTCGCCGCTTACATCTTTTTGCAAATTCCTATTTTTGTAGTTCGCTTTGTCATGTGGATGCTTACGCACACCATCTATCGAGTTAAGCATAAGAATCTACACAACCTACCCGAGCATGGTGGGGCATTGATTGTATGTAATCATGTAAGCTACATGGATGCATTGCTACTTAGTGCCGTATGCCCAAGGTTGATTCGTTTTGTGATGGAGGAAGATTACGCCAACCTACCTCCATTAAGGCGCTTTTTACGTCGAACTGGGGTAATTCCAATTTCAGCGAGTAACAGAAGCTCTATCAGACGTGCATTTAACGATGTGGAAGCTGCGCTAAGCGAAGGTCATATCGTCTGTATTTTCCCTGAAGGAAGATTAACTTCAGATGGTGAAATGAATGAATTCATGCGCGGTATTGATATCATTCTACGTCGTAGCCCAGTACCCGTCATACCTGTTGCACTTAAAGGCTTATGGGGAAGCTATTTCAGCCGCGCAAAAGGTCGCGCATGCTGTGGCTTACCGACTCGATTTTGGTCAAAGCTAGAAATTGAGGCAGGACAACCGGTGCCACCAAATGAAGCAACGGCAAAAACAATGTTCGATAAAGTGCATCAACTTAGAGGCGACTGGCGATAAATACACTTGAACACATGTTTAGGATAACTGAACATGTGTTCAAATCATTAAGACAAACTGACCACACCCAGTGCGATATACTCTCCCTTTCATTCACAACAGCGAATAAAAACCTTGAATAGAAACTACCTCCTGTTTGGATTGGCGTTACTTTTTTGTCTAACCCCTCTTGCCTCCTCTCCCATTGCTCTAGTTATCGGTTTTCTACTCGCAAGTTTTGGTTTTGTGCCTTCCGAGCTGCCCATCGCTTCTTTTACTAAAAAGCTGCTGTCTTACTCGATTATTGGCTTAGGCTTTGGCATCAACTTTGAGCAAGCACTTGCAGTCACATCGGATGGTATCGGCCTGATCATCGCCACTATTACAGGCACACTGATCATGGGCACTCTCATTGCCAGGGTAATTAAATTGGAGCGAGTAACCGCTTACTTAATCTCATCAGGTACTGCAATTTGTGGTGGTAGCGCAATTGCTGCTGTGGCACCGGCCATTAAAGCGAAAGACGAGCAGATTGGATTAGCACTGGCAACGGTATTTGTCCTGAACTCCATTGCACTCTTTGTGTTTCCTGTGATTGGACATGCTTTAGGGCTAGATCAACACACGTTTGGCACATGGGCTGCGATTTCCATTCATGACACATCTTCTGTTGTCGGGGCTGCCTCGGCCTATGGGGAAGAAGCACTAACGACGGCAACAACATTGAAACTCGCGCGCGCTTTATGGATCATTCCTGTTGCTTTGATCAGTGCCGTCATCTTTTCAAGAGGCCAAAAAGAGAATGGAAAGAAAAAACTAGCTATCCCTTATTTCATTTTTTGGTACTGTGCAGCTATCGCGTTTAGCGACTTATTTCCTCAATTTGAAATGGTCTATCACGGCATTTTCATTGGAGCAAAGCAAGCGTTGGTTGTATGTCTGTTCTTGATAGGTTGTAGCATTTCAATTTCAAAACTAAAGTCTGCTGGAGCTAAGCCACTGTTGTTTGGTGTGACTCTGTGGGTGTTAATTTCGACCACTTCTCTAAGTTGGTTACTGTTTTAGATATTGGTGGTCTGCTTATCGCGTTGAGGGGACGGCATTTCCCGTTTGCTATTTTTGTATATAACGACCAACGCAATAGCGATCAAAAATGCCGTTAGCTCTGCAAGAGAGCGGGCTAGCCCTTCACTACTTATCGCGATACCAATTTGTAGTGCTACTGCCGCAATTAAAACTAGCTTTGCCATCCTGAACCTTATGCATTTTCTCTCCACGAAGAAGCATAATTATGATTCAGAGTTATAAGGATACGAAATTCTCTTTATGACTAATACATAGCAAAATTGACTAATGCTGAAGTGATGACAACAGCCACTCTTTCACGGCCTTACGTGAAATTTTGATCCCACCTTCTAGTAGAGTTTCTGGCATTACATGGTATCCCACTGGCCATTTAAACTTCTCTAACTTTGATTGCAAGTGCTGGTCATACTCCGACTTGCTGCGCAATCCATTGGTCTGAATCACAGCTACTGGTCTATGACCAAACTCCGCGTCTTCGACTGGAACCACTATACTCTGCACTACACCATCAATTTGGTTCAAAGCGGCTTCAATCTCTTCACAATGGATATTCTCACCACCAGAGATAAACTGATTGTCGGCACGGCCGATTATCTTTAATTCATCACCTTGCCACTCGCCAAGATCCTTGCTGTCAAACCAGCCTTTCTCATCCAGAAATGGGGTAACATGTCCTTGATGGAAATACCCTGCCGCTAATGTCTTACCGCCAACAAAAATGCGTTGGTCAACTAATTTTATCTTACGGTGCTCCAATACATGCCCAGCATTACTGGTACTGTCAATTCTCTTTGCGGTAACGGTAGAGGCCGCCTCCGTCATCCCATAACCTAACCATGTCTCAATGCCTTGCCCTGTTGCTCGTAGTGCCAACTCGTGATCAACGTGGCTGCCGCCCAGTAGCACATGTGTCAATGACAAATGTGCATCATCATCCAATAACCGTTTGAGCTGAGTCGCAACCAAAGAAGCGTGTGATACGCCCTGAACATCATCAACAAGTTTCCCTGAACCGACTTTTAGTGTTGCTCCGACATATAGCCAACGATAGACAATCGCCAATCCAGAGACGTGATACAGCGGAAGCGATAATAGCCAAGCATCTTGCTGAGTGAAAATGAACTCCTGCAACAAGCCCTCTGCAGACGCAAGATGCTGTCGATGTGTATGAACCACAGCTTTAGGCTCCCCTGTAGAGCCAGAAGTAAATACTACTGAAGCGAGCCGGTCATGATGATAGCTATCTTCAGTCAACGAATCACTCTCTTGCTGTGATACTACAGGCGGTGAAAGCAATGTTGCCTTGAGTTTTTGTATATCATGTTCAGAAAAGGTCGAAGCGCACTCCTGAGAAAACCAGATAAACCGAGTTTGATCAGGCCTGTAAAGTGTAGCAAGCTTACCCTGCAACTTATCTAGTGGTTGTTCCATGGTCAGCGCAGCGAGCGCGCCTAACTGTTTGGAGGCAAGATAAAACAACAGTGTTTCTACTTGGTTCTTGCCAACCAAAGTCAGCACATCCCCCCGAGTTACACCCAAGTCATTCAAATAGTGAGTGTATTGGTCAATACGCTTCGAGAGTTGTTGCCAGTTTAATACTTCTGTTGATGTCTTGAGTGCAATAGAAAAAGGGCTCGTTTGAGCCCAATATTTCCATGGCGCCTTCGCAATATTGTCTACGCAGAATGCCACACAATCTCCTGGTCTTTTAGAGGAAGAACGGGAAGTTCACACTTAGGCCAGCCCTGCTCTAGCTGAGCTTTGAATAAGCCAATCGTATCCAAACCTGGAACTTCATCAGGCAGCTGCCATTGGGCAAAGCGCGCTAATTGAGTTAAACCGAGACTGGATTCAATGCTCGAGCTAATCACTGCTTTCATCCCTAGTGACTTCGCTTTCTTTATCAGTGTAATACAAAAATCCACTGAACCAATGAGTGTGGGTTTGATGATGATCGTTTTCACACCAGTTAGATCTTCAAGACGGAAATCTTCACGACGAACCGCATCTTGCAATGTTTCATCCCAAGCGATAGCAATACCAGTATTAATCGCAAAAGAGAGACTATCGCCAGGAGAGCGGCACGGCTCTTCCAAAAAGGTAATGCGCTGACGCAAAGACGGAGTAATGTATTTAGCAAACTGCTGCGCTTTTTCTGGTGTCCAAGCGCGGTTTGCATCAAGTCGAAGCGTTAATTGAGGGATTGATTCAAGAAAAAGGTTCACAAGCATGCCATCGCGAATTGGCTCATAAAGTCCAACTTTCACCTTAGCGACTTTCTCACCTTCCATTTCGTTCAGCTTTGGAATGAGCTCATCTGGGTCGCCAGTGCATAGTGGCGCTGTTTGGTATTTACCTTGTTGTGGTAAGCCACCAGCTAATTCAAGCTGTGCCATCGATAAACCAAACGCAACCGACGGGTACATATTGGCATAATCCACATCCAACTCTGCAACCCAACGCTCCGCCTGTTCTTGTAGCTGAACACCCGCATCTTCGGCGCTCTCTAAGCTAAAACCAGGAAGAGGAGCGACTTCTCCGAGCCCTGTTTTACCATCTTCGGAAAGCGCAACAACATAACCAACACGTTCGGTTAGCTTGTTGTCACGTAGGATGACACCACTATCCATGGGCAAGCTATAACGATAAATTTTCGCTTCACGCATAATTCAAGTCCTATGTAATGCCGTATATTTGAGCGTTCTGACGAGCAATCCCACCAGCCTCCCAGAGGGCGAGGCGCTCAGGAAAAAAGGAACAGAGGAGCTAACACGCTCCTCATTTAGACGGATTATGGGTTGCGAGGGAATTTATCGAAGTCTGGGCGACGCTTCTCGTTAAAGGCATTACGACCTTCTTGGCCTTCATCTGTCATGTAGAACATCATCGTTGCGTTACCCGCTAACTCTTGCAGACCCGCTTGACCATCACAATCTGCGTTTAATGCAGCTTTCAGGCAGCGCAATGCCATTGGGCTGTGCTGTAGTACTTCACGACACCAACGAACGGTTTCTTTCTCTAGATCCGCTAGTGGTACAACTGTGTTTACTAGGCCCATGTCTACCGCTTCTTGAGCATTGTAGAAACGACATAGGAACCAAATTTCGCGAGCTTTCTTTTGGCCTACGATGCGAGCCATGTAAGATGCCCCCCAACCACCATCAAATGAACCCACTTTAGGGCCTGTTTGACCAAATTGAGCGTTGTCAGCTGCAATCGTTAGGTCACACATCATGTGCAGAACATGACCACCGCCCACAGCCCAACCCGCTACAGATGCGATCACTGGTTTTGGACAAGTACGAATATCACGTTGGAAGTCCAATACGTTTAGGTGGTGCGTACCTTGGTCGTCTTTGTAGCCGCCGTAGTCGCCGCGGATCTTCTGGTCGCCGCCAGAACAGAATGCGTCTTCACCTAGACCTGTTAGAATGATCACGCCAACACCAGAGTCGTAACGCGCATCTGCCAACGCATCAATCATCTCTTTTACCGTTTGAGGACGAAACGCGTTACGCACTTGAGGACGTGCAATAGTGATTTTCGCGATACCATCTTCAGACTTATGGTAATGAATGTCCTCGTATTTCTCGCCGCAATCTTTCCATTGAACCGGAGCGTAAAGTTCTTCTTCAGAAATGCCTACTGTTTTAGCCATGGTGATTCCCATTGTTCTCGTTACTCTCACCAAAGTGAGACTGAATTATTTGCTTGGTATGTATCGCAAACTGTTTGGGCTGCTCTTGATGGACGTTATGACCAGCGCCTTCAACTTGTCGATACGCCAACCCGCTACGTTGTGCCAGTTGGCTAAATTTTTGGTCTTTCTCACCACACAAGTAATACACTGGTATATTCTGCTTTTGCAGTGAGGGCAACAAATATGCCTGTTTGGCTAACGATGTCGCCATCAACATATTCGCCACCGCTGAGCCAAGATTATCACTTCGCTTCGCAATGAATGTTTGTCTTTGCTCATGGTTTAGTGAAGAAAACACCGCTTGTTGGTACCAATCGTTCAAAACACGTTCAAGTGGTTCAGTTTTGAAACGCATTGCCCAGCGAGCATCATTCTCTAATCTCACCTGTTTCTCTGACTCAGTTTGAAGCCCGAAGTTTCCCCCTTCAACAATCGCGCCCGCAATATTGAGATCTGGAAAGCATTGATGGGCAATACCATGCATCGCAATGCGGCCGCCCATAGAGTAACCAATCAAAATAAGTGGTTGTTGTGAGGGAAATAATAAAGATAGTGTGGAACCAAGAAGTTTGCAGCAATCATTCAGATCGCTGCAAGAAATAGATTGGCTATGCCCATGACCAGGGAGGTCAACCGTAACACGTTCATACTCGGGTAACGCGTTGATACACGATTGCCAATCTTCACCGCTACCAAGCAAACCATGCAAAAACACCAGAGTAGGCAAAGTAATACTTTGGTGCTTTTCTAATACAGGGAAACGTTCAAAGTAAAGCATTCAGACTCTTATTAAATGCCTTGAGTGTCTCAGCAGCTTGGTTAGATGGGGTTTGAACCTCGACCAGCAACGTTCCTTGGCCGTGACATAAATGCTCTTTTACAGATGATTGGAATTGCTCCAGTGTAGAAACATGCAAATACGCCAAACCAAACTGCTTTGCCGCGTGTTCAAACTGATAACCATGAGGCATTTGATAATATGTCGTCCTGCGCTCTGGTGGTACTGGCAACATATCAAAAATCGCACCGCCGTCATTATTGGTAACAACAAGTACCGCCGGCAGTTTATTGTGAGAAAATAGCGCCAGAGAATTGAGATCATAAAGTGCTGCTGTGTCACCGATATACATCAGTAACGGATTACCTCTTGCCCGTTGCACGCCTGATGCTGCAGCAAACAAACCGTCAATCCCTGACGCGCCTCGGTTAGTGAACACTTCTACATCATCAAGTTTGCCGTACATATCGACAAGTCGAACAAACAAACTGTTACCCAAAAAGACATCAGCGTTTTTAGTGCGCTCGTTGATGTCTGCTGCCAACGCAATTTCGTCAATGGCAGACGCTGAACCAGATAGGAAAGCTTCTTCGATACGTTGATGAACTCGCTTAACTCCATTCGCTAACCTATCAGCCCACCCAGCAAATATTGGCTTCTCAAAGCTAATGCGAGAAACCCAAGTTTGAGGAAGCTCAACCCAGTGCATTTGCGCCAGATGATTTTGGTTATTACGGTCCATACGCGGCGAGATATACCAGTATTGAACGTCTTTACTTTGTTGATTTTTCGATACTTGTTTATCAATCCATTGGTTCAAACGTTTGGAGATGATTCGGCTACCAAATTGGATAATAAGTTCACAAGATTCAAGCTCGTTTGCAAACTCGGGAAGTTGAAGCCATACATCGTAATACGCCCAATCCGAACTGAGGCCACTTTGCGGGTCTGCAAGTACTGGCCATCCCATCTTTTGTGCAAATGCCTGCGCCGAACGCGCTTGTTCAAGCGGTAAGCTGCCAATCACAACCAAGCCTTTTTTGTCCGAAAAAGGCGGGATGTTCGCCTGTGACAAATGGCTAAAACGCTGAGTATAAGTGCCGCTTCCTTTTCGCCATCCGGCGACCGAATCTAAGTAGGTTTGATAATCCGCTTTTGCGCCGTTGGAATACAAAGGCTCTGGAAATGCACAATTAATATGAACAGCACTACCCTGCAATTGCTGAGTAAACATCACTTCGTCAACAGAGGTCAGCAACCAGTTAAGCGACGTTGCTAAATTTGGGCTTGGTAAATTCAAACTGGCCGAAACATGATGTGAAAAAATACCCAATTGATTTATCGCTTGGTTTGCACCACAGCCGACAAGTTCTACTGGACGATCTGCTGTCAGCAGCACCAGTTTTTCACCAGTAAGTTTGGCTTCGGCAACCGACGGTAATAGGTTCGCCACTGCCGTACCAGAGGTAACGATAATTGCCACTGGCTCCTGAGTAGCTTTCGCTAAACCAAGAGCCATAAAGCCCAGTCCACGCTCATCAAAATGAGTATGAATGGAAAAGTCGGACTGTTCTGCCGCTTCTAAAGTTAAAGGAGTAGAACGAGATCCGGGAGCGATACAAACATGCTTAACGCCAAATCGCTGAAGCTCAATCAATATGGTTTCTGACCAAACTCGATTGAGCACCGCTTGGTCATGACTCATGATGCGACTCCCAATGGCGGATGATCAGAAATCAGCGTAAGTAACGTCGACATTTTCTTATCAAGTTCTGCCCACTCATGTTCTGCCACAGAACCAGGCACAATCCCTGCGCCCGCAAACAGTTGTACTTGATCACCGAGCACAAGCGCGCTTCTGATTGCGACACAAAACTCTGCTCGTTCATGGCTAATGTAACCCATAGAGCCTGCATACCAGCCGCGTGCAAAGGGCTCATTATCAAGAATAAACTGCATGGACTCTTGTCGGGGTAAGCCAGCAACCGCCGCTGTTGGCTGAAGCGCCGATAACAACTGAACACCATTTATCCCCGCTCTTAGACTAGCGTGAATATTTCGCTTAAGGTGCTGCACTTTTCGTAGTCTGACCAAACTCGGTTCAGCTTCCACTTCAACCATTTCAGAATGCGGTAATAGACGATCAATGATGTCGTCCACCACATACTGGTTTTCGTTGAGGTTCTTTTGGTCTTGGGATAACCAATTCGCCAACTCCATATCTTGAGTGGCATTGTCTCCCCGACCAATCGTACCTGCTAACGCTTCGGTATGTAGCTCATGCCCTACGCGAGAATACAAACGTTCTGGCGTAGACCCCATAAAACTGTGCTTACTGTCTAAGCTCAGCATGAAATGGAAGCTATGATGGTTATTTAAGTAACTTGCTTTAAGTAGCTGTGCAGCACTTAATGTGTTATCAAGCTGCACGGTAGAGCGACGCGCTAAAACCACTTTCTTAAAATCATCATTCTCTATACCAGTCAGAACCTTATGAACTAACTCATTCCATTGAGGCTGACTTGGCGTGTGAACAATAGAGCGGATGTGAGACGAAATTGGAGCTAAGGCCGCGACCTCACAAACCAGTTTATTCAACCCAGCTAGAGTTCGCGCTTTGTCTTCTGAAATATTAACTGCGAGAGACCACTGTTGGTCAAAACGAATTAACTCAATTTGAGGCAAAAAGAAAAAAGAAGGCATACAGCGACGATTCTTCTCATGCTGTCCATCAAAAGAGCGCCCGCCCCAGACTCTTTGCCCTTCACCTAGAATGGTATAAGCAGGACCTGGCTCAACAAAAGCGTGCAATTGCCCTAGTGCAACGACCTCTTCACGTGTATCGCGGGACTGCCAATAAAACTTAGGGAAAAGTGGTTGTGCATCAAGCCAATCAATAAATGAGAAATTAGGTTTCTCGCTAAGGGGCTCGACCAGACGTGTTTGATTGCCTTCCGATTGCTGAACTCGCTCGATAATTCTCTTTACGGCTTGATGGAACTGTGACAAATCAACCTCGTTGTATGTGAGGATAAATGGTAACTGACGGCTACTCTAAGTTTAGACCCAAAGCAAATCAAGGTCGTATGCGATCTTTTGCGAAATCCTGTGATAGCAAGCGAGCAAAACTTAACCAGCAGACAGATTATTTACAGATATATATTCTAATAAAAAACAAATTATTGTACTTTAATAAAGAAATTAACGAATTTTTAGGAATTAAACAATGCAAAATATCGGGATGTCGTCAAAACTCGACAATGTCTGCTACGACATTAGGGGCCCTGTACTCAAACATGCTAAGCGCATGGAGGAAGAAGGGCATAAAATCCTAAAGCTAAACATTGGTAACCCTGCCCCATTTGGTTTTGACGCCCCTGATGAGATTTTAGTCGACGTGATTCGTAATCTGCCGACTTCTCAAGGCTATTGTGATTCCAAAGGCATTTACTCTGCTCGTAAAGCTGTGGTCCAACACTATCAGCGTAAAGGTATACGCTCGCTAGATGTCGAAGATGTGTATGTAGGTAACGGCGTGTCTGAGTTGATCGTAATGGCCATGCAAGCGCTATTAAACAATGGCGACGAAATGCTGATCCCAGCACCAGACTATCCGTTATGGACAGCTTCAGTTGCACTATCTGGTGGTAAGCCGGTTCATTATCTATGTGATGAAGAAGCTGACTGGTACCCAGACCTTGAAGACATCAAAAAGAAAATCACACCAAAGACACGTGGCATTGTTCTGATCAACCCGAACAACCCGACAGGTGCGGTATACAGCCGTGACTTCCTACTTGAAGTGATTGAGATAGCACGCAAGCACAAACTGATCATTTTCGCAGATGAGATCTACGACAAAGTGTTGTACGACGGTGCAACACATACCTCAGTCGCCACACTCACTGAAGACGTGCTAGTCATGACATTCAATGGCCTTTCAAAAGCCTACCGTGTTTGTGGTTTCCGTGGTGGCTGGATGTTCCTAACGGGGCCTAAACATCTGGCTCAAGGGTACGTGAATGGCTTGGAGCTGCTTTCATCGATGCGTTTATGTGCAAACGTACCAATGCAACATGCCATTCAAACCGCGTTAGGTGGATACCAGAGTATCAATGAACTGATTTTACCAGGCGGACGCTTATTAGAGCAGCGCAACCGAGCGTATGAACTGATCAATCAGATTCCTGGTGTTTCTTGTGTCAAACCTAAGGGTGCGATGTACCTCTTCCCGAAAATCGACACTAAAATGTACAACATCAAGAACGATCAGCAGATGGTTTTAGATTTCTTAAAACAAGAGAAGGTCTTACTGGTGCAAGGTTCCGGTTTTAACTGGCCAAAACCAGACCACTTCCGCATCGTGACACTACCGCACGTTGAAGATCTAGAAATCGCTATTGGACGTTTTGAAAGATTCCTATCAACCTACAGCCAGTAATGAATCACTGGTAGTAATTAGTGCTGATCTCTCATATGCTTAGAGGAACTCCTAGTGAGTTCCTTTTTTACACCAGAAACGGAGAAAGCCATGAAAGAAAGCCATTTTTTCGCCCACCTGGCTCGAATGAAGCTGATCCAACGCTGGCCTTTAATGCGGTCCGTCTCACCAGAAAACGTTTCAGAGCATAGCTTACAAGTTGCTTTTGTCGCTCATGCCCTTGCCCTAATTAAAAACAAAAAGTTCGGCGGCAACCTTAATCCAGAACGCATCGCTATTCTTGCCATGTACCATGATTCCAGTGAAGTATTAACGGGTGATCTTCCAACTCCAGTGAAGTATTACAACCCTGAAATTGCCAAAGAATATAAGAAGATAGAATCGGCAGCGGAACAAAAATTACTCTCAATGTTACCGGAAGAGTTCCACGATGATTTTGCCCCCTATCTTCTTTCTCACTCTGCACACGAAGAGGACGCAAAAATCGTTAAGCAAGCCGATTCCATCTGTGCCTATTTAAAATGTCTTGAAGAACTAAGCGCCGGCAACCATGAGTTCGCTCTGGCAAAAAAACGCTTAGACGTCACTTTGCAAGAACGCAGAACGCCTGAAATGGCTTACTTTCTCAATACCTTTGCCCCAAGTTTCGAATTATCGTTAGATGAAATCAGTTAGCTTACGGAGATAATCGTGTCGTTTGAATTACACCCGCAATGGCAAGAGCGCCATGATGATGAGCATAAAATCCGTCGAGACGACCATCGGAGCCCGTACCAACGAGACCGAGCGCGCATTCTTCACTCGGCTGCATTTCGACGCCTACAAGCAAAAACCCAAGTACACGGCAATAGCTTGGAAGACTTTCACCGCAGTCGGTTAACACACTCCTTAGAAGCGTCGCAACTAGGGACCGGTATCGTCGCCCAGTTAAAGAAAAAACAGCCAGAGTTCCGTGATCTATTACCATCAGACAGCTTAATTGATTCATTATGTTTGGCTCACGACATCGGGCATCCTCCATACGGTCATGGGGGAGAAGTCGCTCTAAACTACGTAATGCGCGAACATGGCGGCTTCGAGGGGAATGCCCAAACCTTTCGTATCGTCACTAAGTTAGAGCCTTATACTGAGCATTTCGGAATGAATTTATCACGCCGCACACTGCTTGGTTTGATTAAGTACCCTGCCCTCATTAGTCAAACACGCTCCGTCAAGTTGCCTCAACCAGCCGAGCATCAACGTAAACTAAAAGCAAAAGATTGGAGCCCAGCTAAAGGCATTTATGATTGTGATAAAGACTTATTTGATTGGGTAATTGCACCCCTTTCTGACAACGACAAGGCATTGCTTAGTCTGATGCGTTCAACGCCAGAATCGGAGTTTGAGCACAGTAAAACGCGTTTTAAATCACTCGATTGCTCAATCATGGAGCTAGCAGATGATATCGCCTACGGTGTTCATGATTTAGAAGATGCAATCGTACTTGGTATGGTGACACGTCAGCAATGGCAAGAAGGCGCAGCAAGTCAATTAGCGGACTGTGGCGACCCGTGGTTTGAAGCTCATATCGATTCCATCGGACAGATGCTATTTAGCGGTAAGCACCATGAGCGGAAAGATGCTATCGGTGGTATGGTTAACGCGCTACTGACCAGCATTTCAATCAAAACGGTGGATGAGCCGTTTAATAACCCGTTACTGTCTTGGAATGCGTGTTTAGAACCACAGATGGCACGTGCACTTGACGTACTCAAGCACTTTGTCAGCACCTTCGTTATCCAAGTCCCGCAGGTCCAGATCGTTGAGTATAAGGGTCAGCAAATTATTATGGATATTTTTGAAGCGTTAACAGCAGACCCAGAGCGATTACTACCCGTTCATACAAAAGATCTGTGGTGTCAGGCGAAGAGCGAGAGCAATAAGATGAGGGTCATCGCCGATTATATTTCTGCAATGACCGATGGTCACGCGCAAAAGCTACACCGCCAACTTTTCTCTTCCATCGTTCTTTAGTAACACTCAACCTTTCAAGTAATTCTTTTCAAAAACGCCCGGAGGCATCTGGGCGATTTGGAATTCGATCATATTTTCAAAGGCATGCATAAGCGGTGTAAAGTCGCGCTCGGGTTCAAGCAAGCGAAGCGAATGATAACCAGCCTCGACTGTCGATAAGCTATTCTCAGAGGGCGCCTTACGAATGGTGTAGTGCCCTTGTAGTTGCTTAGGCAACTGCACGGTTGGGAGTGGATGTAAGTTGCTTGAGAGTTGCCACATTTTGTACGCTTTTTTCCACGTACCATCGAGCAAAATCAAACGTATTTTCTTAGATACACTATGACTCGCTTGAGTGATTTCAGAAATGCATCGTGACTCTTCTGATGGGTAAAGAACAAAATGTTGATATGACTCATCCGCTAATAAGTGACTTAAGGCATCATCACAAGAAAAGTCCTCTCCTATCAAACAAATACAGTTATCTAAACTCAAATTGAGAATCCGTGCCGTACCAAGCGGACGATGTTCTTCACTCGTGTGCTGAAGAATGATAAGTTCTACCTCGCTTGCCAGCGGTACAATCCATTGGCAAATACACGCTTTTTGCGATTTTCCACAACGAGAACAATAACGAGACATAGAGTGAACCTTTATACCTTGCTGAGTATTATCAGCGTGATCTGTTTGATACTTCAATTTGAACCAATGGCAAGCCTAACCGAGTGGCACAGCTACAATATACGCCATGGTGAATGGTGGCGAATCGTAACAGGAAATCTCACACATACCAACTTTGCGCACTTAGGAATGAACCTCGCCGGATTGTGGATCATTACTTTTATTTTTCGCCCAAGCACTCGTAACTTCCTTATCGTTTTTTCAATCTTATGTGCATGTGTTGGTGCGCTGAATTTGTTTACCAACATGTCGGTGTACGTGGGTTTATCCGGCGTATTACACGGATTGTTTGGATTTTGGGCGCTCAGAGAAGTCTTTGAAAGCAGAAGAAGCAGTGTGTTGTTAGTCGGAGGGCTAATCGCCAAAGTAGCATGGGAGCAGGTCTATGGCCCATCCAGCAGTACTGCTGAGCTTATCGGTGCAAACGTTGCTATTGATGCTCATATGTTTGGCGCACTCGGTGGGTTAGTAATGGCTTTACTGGAAAAAGGCCTTCGCCGTCGTTTATTCGGATAAAAAATCCCGAACCACGAAAGAGGGGCTGGTTCGGGAAAGCAGTAATAGGGAAACAGATATTGTTCTGAATTCAGACTCAATATCTGCAATACATCAAGCTACAGTAAAATGCGGTCTTCGTTTTTCTTAACTGTCGCTTCACCTATGCCTTTTACGCTCTTCAAATCTGCTGCCGTTTTAAAAGGGCCATGTTCCTCGCGGTAGTCCACTATACTCTGCGCTTTCTTCTCACCTATACCTTTCAACATGGTCGCAATTTCTTCAGCAGTGGCCGTGTTGATATTTACAGTAATTTCAATTCCTTCATATTTGTCAGTGGCTGAATCCGCAGCCATGCTAAAAGGTGCAAAAACAAATAAGCACAATGTCAAAATCCATTTCATATTGAACATACAATCTCCAAAATAGTAGGCTAAAAACAGTCGTCGAGAGCGAGTCACTATCAAGTTTGCAATGGAAAGCAATATGGTTATGCATTTAACAAACTGAGATGACCCGGAATTCACAACGGCCGCTATCACTTAAACGCGCACTAATTTAAGTAATGCCTATTGATGATTGAAGTTCATAAAGACAAAAATAAAACGGACCGCTTATGCGGTCCGTTTTATTCAACATACAAATTACACTAATTGTGCTTAGTTGCTCACAACAAAGTACTCAATGTCAGTATTTGCACGCAGTACGGCTAGTACAGATGATAAATCTTGCTGAGAAGATGCACGCTGCATTTGCATCGCAACTTGATCTTCTAACTCACTATCTAGCTCTGCATTTACAGCATCAAGCTCGATGATAATGATGTTACCTTCAAGATCTTTAGACTGACCGTATACTGGTTTACCATCGACTGGTTTTGCCATCGCGAATACCGTTGTTGCTAACGGAGAACGACGGTCTACTGTCTCTTGTTCACCAAAGGCAAGATTGTTTTCAGCAAGCACGTTCGTCTTACCTTCTTTCAATGCCGCAACGACTTGTGTTCCAAGTTCCATCGCTTCTTGCTCACCTTTAACACGAGATAGCTCTGCAACAACCTGATCTTTCACTTCTTCTAGTGGAAGAACTGTCTCGTCACGCGCATCTTCAACACGAACAACGATAATATGCTCAGGCGCAACTTCGATAGCTTCAGAGTTTAGGCCATCTTCTTTAACTTCAGGACTAAGGATAGCTTGCATTACCGCAGGGCTACGAAGCACTTCAGGTGCATCAACCTGAGAAATAAAGTCTGTTGTCTTCACTTCTTGGTTAACCGCTTGAGAAGCATCATACAATGAGTCTGGGTATTCAAACGCTACACGCTCAAGCTCATTTTGCAACTCGTAGAATTGATCGATCGCTTGTTGGTCCACCATCTCTTGTTTGATTTCAGCAGCGACTTCTTCAAATGGCTTCGCCACAGAATCTTTTAGCTCTTCAAGCTTGATAATGTGATAGCCAAAGTCCGACTTTACTAGACCCGACGTATCGCCAGGATTCTTCAGTGCGAATGCCGCTTCTTCAAAAGCAGGGTCCATCACATCACGCTCAATCCAACCTAGGTCACCACCGTTTTCAGCGCTGCCAAAATCGTCAGATTTCTCTTGAGCAAGCGTCGCAAAGTCTGCACCCGCGTTTAGCTCATCTAGGATAGCTTGCGCTTTTGCTTCATCGTCCCCTTCTACAAGAATGTGAGCGACACGGCGTTGCTCTTCTGAAGAGTATTTGTTTAAGTGCTCGTCGTAGTACTTTTTCACCTCAGCATCAGAAACATTAACTTGTTCCTTTAGCGCTTCAGCTGACAGTTCGATGTAAGAGACTTTAACCTGCTCTGGACGTGTAAAGTTGTCTGGGTTTGCTTTGTAGTACTCTTGAATTTCTTCGTCGGTCAATTCAATATTTTTCGCAAACTCCGCTAAGTCGATCTGAATCGTGCGAATATCACGAGTTTGAGTGAACAGCTTGCCTTCTGCTTGTACTTCACCCGGCAGAATAAATTCACTGTTTTGTAGCGCATTCAGCAGTTGCTCACGAACCAATTCACGACGCATGTACTCAGCAAAAGAGTCTGGCGAAAAGCCTGCACGACGCAAAGAAGCTTGATAGATCTCTTGATCAAACTGACCATTAGATTGGAACTGAGGCATGTCTAGAATCATGCTACGCACTTGAGTGTCGCTGATTCGCAGACCCAAAGCTTCAGCTTGTTGGTCAAGCAACACGTCATTGATCATTCGATCTAAAACGGATTTGCGGAAAGATTCAACATATGCAGGGTCAGCCAGCATTTGAGAGAAGTAGTCACCCAACTGAGCTTGCATACGGTTACGCTCATTTTGGTATGCCATCTCGAACTCACCACGAGGAATCTCAGTGTTACCGACTTTCGCTGCAGAGTTGTTGCTACCACCAACGATGTAGCTACCTACACCTGCAAATACGAAAGACAGGATGATAAGTCCAAGGATAATTTTGACCGCGATGCTATTCACGCCTTCGCGTAGTCGATCCATCATAATTTAACTGCTCTCCACAATTGAAGCCTACTGCTTCTATCTAATAGAAATAATGGCGCAATAATATCAGAAAAAGAAATGCGCATCAGTATGATGCGCATAATTTAAGAAAGTTCGGCTCGAAGTTTGTAAATTTTTGTTCGAAACTTATTGTTTGAGCAAAAGTTAAGCAAATGGCCGGTTACAGAAATAACGCCGTGATTAATTACAAGCGTCTTTCAGTGCTTTACCAGCTTTGAAAGCTGGTACTTTTGCTTCTGCGATTTGGATTTCTTCACCAGTTTTTGGGTTACGACCAGTACGTGCAGCACGAGTACGAACGCTGAATGTACCAAAGCCAACTAGAGCGACTTGATCACCAGATTGAAGAGTTCCGCTTACTGCTTCGATGAATGCATCTAGAGCTCGACCCGCTGACGCTTTAGAAATATCTGCATTTTCTGCGATTTGTTCTACTAACTGAGTTTTATTCACTGTAATTTCCCCTTTGTGTCATCTGTGATTATTTTTGTGATGACTTTCGTTCCATTGTTAAGAAAATATGCTCCACCCCTTATTCATCAAGGGCTGGCAGCTATCGAAACTAACTTAGCGCCCAAAAAAAACGCTGACAAGCCTTTTTGGGCTTATCAGCGTAAACTTTTACTTATTTTTGCTACACATCACTATTTTTGAGACTCAAACTCAACGCCCGTCGGGTCTCGCTCTAGTGCGACTTTCAGTACTTCATCAATCCACTGTACAGGGATAACTTCCAGATCAGCGATAACATTATCAGGAATCTCTTCCAAATCACGCTCGTTATCTTTTGGAATTAGCACTGTCTTAATGCCACCACGGTGTGCCGCAAGTAACTTCTCTTTTAGGCCGCCGATAGGTAGAACCTCACCACGCAGTGTGATTTCACCCGTCATCGCTACTTCTGCTTTCACAGGGTTGCCTGTCAGAGAAGAAACCAATGCCGTACACATTGCTGTACCCGCACTTGGGCCATCTTTTGGTGTCGCGCCTTCCGGTACGTGTACGTGAATATCTTTCTTCTCGTAGAAGTCAGTATTGATACCTAGCTTTTCTGCACGAGAGCGAACCACTGTCATTGCTGCTTGGATAGACTCTTGCATCACATCACCAAGAGAACCCGTTTGTGTCAGCTTACCTTTACCTGGCATTGATTGAGTTTCAATCGTTAATAGATCGCCACCCACTTCTGTCCAAGCTAGGCCAGTTACTTGACCAATTCGGTTACTTTCATCCGCTTTACCGTAATCGAAACGTTGAACACCTAAGTACTCTTTTAGGTTGTCCATCGTTACCGTTACTGACTTGATGTCCTTATCCAACAAGATGTTCTTCACTGCTTTACGGCAGATCTTAGAAATCTCACGCTCTAAGTTACGGACACCCGCTTCACGCGTATAGTAACGAATGATGCCAATAATTGCAGAATCTTCAATGACGATCTCATCCGCTTTCAAGCCATTGCGCTTCACTTGTTTATCAACAAGGTGACGTTTTGCAATGTTCAGCTTCTCGTCTTCGGTGTAACCAGATAAACGAATAACTTCCATACGGTCTAATAATGGACCCGGGATGTTCATCGAGTTCGATGTCGCAACAAACATAACGTCAGAGAGATCGTAATCCACTTCTAGGTAGTGATCGTTGAACGAGTTATTCTGTTCAGGATCAAGGACTTCGAGTAGAGCCGATGCCGGATCACCACGCATATCTGAAGACATTTTGTCGATTTCGTCCAATAAGAACAGCGGGTTCTTCACACCAACCTTCGACATCTTCTGGATCAATTTGCCTGGTAATGAGCCGATATAAGTACGACGGTGACCACGAATTTCCGCTTCATCACGCACACCACCCAACGCCATACGAACATACTTACGGCCTGTAGCTGAAGCAATTGAACGACCAAGAGATGTTTTACCGACACCAGGAGGACCAACAAGACAAAGGATAGGACCTTTTAGCTTGTTGATACGGTTTTGAACCGCCAGGTATTCAAGGATACGTTCTTTGACGCGTTCTAGACCGTAGTGATCTTCATTAAGAACCTCTTCTGCTTTCGCTAAGTTTTTCTTAACTTTTGAGCGCTTAGCCCAAGGAACGCTGACCATCCAATCGATGTAGCTACGAACCACTGTTGCTTCAGCAGACATTGGAGACATCATCTTAAGCTTTTGCAGCTCTTGCTCTGTCTTTTCACGTGCCTCTTGAGGCATTTTTGATTCGTCAATCTTCTTCTGTAGCGTTTCGAACTCGTCTGGTGCGTCTTCCATCTCACCAAGTTCTTTCTGAATCGCTTTCATTTGCTCATTCAGATAGTACTCACGCTGAGATTTTTCCATTTGCTTTTTAACGCGACCACGAATTCGTTTTTCAACTTGCAGCAAGTCGATCTCTGATTCCATCTGGCCCATCAGGAATTCCAGACGCTCAGTGACGTCAACAATTTCAAGCACTTGCTGCTTATCCACCAACTTCAACGGCATATGAGCCGCAATGGTATCCGCTAAGCGTGCGGCTTCGTCGATACCATTAAGTGACGTTAGCACTTCTGGTGGAATCTTCTTGTTTAGCTTAATGAACCCTTCAAACTGATTAATCGCGCTGCGAACAATCACTTCTTGCTCACGCTCATCCAATTCTGGCGTAACAACAAATTCAGCTTCCGCTAGGAAGAAGTCACTCTCTTTAAAGTGATTGATTTTTGCTCGCTGCTGGCCTTCGACCAATACTTTTACTGTGCCATCCGGAAGCTTCAAGAGCTGGAGAATGGTGGCTACCGTACCTACGTCAAATAGGTCGTCAACCGTAGGCTCGTCAGTATCCGCTTGCTTTTGTGCCACAAGAAGAACTTGTTTGTTGGTTTCCATCGCCGTTTCTAGACAGCTAATCGATTTCTCACGACCAACAAACAATGGAATAACCATGTGTGGGTAGACCACTACGTCACGTAGAGGTAGTACCGGGATCTCGATACGCTCGGAACGTTCCAAGTTCATATAATTCTCTCTTCCGCTTTCACGTTTAACGTATTACTTAAGGCAGTATATGGGGGCTAATTGTTTGGATTCAATAAGAGAAATAAAAAAAGGAGGTAATTACTTACCTCCTTTTTCATTATGGCTGAATTTACTCTGCTCCAGCTGCCTGATTGTCTGCGTTACTGTAAATAAGCAGTGGCTCTGACTCGCCATTAATGACGGACTCATCAATCACGACTTTACTAACGTCTGTTGCAGATGGTAATTCGTACATGGTTTCAAGTAGCACGCCTTCAAGAATCGAGCGTAAGCCACGAGCACCTGTTTTACGCTCCATTGCTTTTTTCGCGATAGCGCGCAGCGCATCTTCACGGAATTCAAGTTCAGCGTTTTCTAGCTCAAACAATGCTGCATATTGCTTGGTCAGTGCGTTCTTCGGTTCACATAGGATCTGAATCAACGCTTCTTCATCAAGCTCAGTCAGTGTTGTTGTTACAGGTAGACGACCAATGAATTCTGGAATGAGGCCGTACTTCACTAAGTCTTCAGGTTCAACTTGAGTAAATAGCTCACCTACCGTCTTCGATTCATTCTTCGAACGAACTTCAGCACCAAAGCCAATACCTGTACCTGTTGCAACACGCTGCTCAATCACTTTGTCTAAGCCAGCAAAAGCACCACCACAGATGAACAGGATCTTAGATGTGTCCACTTGTAGGAATTCTTGCTGAGGATGCTTACGACCACCTTGAGGTGGAACCGATGCAACCGTACCTTCGATAAGTTTTAGTAGCGCCTGCTGAACACCTTCACCAGATACGTCACGCGTAATAGATGGGTTTTCAGCTTTGCGTGAAATCTTATCAATTTCATCAATGTAAACGATGCCGCGTTCTGCTTTAGCTACATCGTAATCACATTTTTGCAGAAGCTTTTGGATGATGTTTTCAACGTCTTCACCTACGTAACCGGCTTCGGTTAGTGTCGTCGCGTCTGCCATTGTAAATGGCACATCCAAGAATCGAGCTAATGTCTCCGCAAGTAGTGTTTTACCGCTACCTGTAGGACCAATTAGAAGGATGTTACTCTTACCAAGCTCCACACCTTCGCTCGTTGTATCACCATTGCGTAAACGCTTGTAGTGGTTATATACCGCAACTGCGAGCACTTTTTTCGCGTAATCTTGCCCGATCACATAGTCATCAAGGTGTTCACGGATCTGTTTTGGCGTTGGTAACGCTTCAGATTCTTTCTTAGGGAGAACATCCTTGATTTCTTCGCGAATAATATCGTTACATAAGTCGACACACTCGTCGCAAATGTACACTGACGGACCTGCGATTAGCTTGCGAACTTCGTGCTGACTTTTGCCGCAGAAAGAACAGTACAGCAATTTACCGCTGCCACTTTCTTTGCTTTTATCTGTCATTCGCTAACCTCTTAGCCTTTACTCTTCATGAATGAGTGTATATCAATTTTTGCCAAAATGCGCTGGCTAATTACTCGCCACGGTGGCTTAACACTGCATCCACGATACCGTATTCCACAGCCTGCTCTGATGACATGAAGTTATCACGATCAGTATCGCGCTCAATGACTTCAAGAGGTTGGCCTGTATGTTCTGCTAACAACTTGTTTAGCTTCTGTTTAATCGTCAGGATTTCCTGAGCATGGATTTGGATATCAGAAGCTTGACCCTGGAAACCACCCAATGGTTGGTGGATCATTACACGTGAGTTAGGCAGTACATAACGCTTACCTGGCGCACCACCTGCAAGCAGGAAGGCACCCATTGAACATGCTTGACCCATACATACTGTGCTCACATTTGGCTTAATGAACTGCATGGTATCGTAAATAGACATACCTGCTGTTACGCTGCCGCCTGGAGAGTTGATGTATAAGAAAATATCTTTATCTGGATTTTCAGATTCTAGGAAAAGTAGCTGAGCCACGACAAGGTTTGCCATGTGGTCTTCCACTTGACCCGTTAAAAAAATCACGCGCTCTTTAAGCAGACGTGAGTAGATGTCGTAAGAGCGTTCGCCTCGGGAAGTTTGTTCAACCACCATTGGTACTAGCGCGTCCATAATTGGCGACATTGCATTTTTTTCTTGGTAGCTCATATTCTTATGTCCCTAAAATAAATGGCCCGGATGATGACTATCATACGGACCATTGTTAGCAGAATAGTTAACGTTAAGTCAACCTTCTACGCAAGATATTGCTTATTAAGCAGCAGGTTGTTGTTGGTTAAGTAGCTCGTTGAAGCCTACTTCTTTCTCAGAAACCTGTGCTTTAGCGATGATCGCGTCGATTGCTTGCTCTTCTAGAGCTACGTTGCGCATGTTGTTCATCATTTCTTCGTTTTGCTCGTAGTAAGCAATAACTTCTGATGGATCTTCGTATGCAGTAGCCATTTCTTCGATTAGAGCTTTAACTTTCTCGTCGTCCGCTTTTAGCTCTTCAGATTTGATTACTTCACCTAGTAGAAGACCAACAACTACGCGACGTTTAGCTTGTTCTTCGAACAGTTCACGTGGAAGCTGAGCAGCAGCTTCTGGGTTACCACCGAAGCGTTGTGCAGCTTGTTGACGTAGAACTTGGATTTCTTGCTCGATAAGCGCTGATGGTACGTTGATGTCGTTTTGCTCAACTAGACCGTCAATCGCTTGCTCTTTGATGCGGTTCTTAACAGCTTGCTTAAGTTCGCGTTCCATGTTCTTACGAACTTCAGCTTTAAGTGCTTCAACACCACCTTCAACAACACCGAACTTAGCAACGAACTCGTCGTTTAGTTCTGGAAGTTCACGAGCTTCAACTTTGTTCACTTTGATTGCGAACTTAGCTGCTTTACCTTTTAGGTTTTCAGCGTGGTAATCTTCTGGGAAAGTCACGTCGATGTCGAATTCCATACCAGCAGTTTTACCTGCGATACCGTCTTCGAAACCAGGGATCATGCGACCAGCACCCATTTCTAGAGGGAAGTTCTCAGCTTTACCGCCTTCGAACTCTTCACCGTCGATAGAACCAACGAAGTCGATGCTTACGCGTTTGCCATCTTCTGCTGCTTCTTCAACTTCAACCCAAGTTGCTTGTTGCTTACGTAGAGTATCGATCATCTCTTCTACGTCTGCATCTTTAACTTCTGTTAGTGGTTTTTCAACAGTGATGCTCTCTAGGCCTTTAAGCTCAACTTCTGGGTAAACTTCAAAAGTTGCAGTGAAAACTAGGTCTGAACCTTCTTTGTTCTCTACAGGAGCGAAAGTTGGAGCGCCAGCTGGGTTGATTTTCTCTTTAACGATAGCTTCGATGAAGTGGCGTTGCATTACTTCACCAAGAACGTCTTGACGTACTGCTTTGCCGTACATCTTAGCAACCATTTTTAGAGGCACTTTACCCTTACGGAAACCATCGAAACGACGGTTTTTAGCGATGTTGCGTAGTTCAGCTGTTACAGCGTCTTCGATGTTTGCAGCTGGAACAGTAATGTTTAGACGGCGCTCTAGGCCCTCTAGCGTTTCAACAGTAACTTGCATTATATATAAACCTCTAAAGTGGCTCGGTTTTCCGAGCGTATGAGCGAAACTCAGAGGAGCTTACGCTTCATCCTTGTGTAGTGTTCTGTCCGAACACCTAATTTAAAATCGAGTATCGATACTGGTTGTCAGTACCGGACTAATCAGTGATATCTTCGATAAAATAACCAAAGGTATCTCCTATTAGCCTCAGGACAGAATTTTTAGACGCGACATTCTAGCGATCTGTCGCAACCCTGTCGAGCCAATAGCCACTATGTGGACATTGTCTGCGCTAAATTCTCGAATGCTGACCCATTTTTTCTTCAAAAATGCGATTCAGACACCGTCTAAGCATCGCCAGCATATCTAGAATGGGGACAATAGCGACTTTTTCAAGAGAATCGACCGGTTTTTTTATCGAAAAGCCTAAAAAGAGATCTTGCTCTTGTTTTACTCCACAGAGTTGAAAACTAAATCCCTAATCCTTCCTACAAACTATTAACATTTTCTTACGTGACCAAAGGAAGTTGTAAGGAGTGTAAGGATGTCGCAAAAAAAACGGATTCTGCTGACATTTTTTGCTTTCTATTTCCTGTGCGCAATTATCGGTGGCCATTGGGTTTGGCAGACCAGTTATCAATCTCTACTTGATAAACACCAATCACAGCTGGAGCAGTTTTCTGGCCATATAAAAAATAAACTCGATAAGTACGCCCATATCCCAAATCTTCTAGCTAAAGATGATCCTCTTTATCAAGCGCTTCAGCACCCCAACAACAGTGCGCAACTGGAAATCACTAATCGGTATTTAGAATCCGTTAATGGCGTGATTGAAGCAGCGGATACGTACTTAATCGATCAATGGGGTACAACGATCGCAGCCAGCAACTGGCGTAAAGAGCGCTCCTTTATCGGGCGAAATTTTGCATTTCGCCCTTATTTCAAACAAGCCATTGTAGGCAAAAGAAGCCAATACTACGCACTGGGCTCAACATCTGGTAAACGTGGCTACTACTATTCTTATCCCATCGTATACGCTGGCGGTGTACTTGGTGTCGTCGTGGTGAAGATGGACCTAAGTAAGATAGAGGACAACTGGCAGCAACCTAACAGTGTTTTTGTCGCCAGCGACCCATACGGAATTGTTTTCATGAGTAGCCGAAGTGAATGGCTACTCAAAAGCTTACAACCACTGACAAAAAAAGAGAAAAAGCAAGTTTGGGCAAGCCAACAATATCTTGATGCGCCAATTGAAACGCTTGGATTAGTGGGTAGTTTGGACGAGGTGCATTCTGAGCTTAAACAGGGTTACCCATACAATAAAGGAACCTTGGTGGTCTCTTCGCTGCCCCTTCCCGAACTCAAACTGACTATTCGTGTGCTGTCTCCTAAACAGTCGATCGTTTGGTTCACCATGGGTTACATCTTTGTACTCACTCTAGCATTCATGGTTTTGTTTTTAATTGGTCAGCTTATCTATCACCGTCAACAGCGTCACTTGCAACTTGAACGAATTCAACAAGAAGCCAATCAAAAGTTGGAATATCAAGTCATGGCACGGACTGCCGAGTTGCAAGCGGAGATCGCACAGCGTATCGATACCGAGCAAACTTTACGCGTTACTCAAGACGAATTGGTGCAAGCAGCGAAACTCGCGGTGTTAGGACAAATGTCGGCCAGTATCAGCCACGAACTGAATAATCCACTTGCGGCAATTCGTAGCTTTGCGGAGAACGGCAAGCTGTTTCTAAAAAAAGAAAAATATGAGCGAGTGGAAGATAATCTCACTCGCATTTCTGCTCTCACTGACCGTATGGCAAATATCAGTCAGCAACTTCGCTCTTTCGCCAAAAAAACCAGTGGTGACGAGTTGGCTCAATCTCGATTGTTCCCTGTGATTGCCTCTGTAAAAGAACTGATGAAGCCCGCATTTAAATCAGGGCGCGTTACGTTAGAAACAAATTTGCCAGAGCATGATGTTGAAGTGCAGATCAATACTATTCAACTGGAGCAAGTGTTGGTCAATTTACTGACTAATGCGATAGAAGCACTCAAAGAACAACAAGACAAACAGGTAGAATTATCTGTAGAACACGATGAGCACACTGATTTGGTTTGGATTCATGTTGATGATAATGGCCCAGGGCTTGGCTCTTTCTCACTTTCTGATTTATGTGAGCCGTTTCTAACCACTAAACTGAACGGTTTAGGTTTGGGTCTCTCTATCTCGCAACAAATCTTAGCCAGTATGAATGGAAAATTATGTGCCCATAATCGAGAACAAGGCGGCGCTCGATTCTCATTGTGTTTACCTATCACTTCTTACAACACTGAACCATCAAAAGGATAAGATCATGTGTCAGGTGTTTTTTATTGATGATGAGGCCGATCTCAGAATCGCTATAGAACAGACCTTTGAACTGGCGGATATCGACGCCAAGTTTTTTGTGGATGCAGAATCGGCTTTAATAGCGATGCAGCAAGGAGAAGAAGCTGGCGTCGTGGTCACTGATATCTGTTTGCCGGGCATTTCTGGTATGGATATGCTGACAACTTTGACTCAACGCGATGCAAACTTACCCGTCATCATGATCACGGGACACGGTGATATTTCCATGGCTGTGCAAGCCCTTCATCAAGGCGCTTACGACTTCATTGAGAAACCTTTTGCGCCAGAACATTTGGTTGAAACGGTTAAGCGGGCGATTGAGAAGCGCAAACTAACCAATGAAAATGAAAAACTGCGCCTGTCACTTAAAGCCAGTAAAACCCTTGGTCCACGAGTTATTGGTGAAACCTCTAGCATCCAAATATTACGAGAGACCATCACCCAAATCGCCGATACCGACGCCGATATTTTATTGTTTGGTGAGACCGGTACAGGGAAAGAGTTAATCGCTCGCTCTTTACATGAGCAAAGCTCTCGCCGGAACCAAAACTTTGTCGCCGTAAATTGTGGAGCGGTTCCAGAGAACTTAATTGAGAGTGAACTCTACGGCCATGAAAAAGGCGCATTCACTGGCGCCGAAAGCCGTCGTATCGGTAAATTTGAGTTTGCACAAGGCGGCACACTTTTCTTGGATGAGATCGAGTCGATGCCTATCCAAGCCCAAATTCGTTTATTGAGGGTATTACAAGAGCGCGTGATTGAGCGTGTCGGTTCCAATGAATTATTGCCTTTAGATATTCGAGTGATTGCCGCAACAAAGGTCGATTTAAAACACGCAGCTGAAGAAGGTACTTTCCGTCAGGATCTCTATTATCGGCTCAATGTCGTGACCTTGGATCTCCCGCCACTACGCGAACGAAAAGAAGATATTCCCGCCCTCTTTCACCACTTTCTGTTGGTAGCAGCTTCACGTTATGGTAAAAGCTCACCTAGCTTGTCACCCCAAGATCTAGCGCAACTGATGAGCCATGACTGGCCTGGCAATGTTCGAGAACTCAGAAATGCTGCAGAGCGTTTTGTGCTATTGGGTAAGTTAATTCAGTTGGGAGAATCGAACCCAGTCGCTAAGTCTTCCTCAAGCCTTGCAGAGCAAGTAGCGGAGTTTGAGAGAGCAGCCATTGAAGGCGCTTTATTAGAAAACAACGGTAGTATTAAACAGACAATGTGCCAATTGAATGTGCCAAGAAAAACCCTTTACGACAAGATGCAGCGCTACCAAATAAATAAAGACCTTTACAAATAAAACACGTTCAGATAACTGGCATTATATTCAACTTGAATCATAATTTTTAACAACAGGTTTATCATGGTTGTTACAGATATGAACGAAAAAGTGAGAATACCGATTGTTACAGATACCGTGCTCGTAGACGGTTGCTATCAAGAAGAGAGAAGATTCGGTGAAGAGCGTCGTAAAAATAAAAAGAGGTGGCGACACTATGAACGTCGAATTAATTCAGACCCGCGCAAAACTTGCTACAAGTCAATAGACGAAGAGGTGTGAATTCTCACACCTCTTTCTACTTTCTGGCTTCCATTACTTGGTAATGATCTCCGGCCCCATCAAAGTAGTAGGCAACCAAGTCGAAACCCATGGTACATATGTGACGATAATTAGGAATAAGAACATCACTCCAACCCAGGGTAATGCTGCCTTCACTACGTTCATCATCGACATTTTGGCAACACCAGCGGTCACAAATAAGTTAAGACCCACGGGCGGCGTTATCATTCCTATCTCCATATTCACCACCATCATTATGCCCAAGTGAATTGGGTCTATGCCTAATGCAATCGCAATTGGGAACACGAGCGGCGCAACAATGATCAACAAGCCTGATGGCTCCATAAACTGACCACCAATCAACAACAAGACGTTCACCACAATCAAGAAAGTGATGGGTCCGAGACCAGCCGAGAGCATCGACTCGGTGATCATTTGCGGGATGCGTTCTTCCGTTAAAACATGCTTCAAAATTAAGGCATTAGCAATGATGAACAGCAGCATGATGGTGAGTTTGCCCGCTTCATACAGGGTGTGTTTGGTGTCTTTATGAACAAAGGTTTGGAAGATTTTAACGAGCGCAGGTTTAGTGTTTTTCTTGTCTGCAAATGGCCCCATGTCTTTGTATACAAAGTTAGCAATAAAGAATGAGTACACAGCAGCAACCGCAGCGGCTTCTGTCGGCGTAAAGATACCGCCATAGATACCACCAAGAATGATGACGACCAACAACAAGCCCCAGCTTGCATCCTTGGCGGCATCAAAAGTTTCTTTCCAACCGACAAAAGGTTGCTTTGGAAGGTTCTTGATTCTCGCGGCAATGTAAATCGCGATCATCAACATGATTCCCGCCAGCAAACCGGGAATCACACCACCAAGGAACATACGTCCAACTGACACATCCGTTGCGGCTGCATACACCACCATCACAATCGAAGGTGGGATCAAAATCCCTAGCGTACCTGCGTTACAAATTACCCCAGAGGCAAACTCTTTTGAGTAACCGTTTTTGATCATACCTGCGATAACAATACTACCTATGGCAACAACCGTTGCAGGTGAGGAACCTGACAACGCGGCAAACATCATACACGCGACAACCGAAGCCATCGCCAAACCGCCGCGGAACCAGCCTACAATGGCAATGGCGAAACGAATGATCCGCTTTGCTACGCCACCCGTCGACATAAAGCTTGAAGCCAATATAAAGAATGGAATAGCCAATAGCGTGTAGTGGCCCGCGAATGCATTAAACAGCGTTTGAGCAACTGACGCTAAAGAGGCATCCGAATGCATTAAAAGGAAAAGAACACTGGAAAGGCCCAGCGAAATAGCAATTGGCACGCCAACCAGCATAAAGCCAATTACCATCAAAAATAGAAATAAGATATCCATGGCTTATTGCTCCTTGTTTTTAGCGTCTTGCGAGGCCTTTGGAGCCATTACGTCTTCAGCGTCACTCATCTCAGCTTTAAGAGATTCGAGCTCTTCCTCCGCTTCATGTCCTGCAATCAAGCGATCGAGCTTACCAGTAGCGATTTGCCACGTGACTTGAACAAATCTAAACGTTAGTAGCGCCATTCCAAGCGGCAAAGCGAAGTAAGGAATAAAACGTGGCAGCTTTTCATAACGCTCTCCCTCATTTAACCAGTCGGCCATGAACTGGAGTATTTCAGGCATCGGAATATCGTCCGTTTCATACCACGCTCGGTCAGTAGCGAACGGATACCAGTAGTTCCAAGCGCCAATTAACAGCAAAATAGAGAAGGCTAAGCAACACATTGCTGCAAAAAGCGCAAGGGCTTTTCGTTTACCTTCCGGAACGATGTTAATAATGACATCGACACCAATATGAAAGTGTTTTTTCACACCATAAGATGCGCCAACCAACACCATCCATGCGAACATGAAAACGGTGAGCTCAAGCGCCCAAAGAATATTGTCGTTAAAAACATAACGAAAGATGACATTGGCAAAGGTCAGCAAGGTCATGGCACCCAAGAAGAAAGCAATCAAAGTCTCTTCAATGGCATCGGTGATTCGTCCAGCCTTGGCAAAAAAAGTCTGTTCCATAATTACATCACGTCGTCTGTAGAGGGAAAGAGCCCCCTTAGTTTGAGAGGGCTAAATGTGCTAGGTGTTATTATTTTTGGTTAGACGCCAAAGCGGCTTCGATTAGGTCAGAACCAATGTCTTTTTCGAACTTCTTCCATACTGGTTGAAGTGCAGTGACCCACTCTTGGCGCTGTTCTGGCGTTAGAGTACGAACCACACCACCGGCTTCGATGATATTGTTCTTATTCGCAAGGTTTACTTTGGTTGACTCAGCATTACGCTGCGCAGTTACCTCTTGAATAATGGTATTTAACTGCTCGCGCTGATCATCTGGTAGGTTTTCCCAGAAGTCGTTTGACGTCACAACTAAGTAATCCAAAATTCCGTGGTTCGTTTCCGTAATGCCATCTTGAACTTCGAAGAATTTTTTGCCGTAAATGTTTGACCAAGTATTTTCTTGACCATCAATAACCTTAGTTTGCAAGCCGCCGTAAACTTCTTTGAACGACATTTTTTGTGGGTTAGCACCTAGCTGCTCAAACTGAGCAACGAGTACATCAGACGCTTGAACACGGAACTTAAGTCCTTCAGCATCAGTTGGAGAAATGAGCGGCTTGTTGGCTGACATTTGCTTCATGCCGTTATGCCAAAACGCAATGCCTTGTAGGCCACGACGTTTCATTGAATTTTTCAGCTTTTCACCCGCTTCCGAGTTTTGGAAACGGTCAACCGCGTCGACATCATCGAACAAGAAAGGGAGATCGAAAAGGCGGTACTTCTTGGTGAATTTCTCAAACTTAGAAAGAGAAGGAGCAGCGAGTTGAACATCACCGTTCAGTAGCGCTTCCAACACTTTGTCATCATCATAAAGTGTTGAGTTAGGAAACACCTGCATACAGACTTTACCGTTCATCTCTTCGTTGACGCGCTTTTCAAGTAACGAAGCCGCGATGCCTTTAGGGTGTTTGTCCGCATTCGTTACATGGCTAAACTTGATGACCGTTTCACCCGGGTCACAATTTGCGGCAGCATTAAAACTGGTAACGGCAAGTGCAGAGACAGATAGTAGAGTTAGAGGCTTAAACATTATTATTCTCCTTGTTGAATCACATCCCATCCCGTCCATGAGTAACTAGGTGTTAGGCGATGGGTACGGATGTTCAACAAAGAGCAATTAATGGACCATGTTAAAATTTATATGTATTTCAATAAATTAACATAGCCCATTAACATGAATCAGAAGTGTAACGAGTGAATTCCACCCAAGAAAAAGATACAAATGGGTGGGAAATGACCCATTTATGAAGAACAGCTTATCTCCATTTTCTTCCCCCATTCCGGCGGCAATTTCGCGTAATCATCAAACTCGGGTTGCTCATCAAATGGGCGTTTTAACAGTTCGGCCAATCGGTGTAATTCGCTAAAGTCCCCTTCTTCCGCTTTATCAATCGCCAACTGAGCCAAGTAGTTACGCAAGATGTATTTGGGATTGGCTTGACGCATCTGTTTGCAACGCTGTTCGGTTGAAATCAGGCCCCCTAGTTCATCAACCTCTAGCTCACACCGAGCTAAGTACAGATCAAGCCAAGCTCGCGCAGCTTCTCGGTCGAGAAATAAATCGATTACGGCTTGGGAAGGCGCATTATCAAGGTTTGAAAGTGTTCTGAAGAAGCGAGTGTAGTCCGTTTTGTTCTGGTGAAGAAGCTCAAACATAGCTTCAAACAAACGCCCGTCTTCCGCTATCTTGGTTTTTAAGCCCAACTTCTCACGCATGAGGCGGCTGAACTGCTGGCTTAAATGAACTTCAAATTGACTCAACGACGATTCTAAATCTTCTCGTTCAACGAGTGGCGATAGCGCATGCGCCAGTGCTGACAGGTTCCAAAGCGCAATTCTAGGCTGTTGATCAAATGCGTAACGACCCTGGTAGTCTGAATGATTACAAATGTATCCCGGCTCATAATCATCAAGAAAGCCAAACGGACCATAATCAAAAGTTTGCCCAAGAATTGACATGTTATCGGTATTCATCACACCATGCGCAAAACCAAAAGCTTGCCAATATGCGATCATCTCGGCTGTTTTAGTCACGATGGCGTCAAACATCGCGGCATATGGTTTCTCCGCCGATGCACAATCAGCAAAGTGCCACTCAATCACCTTATCCGCCAACAGCTTCTGCTCTGCTAACTGGTTGGTGTAAAAGAAATGCTCAAAGTGACCGAATCGAACATGGGTTTCAGCCATTCGAAGTAACAAAGCGCCCGATTCCGTTTTTTCTCGATAAACAGGTGTATCACTGACCATCATACCGAGAGCACGTGTCGTGGGAACCCCAAGGCCTGCCATGGCTTCACTGCACAGGTACTCACGGATAGTCGAGCGTAATACCGCTCGCCCATCCCCCATTCGCGAGTAAGGCGTTAGCCCTGCACCTTTGAGGTGAAGATCAAACCAAGTACCATCCTGATGCTCAATTTCTGCCAACAGTAATCCACGTCCATCGCCCAAATCTGGGTTGTAAACGCCAAACTGATGGCCTGCATATTTCATCGCAAGAGGACGAAATTGTTCGAATTCACTTAGCCCAGAAAAAACCGCCAATAACTCATCGTTTTGCTCTTCTGGTAAACCAAACTGCTGTGCAAACTCACCATTCCAAGCGACCCAGCGAGTGTTGTCCAAGGGTTGTGGCTCGACCAACGTATAGAACGCTGACGGTAATTGACTAAAGCGATGGGTGAAATTGACCCGTTGCCAAATGGACATGTAGGGTTCCTTAATAAAAAGAAGTACTGTTGTGAGTATACGTGTGAATGTCCCTGTCATTCAGCCATGAAATGGGCATGGGTATTTTGCGTGAATAACGCGAAGGCGGCAGGAAGGTATCAACCTGCCGCAGACCGTCTCCTAAACAGAGGTAGCATGTAAAAACGATCAAAGGGTTAAGCGGAAAATTCTTCACCCGTTTTTGGTGGCTGTGATGTCGTATCAAAACGAGCGCGTTCGATATCCACTACCGTTTTATAGCTCAACGATAACAATGCCAGCTGGTACGCGCCAAAAATACCATAGGCCACACCGACGAGGCTCAACATAAAGAGATTCGTAAAGTGGCTAAAGATCAGCGGACTGAGCAAGCCCGCACCCAATGGAATTAGTCCCATCAAAATGAATACTTGTTTGTTGTATGCTCTGCTCTGGTTCCACGAACGACGCAAACTGCGCGGTTGATGATCCATTGCAGTCGCTGGCAACACAAATGACCATCGCGCCATTACCCAATAGCCAGGAACGCTTGCAATCGTTGTGATAATAGCCATAGCAACAAAGTCGGCTTCACCACTTTCTGCAATGTAGATAAACGACAACACAAAGATCGGGATACCAATAACGAGCATCATCATCAGTCCAAACAGTATCCACCAGCCTATGAAACGGAATTCTCGAACTGACAAACGAAATACATCCAACGCCGAGTGCATGTAATCACCGACTAAATAAATTCGATGCACACGCACAGCCGCCATAGCGGCAACAAGTGGGTACAAAATAATTGTGACGAAATAAAATCCTGAGACATTGCCTTCTTGAACGTTAGCTTGATCTTGCCCCGTCATTTCAGGATACATAAAAGCAAAAATTGAGTGCACGATAATCAACGGAATACAAGCAATAACAATTGCGAGTAGATTCCTTCTGACCATCACTGCCGCTTCTCGGCATATTTCCGAAACAGAAAAGCCCTCGGTAGACATATAACATCCTTAGTTCATAAAAATCGGCCCCTAGGGTAACCGCAGAGTAGAAAAATCGCTTTAAAAATAATGAGAAACACATCTCATAAGATAATGAGAACGAAACCAAAATAAATCAGATAAAAAATAAGCCACCCAATGTGAGTGGCTTATACCGCAATTCAATACCGTTTTAGACGCGACGTCGCCAGCCTAATGTTGCAAGTAACATCAAAGCCCAATAAGAAACACTGCCGCTACCTTCTGAGTTCTTGAATGTCGTTGTCTTCAAAGAAGCAACAACCGTCACGATAACTTCACCCGTAGCAGTGGCACCATGACCGTCTGAAACCGTATATTGCAGCTTGATGCCGTCAGTAGGGCTATCCGGTGCTTGAAAACGGATTTTGCCATTCTCTACACTCGCACTTCCCACACCCGTTACGTTCTGTACACTTTCTACAACCAGTTTATCGCCGTTCACATCCGAATCATTGCTCGCTGCATCAATCAGAATACTTTCACCAACGGCAACGGTCGCCGTATCTGCAAGCGTAACTGGCGCTGCGTTTTTCATGGTTAAATCGACGGTAGCACTGGACGTTTCATTACTAGGGTCAGTCACGGTTAAACGGAATGTCAGAACCTCACCCGCTTTTGCACCTTGAGGCACCGTAAAGCTTGTGCTAACACTGGTTGCATTGCCAGGAGAAACTGAAGTGCCAGCCAACTGCTCCCATTTATAACTCAACACATCACCATCAGCATCCGTACTATTTAACGCAGACAACGTGACTCGCTGCCCAACCGTCATGTCTTTATTATCAACATCAATCACAGCCACTGGCGCTTCGTTGCTGCCAAGCACTTCCACTTGCACATTCACGATTGAAGATGAGTACGCACCATCAACCGACAACAAACGATATTGGAAAGTGTCCAGACCAACGAAGTTAGCTTCAGGTTGGTACTGGTTGCCAGAGATGGTGCCGTGCTCAGGCTTCTGCACAATGTCCACATTGAACTGATACCCTACCGCCATGAAATCATTGTCCATCAGGTTCAGTTTGATTGGCGTATTTTTATTGGTTTGTAACGAATCAGATTTCGCTTCAACCAAGTTGCTCGCATCCACATTTAATAATGCTGCAAACGGAATATAAGAGAACCCGGCTTTTTCTAGACCAAACGTGCCAATCTCACTGTAATCACCAGTCCACATTACAGGTAGAGAGGCTTTTTCAGTTTTTAGCAAGCGACCGAAATCAAAGTTTGCATCAAATTGACCGCCTTCCAATTCAACGACCAATAAATGCTGACCCGCACTCAATTGGCTTGATTGAGGGAATAAAATTCGAGATGACTTTTGGAAGTTACCTTGCTGTAAAAGCTCAGCGTTGTTTTGATTCAATATTAATCGATAGCCAATGTTTCCAGAAAATGGGAATCGCCAAACTCGATAAGTCATGTCACTTTGAGCGCTATCTCTTTGCGCGTAAAGTTGAAGGCCATCAAGCTCTGTATCACGATTCAAGTCCAGTGGCACCGCCAGAGTGTTACTCCCACTCGCGTACACATAACCTTGGTGAAGAGAGTTCAGCCATGCTGACTTATTTGGTTCGTTTGTATGTTCAAGAGAAAAACTACCACCGTTGGTGTTGCTGGCAATGTTGGAAATACGAACCCCAGTATCAAACCCTGTGATCGTTCTCAGACCCGGGGTCGATGTATCTGAAATGACATTGCCACCATTAGGGTACAAATCGTCAGCGTCACTCCTACCACCATTTTCTAACTCATTCAGACCATCAGCCTGCATGATTTGAACCTGCATCGCGCCAACATCATTAAAGCGGTTCTGGACATTGACCGACGTCGCCAGGATACCTTCAGCCGCCAATGCTCGGTCGTAACCGCTAAAGGTGCGATTTTCCAAGTAAACACGTGGGCCAAACTCTTTCAAGTACGGGTCGAGATACACCAGCTTGACATCGTCGTTGTTCACAGAAATAGGCGCTGGACTTTCATGAGTTACCGTTGGTACAACAAAACCAGCAGCGTGTTTGCTCCATGCACTCATGTTCACCGGAGTGTCACCAGCGTATGAATCTCCCGGTTTCTGCGCCCATGAACCGCCACCCATCACGCCCCAAGAGCCGATCGAGGCATCACTGTTCCTTGCGTACAAATCCGGTAAGCCAAGCATTAAGTGGCCAAGCTCGTGTACGATCACGCCCAAGGTCGCTTGATGATCAACTTGATAGTCAGCGAACACACAATAGTCTGTGATCTTTTTACCATCTAGTGTGACATCATCGTGAGAGAATTTGTGCGGCCAAATAGCAGGACGGTTGAGAACCCCTGTTGAACGATCGCCCCCCGCAAAAATAAACATGACAGAGAGTTCTGACGGTTCTACGGTACCATTTTGATTGCTGTCGTAGGCCGAAAGATTAAAGTATGGATCCAGTTTTTGATAAGCCTCGGTGAAAACCGCATTCAACTTGGCGGTGCATGTCTTATCAGTAGAACTAGAGTGACAGTTAGGGTGGCTTTGTGCCACAGTCACATCTATCACACCGTCATTGGCGGTGCCGTAACTCTCAAGTGCAGGAACAACTTTGAATTTACCTTGAGAGTTTTTATCAAAGTAATCCACAACGCTTTGACCATTGGTATTAAATACGCGTTGCTCAAAATCGTGCACCATTGCTTGGTCATCAAACGAAACTTGCACAACCAATAGGGGCTGCTGCTTCACCGTTGAACTGCTCATCGCCTGGTAACCTTGCGCCGAACGCAGTAGGTTTTTTCGTGCCATCGGTTCAATGGTTTTTAGAGAAGATAATTGCGGTTTAACTTGTAAATCCGGGCGAAACCTCGCCGACTCAGGTGGCTCACTCGACTGCGTTTTCACCACACCTGTCGAGATCAATATTGGCGTGTCTGACTCGCGCTGAATCCGCGCGAAAAACCAAACGCCGTCTTCCTGAAGTAAGGCATTGCCCTGCTTATCTTCAAACCAGTGGAAATCTGCCGTTCCACGTAGAATTGCCTCACTGGAACTACCATCGCTCAACGCAATAGTATGCCAAACCGGTGATGGCGGAGTAGTTGCCATGCTCTTCCCTGCAAGAAGCGCAGTTAGCATAGCCATGGCGAGTGTGTTGAATTTCAAAGTACGACTCCATCTTTTCGATTCGTTAATTAATACCAAGCACAACAAACACAAAGTAACCCTATGGGCATAGAGTAAGACTGAGTGACTATTGACGAAGGCTGGTATCAATTCGCTCAGATAACACGACGTAGTTTGGTGTCACACTACAAAAGCGTCGGATTCCAAAACGCTGTTATGAGCGTAGCTTCTGAGAATATAAATTGAGTGAATGAATAGTATCGAAACGAAAGGAAGAAGAAATGAACTTCTACGAATTTGTAGGTAAAACTGGGCAACATTCCACATATTCTATAAATGTACGAGCACTGCTATTAATCAATGCTCGTAATGGTCGCGCGGCCATTGTTTAACGCTATATTAACCTGTAAGAACGGCGTCTTCTGGGTATTTGACCAAGGTAGGTTCAGGACGTGCCAACATATAGGCAAGCGTGAGCGGCCCAATACGACCAATGATCATCACCACGATCATAATGTATTTACCAGGTTCAGAAAGTTCCGCAGTCAAACCGGCGGTGAGCCCCACTGTGGCAAATGCGGAAATGGTTTCAAACATAACTTTATCAAAGCTGGCCTTCTCGGTAAGCATCAATAAAAACATTGCGCTTGTCAGGATGGCTCCGCTCACAACGATAATTGCCAATGACTTAGTCACAGTTTGCCAATTTATGGTTCGCTTAAACATAACCACATGTTTCTTTTGGCGTAAAAAGGTCCACGTAGCCATAAACGCAACAGCAAATGTGGAAACTTTAATACCGCCCCCCGTTGAGGTGGAACCCGCTCCAATTAACATCAGAACAATCATGACCAGTAAGGCCGGCTGGGTAAACAACGCCAAGTCAACACTATTAAACCCTGCCGTTCGCGCACTCGCAGATTGAAAGAATGCCGCCAACCATTGCCCTGTTGCAGGTAAAGACGCCATTGTGTTTGGGTTGCTTCGCTCAAGTAACCAAAACATCATCGTTCCGACTAAGAGCAATATCGGTGTCGCAATCAGCATGATTTTGGTGTGAAGATGCAAAAAGTGGAAACCTTTGCGCCAGTTTAGCCAGATGTCACCCACAACAGTAAAACCAAGCCCGCCAAAAATGAATAGCCCCGCCAGTGTAAAGATAACCAACGGATCATTCACAAAGCTCATCATACTGTCAGAAAACAGCGCGAACCCAGCGTTGTTAAATGCAGAAATTGCATGAAACAAGGCGTAAAACATACCAGTCTTCCAGCCCATTTCAGGGACCCAGCGGATAGAGAGAAAAATAAACCCGATCGTTTCTGCAACAAGCGCGAAAACAACAATCCGCTTTACTAGTCGGTTTAGATTGACTTGCCGATCTTGCCCTAATGCTTCTTTCGCCAGCGCTTGTTGACGCAAACTCAAACGCACGCCGAACATATAGAGTAAGACCGCCGACAAAGTCATCTGCCCCAACCCACCGATTTGCATTAAAAACATCAGCAAGATTTTGCCCGCAAGCGTAAAGTGTTGCCCAGTATCGACAACACCAAGCCCTGTCACACTAATAGCGGACGTTGCGGTAAACAAAGCATCCGTTATCGACAGTCCCGTAACAGAAAAAACTGGCAAGGTTAGCAATACCGCAGAAGGCAGTAAAACACCGAGAAAACTGAGCAATATAATTCGCGGTTCGTTGCCTTTCGCTTTCTCTTGTTTACCATCTGGTGCGTAAAAAACACCTTTCTGATGAAAATACGTCATAGCGATTTTAATTTATTTGCGAGCGCATCTTGAGGGCCGACCACAATAATTAGGTCACCAATTTCTAGTGTGGTATTAAGGTCAGGTGCCTTGGTAATTTCTGGGCCCCGTTTAAACCCTAGCACTTGCACGCCATCGACTTTGCACAGAGCCAAATCACTTAGTGTCTTACCCATCCAACGAGAGCCAATCACAAACTCCGTCATAGCTAAGCCACTGCCTAATGGGTGGAACTCAAGAACCCGTTTATCGAGCATTTTACGCGCGACACGTATCCCCATGTCACGCTCAGGCATGATAATGTGGTCTGCGCCAATTTTTTGCAGAACACGAGCTTGGAAACGGTCGTTGGCTTTAACCCATACTGACTTTACTCCCGCCTCTTTAGCAATCAATGTCGCAAGAATACTGGCATTGACATCCGCTCCGATGGCAATCATCACCATGTCGTAATCATCAAGTTTGAGCTCAGCAACCGTCTCTTCGTGAGTACAGTTAGCCACAACCGCCTGACTAACAAAACTGGCGGCTTCTTTAACTCTGTCTTCGTTGATGTCAACGGCTAAAACTTGAGCGCCTGAATCTTGTAACTCTTTACACACTGCCAAACCAAATCGGCCAAGACCAATAACGGCGAATTGCTTATCACCTGTTTTCATTTGTGCCCCATCTTATGCATTCATTAGCAAGCAAAAAAGTTTGCGCCCATTCCTTACCTTGTGCAAACCTGCGGACAGATAATTGACAAAAGCTTAACGCACCTTGATTCACTTTACGTGTTAAGCGTATGACACTGATTAACTTTTTTCCTCATTACCGAATAGAAACCGTCGCGATGGCTACATAATTGGATGCCTTAAAACGCAAAAAGCCGCAAGAATGCGGCTTTTAGATCATGGGATAAACTGGCTATTTTGATTCGCGCTTATCGTGCGGTTTACGTTTATTCTTAGGCACGTAATTTAAAATTGAAATTGGTACTGGCTTTCTTGGCGCAAAACCTTCAATTTCCACTCGCTCTAGCAAGTGCCCTAAACGACTTTCAATCATGCAGAGGTTCTTAAAGTCGTCTTTTGAAACCAGTGATATCGCCTCACCTTTCGCGCCAGCACGACCTGTACGACCAATACGATGTACATACTCATCCGCCGGGTAAGGTAAATCGTAGTTGATGACAACTGGCAGATTATCAATATCAATACCGCGCGCAGCAACGCCGGTTGCGACTAAGTACTGGATTTCACCCGCTTTAAACTTTTCTATTAATTCCTGGCGAACACGCTGATTACGGCCACTGTGGAATGCTTCTGCCACAATGCCACGTTTCTCAAGTTGGCTTACCAGTTTGGCTGCGCCGTGTTTAGTTTCAATAAATACCAGTACTTGCGACCAGTCATTTTCTTTAAGCAAGTGACTTAACAGCGACGACTTCATGTCTTTATCGACGGTCGTGATCCACTGTTTAATATTTGATTTTGAGGCACTGTGCTTTGCAATCGTGATCTCTTCAGGATCAATAATCGCATTTTTCGCCAAGTCACGAACAGGGTTAGATAACGTCGCTGAGAACAGCAAACTTTGCACATGTTCTGGCATACAGTCGACGATTTTGTCGATCGCATCGATGAATCCCATATCCAACATTTTGTCGGCTTCATCAAGCACTAGCATTTCCACTTCATCAAAGTGAATCGCGCGTTGACCGTACAGATCAATCAAGCGCCCAGGCGTGCTTACCACAATATCGACACCCTCGATCAAGGCTTGTTTTTGTGGTGCATAATCCACACCACCAAACATCGCCATTGAGCGTAATGGTAAGTTTTTACCATAAGCTTCAATACTTTGATGAACCTGAAGCGCAAGTTCGCGTGTTGGCGTTAGGATAATCGCACGAGCGCGTTTTTTACGTTGCGTTTCGCCTCGACTAAGCTTTTCTAAGATTGGCAGAACAAAACTGGCCGTTTTACCTGTGCCCGTTTGCGCTGCTGCAATTAAATTGCGGCCACGCAATACGATTGGAATGGCTTTTTGTTGGATAGATGTGGGTTTTTCATAACCTAGCGCTTTTACTGCATCAGCAATCGATGCGCTTAAACCAAGCTTAGAAAATGGCATAGAAAGGTCTCAACAGAGGAAATGGGCGCGTAGTGTATCAGAATCCCCGTGAAGTAACAGAAGGATTCATGCGCGAAAAACTAGGAACATGACACAATCTTAGCCCATGAAATTGGGCTGCAAACCTTTTTCTAATTTTTTCCTCACTTTGTAGGAAACATCATTAAGCGTGATTTTCCCCGTTTTGTGGCGGTCGATACCTGCACTCTGTCGATAGGCAATTGAGCCTTGTCTGAACAAAACGAAAGACGGCGGTTTACCAATCGCAGCAGGGTAGAGAATGGCCATGTAAGCATCTTCTAAGCTATTAATTTTATTTCGATAGGGCCAATAGTACGCTTTCACATAGTCAAGTTGTTCAAGCGCGCTCATTCTCGCAAGAGTCTTTGTGTTCACTCCTAATGACTCTGCGGTAGAGGGCATAAATTGAATTAACCCTGTAGCCCCGCTTCCGGAACCATTTTTGATGCTTGGACTGAAAGTTTCAGCAGTTTCAAATGCCATGCACGCCATAAGATGATTATGATTGATCTTTAGCTCTTTACTAATACGGATGACTTTAGATTTGAACTCTGGAGAAACTTTACCTCCCCACGCTACCGCGTTCTCGGGATCTGCAATCGAAGAGACCGTTGATGCGTCATGTTCTTCGACAATTTTAGAAAGTAGAGGAAGCGTTTGGCGTAGTCGATGGCTCGAACTCACCAAGCGAATTGATTTGGTAAGAAACTTGTCTTTTTTTTGGTGTAGTTTTTGGAACTTTACTAACTTATACAGTTGCTTATAAACCGTTTTCACAACGAAGCCAGATGTAGGGAACACTCCCAGAATGTAATCCATTTCCTACAAATTTAATATAAATATCAGCAACAGGAATTCTAGATGTGATCAATGTCACCATAAAAATTCTCAAATTCGATACACACCGATGTAAGTGGTCAATGTGTCTCCAACACGCTAGAAGTAAAAGTAAAGAGGCATTAAAAAGGTCTTACCAATTTTTTTGGTAAGACCTAGGTTTACTGATTCTCGGATAAGCGAATGTATATTCTTACAGTTCAGCTTCCCGAACCAGTTCTGCAAGCGTCGACAAACGCTGCTCACTTTGTTTTACGTAAGGATTATTCGTATCCCAAGCATATCCAGCCAAAATCGCACTAATCATCTGTTTAATACGTGGGTTCGGGTTTTGATAGAAAATCACATCTTGCAACGTGCCGTTGTACCAGCCTTCCACATAAGTGCGGAATGTGTTCACTCCCACCATTAAGCGTTGCGAGTACTCTTCTTGCCAACCAACCTTTTCACCATTCAGCTGACGAACCACGCAGTCCGCTGCAAACTCTGCCGATTTCATGGCGATAGTGACACCCGATGAAAATACAGGATCAAGAAACTCACCTGCATTACCAAGCAACGCGTAGTGCTCTGTCGCTAAACGTTTGACGTTAGCAGAATAGCCACCCAACTCGCCTGCTGGATTCGGGTAATTCGCATTTCGCAACAAAGAAGCCAAACCCGGCTCTTCATTGGCTAACTGCTGCAACGCTGCAATCTTATCTTCTGGGTATTGTTCGAAAAATTCTGGCTCACCCACCACACCAAACGAACAAGTACCATTAGAGAATGGGATTAGCCAGTACCATACGTCGTGATTTTCAGGATGAACTGAAATTAAAATTTTGTTGCGGTCGTATTCCGGCTCTTGGGGAGAGATATGATCTTCGATATGGGTAAAGATCGCTTTTCTAGGCGGAAGACAAGAAGGTTCTTCTAGCTCCAACAAGCGTGGCAAAACACGCCCAAAGCCACTTGCATCCAACACAAAATCTGCTTCGATTTGATAAGCCTTCTTATTTGAGTCGAGCACTTCTAATCGAGACTTTTTCCCTTCAAACACTAGATTGAGCAGTTCATGCTGATAGCGAATCTCTACGCCTTGCTCTTCAGCGCTATCTGCCAATACTTTATCAAAGCTGGCACGTTGAACCTGAAACGTCGTGCCCGGTCCTGGCGTGTATTTGTTTGTAAAGTCGAACTGGGTGTATACGCCATTACGACGAAATGCAGCACCATCTTTATACTGGAAGCCAAACTGCTTTACTGCATTGGTCATTCCTGCTTGTTCAACAACTTCCATACATGCAGGGAGTAGGCTTTCTCCTATGGAAAAACGTGGAAAAGTCGCTTTTTCTAAGACAACAACATCTATGCCACGCGATTTTAATAAGGCAGAAACGGTTGAACCTGATGGCCCCGCTCCTACGACAACAACTTGCTTGAGCTCTGTTTTCATTCTGAATTTAGTTTGCTTGTAGTTTTAATAAGGTATGACCAAGGCCAATATTGTCGGTTCTTTCAACGACAGATAAACCTGCCGCTTCGACAATTTCTAAGAAATCATCACTGCGATAAAAGCGACTATTACCGTTAGCTAAACAGGTAAAATAAAGAGAAGTGGCATTAAGGCTATAGGAAGCTCCCGCGTATTTTTGAGCATCCCAAAACAGCTCCAATACGTAAATAGTATCTCCCTTCGTTAACTGGGCTTTAACTTTTTTAAGGATATTGAGGATCTCAATTGGGGAAAAGCAATCCAAGAACTGGCTCATCCACCATACGTCAGCATGCTCAGGCAATGTTTGTGCTTTATCAAGCATGTTTGCAGGGTATGGACGTACACGCTCGACGAACTGGTTTTCTGAAACATTCTTCATCGCTACTTCTAATTGTTGCGGTAAATCAACAATCGTCACTTGAACGTCAGGGTCATGTTTACAACACTGAATCGCCCATTTTCCCGTATTTCCGCCAATATCCACAAGATGCTTTGGCTTGCTTGCAAATACCTCTTTAAGCAGAAGTGGGAACGAGCGATCCGAATAGAAATGATCGAACTTAAACCAGCTCTGTTTGGCTTGTTCTGGTAACGTCGATAGACCTTGATAGATGGTCTCCCAATTGCCCAACTCTTTCAAACCAGACGGTTTACCTTCTTGAATTGCTTCCGTCAAATGCATCATCGCGGCGTAACAAACATCTGCCGTAAAATCCATGTTTGCATTCGTCATACCATCATGAAGAAGGTAAAAACCAAGGTTTGCAAGCGAATAGTTAGGTCGTTCCCATAAAACAATATGCGCACTAATCGCCATATCCAACAGTACTTTAACACCATATTCTGATACTCCCGTTTTCTCGGCAATATCTGTGGCACTCATGCCTTGTGCGCCAGCGCTGTCTAAAGCGGCTAAAATACCTAAATCTCGAAGCGTTTTGGCGGTCTGGAACACGATTGGTGCAAAAGATAACTTCTGAGCTTCTGTCTTCGCTTCAAAAGCATTAAAAGGGTCATTATTTTGATTTAACACGGAAAAACCTAACTGCAATTAATAGTTTTATTGTTGAGATTGATTGCCCAACAATGCAATAGCTCGCTGAATATCAACATTCAAGTTGTTTACCCAACGATTGTAATTGCGGTGGATTTTGCCATCACTTGCTTTGAGATTTACTGAGTTGAGATAAATAATTGAGTAATATTTATTATTGTATGGGATTTTTACTTCTGCAGAGTGTTTACGAACGTGGATTTTTGCAATAAGAACACCAGGGCTTACTTCTTCGATCGTCCAGCCTCGGTTAGTTGCTGATTGCACTATGGCCATTTTTACTTGTTTATTTTGAAGATCATAAGCAACTGGAGTATCCTCCACATTCATTACAGGTTGTACTCGTCCACAACCAACAAGAAGCAAAGTTAATAATAACGAGACATACAGCTTAAAACGCGACATGATAATTTCCTTTTTATTGTGAATTTGGGTCAACCCCAATTTGTATCGAGCTGTAAAATAAACAATTTAACCCAATATGCCAAACTCGAAGATCAACATTTCGTTCAATATTGATGCGTGGACAGCGAATTCATTCGGTTTATCCGAATCCAATGAATGGAAACAATGGGCAACAGAGATAAAATGGCCAGAAGATGGCAAAATCAATGTTGCAAATATTCCTGCGATGATGCGCAGAAGAATGAGCCCACTCAGTAAACTGGCGGTACAAACTGCAATCGAAATGCTTAATCAACATCAAGTTGATTACCTTGTATTTTCAAGCCGTCATGGTGAACTGCATCGCAGCGTCGCACTAGTTGAAGATATAATTAATGGAGAAGAGGCGTCTCCGATGGCTTTTTCTCAATCGGTGCACAATACCGCCGCAGGGCTTGCCACTATCGCAACTAAACAACCCATTCCCCTAACTTCTATCGCTGCGGCAGAAAACACATTCCAAAGCGCAATATTAGAAGCATGGCTGTTTTTGTCCGACAATCCTGACAAAAAAGTACTGCTTGTTGATTTTGATGAGCCTATGCCTGACTCTTATTTAGAATATGAAAACCAACAATACCAAGGGTTTGGACTTGGCTTAATACTTTCTCATGGAGACAATTTCGCGATACAAAGCTCCATAAACGCAGAACGTTCCGGTCATCCTCTTCCTCAAGGTTTAGTATTTTTGCAACAATACTTGTTAGATAAAAGCCAGTGGACTATTTTCGCTCCGCATCAAGCTTGGGAATGGCACAAAAAATGACTCGCTTAAATCAGTATTGGCGTGTGCTAGCAACAGGCTTTTGTTTTTCAGTATTTGGGTTAGGTGGTTTAGTACTGAGTTTCATTGTTATTCCGACCATTCGTATTTTTGTTTCAGACCAAACGGAACGCGAATATAAAGTTCAGGGTGCGATTCGATATTCATTCAACACATTTTGTAAATTGATGAAGCTAAGTGGCGCAATCGATTATCAAATTATTGGTGCCGATATTCTTCAACAAGATCGTAATTGTTTAATTGTTGCCAACCACCCTAGTTTAATCGATTACGTTCTCATTGCTTCACAATTAAATCGCTGCGACTGTTTAGTAAAATCGGCAATATGGTCGAATCCTTTTATGAAGCACATCGTAAAAGCAGCCGGATATATTCCCAATGAAGCACCGGATGATTTATTAGCACTTTGTGATGAACGATTTAACAAAGGCAACGTGTTGCTTATATTTCCTGAAGGAACAAGAACAACACCAGGTGTAGAGCCGAAATTACAACGCGGTGCAGCACAAATTGCGGTAAGAACAGAACGAGATTTAAGAGTTGTCCATATTACGGTAACGCCAAGTTTCCTCACAAAAGAGAAAAAATGGTATCAAGTACCGGCAACAAAGCCCTTTTTCAGGGTTGAAGTTAAGGATAAAGTTGAGATTACCCCCTTTATAAAGCAAACTACGTCGCCGACAATAGCGGCGCGACGCTTACAACAGCACCTAGCTGAAAACATTTTTCCAGAAAACTTTTATTAATAAGCAGGTCCCAGTGGAACAGTTACACAACGACATTAAGCAACTTATTATTGATGCTTTAAACCTTGAAGATTTAACCGTAGATGATATTGAAACGGATGCACCACTTTTTGGTGATGGACTTGGCTTAGATTCTATCGACGCGCTTGAGCTTGGACTCGCAATAAAAAAACAATACAACATCGTTATTGATGCCGACGACTCAAATACGCGCGAACACTTTGCGTCTGTAGCAAATCTAGCGAAATACGTTTCTTCTCAAACTAATGAATAAGTTGTAGGTATATTCATGACTGATGTAAATAAAGATCAAGTATTTGAACAAGTTAAAGATGCGCTTGTTGAGCTGTTCGAAATTGATGCAGCCGACATTCAATCAGATGCGCACTTATACCAAGATCTCGATCTTGATAGCATTGACGCCGTTGATTTGGTCGTACACCTACAGAATGTCACTGGCAAAAAAATCAAGCCGGCAGAGTTTAGTACAGTAAGAACCGTCGACGATGTGGTTAACGCTGTTACTGAGTTATTGAAGGAAAGTTAATGCGCCAATTGCTGACTGGTCTGTCTGCAATTGTACTGTTTGCCTACCCCTTCGCCGTCTATTTCGGTATAGATAAATTTGGCTTGAACTTAGTTGGGGGCTTGTTAATTGCTGCGTTACTTTTGCGTGTTTTCGTCGCAAATAAGACCCCACTAAAAGAGTTTAAGTTCTTGGCGCTCGTTACGGGCGCTGTTGGCATTGTCCTAATTACGCTTGGCATGGTGTTTAAACAACATGGGTGGCTTCAGTTTTACCCTGTCGTTGTCAATGTATGTATGCTGTGTGTATTTGGACTGAGCTTAAAACAGCCGCAATCGATCATAGAGAGGCTTGCTCGCTTGCAAGAACCCGACCTTCCGGCTAGTGGCGTGACTTACACTCGCAAAGTGACGATGGTTTGGTGCGCCTTTTTTACGCTCAACGCTGCTGTTGCACTCTATACCTGTTTCCTACCAGTAAAAATATGGACGCTTTATAACGGCCTCATCAGCTACTTACTTGCTGGTGGCTTGTTCGCTGGAGAATGGATCGTGCGTCAATTTGTTCGAAAGGAACACTAATCGTATGAATACAACGTATTCGAGCTTTACCTCCCTAGCGACCTTGTTCATCGCAGAGAGGTCTGAGCAATCCCCAGTCTCTTACGAGCGCGACACGGTTATCACGTGGGGTGATTTCCAGCAGCACGTCGCAACACTTGCTCAGCAGTTAGAAACCCAACCAACGCAAAACATTGCGTTGTGTTTTGGCAACAGCTACCTGTTTGCCGTTGGCTTTTTTGCTTGTAGTTATGCAGGAAAATCCATTGTATTACCTGGTAATTACCAACCAGAAGCACTCAAAGAGCTCAGTGAGCACTACGATTTGTTGCTGCATGATGCCGATGTCTCGGTTCCAGAACTGGTGAGCTCGCTTTTGATCGAAGCTCAATCATTGCTAGAAACCACCGTGATTAACGAGTCAGAGGCCAAACAACCTTATTTTTGGCGTGAATTAAACCTGGCGGAAATACCGGTAACGCTATTCACTTCGGGTTCAAGCGGCACACCAAAAGCCATTGCAAAAACGCTGAAACAGCTCGACATCGAAGTTTCTATTCTAGATAACCTATGGGGCGACACGGTTGCCAGCACACGCGTTGAAAGCACCGTTTCTCATCAACACATTTACGGCTTGCTGTTCCGCGTATTGTGGCCTTTGTGCTCTGCACGTCCATTTTCAGCACACAACCTTGAGTTCCCAGAGCAAATTGTCCATCACGCTGATGCTGACACCACGCTAGTAAGCAGCCCTGCGTTACTAAAACGACTCAGTGAAGAGCACAATCCGGTTGCGATTCGGTGTGTATTTTCTTCTGGTGGCCCCTTGCCAAACCAAGCGGCGCAGCACAGCCAGCAGTTGTTTGGGTCACTTCCTATTGAAGTTTTTGGCAGCACAGAAACCGGCGGCATCGCTTACCGTCAGCAGCACGTAGCCAGCACTCCTTGGACGTTATTCCCTGGTGTTGAAGCCGAGCTTAACCATGAGAATTGTTTAAAGCTCCGCTCGCCACACATTGATGAAAACACTTGGTACCAAACTGCGGATGAATGCTATTTCCATGATAGTATTTCTTTTGAATTGCGTGGACGCACTGACCGAATCGTCAAAGTCGAAGAAAAGCGTATTTCCCTTGTCGAAGTGGAAAAACGTTTAGAGCAATTGCCGTGGGTTCAAGAAAGCGTGGTGATCCCAATGGAAGAATCTGGTCGCCTCACGTTAGTCTCGATCATCGTACTTAACGATAAAGGCAGCGATGTGCTTAATGAACTTGGTAAAGGCAAATTTTGGCTTGAGCTTCGCAAGGCACTGCGCAATTGGCTAGAACCGATCGCTATCCCGAGAAAATTCCGAGTGGTCGACGAAATTCCATTGAACAGCCAAGGCAAACGCCAAGTTGCTGAAATTGAAAAACTATTCCAATAAAGCTAGTAACATGGATAAAAGAAAACCAACCATTCAGAATATTGAAGTGAGTGACCACACCGCGGAGCTTTCGCTGCGTGTGGATGCTGACATCTTAGATTTCCAAGGTCATTTCAGTCACTTTCCTCTTTTACCCGGCGTCACTCAAATTGACTGGGCGTTGTTCTGCGCCGTTCAATATTTGAACACTCCCAAGGTATTTAAAGGAATGGAAGTCATCAAATTTCAAGAGCCGATTCTGCCAAACGCCGACGTTTGTCTCTCACTCTCTTGGGACAATGAGCGCGAGAAATTGACCTTTAAGTACACATCGAAAAACGGTGAAACCTTGGTGACTCACTCTTCAGGCAAAATGAAACTGGGTGAGTCACGTGAGTGATTACCGTCCCTGCTTTTTAATTCCTTGCTACAACCACGGCAGCACAATTGCAGACGTGGTTGCGTCGTTATCCTCTTTCGATTTGCCAGTGCTTGTCGTGGACGACGGCAGCAATGAAGACACCAAACAAGCGCTTTCAGCGTTGAGTGAGCAAGGGCTGATAAAACTGATTAGTTTGAGCGAAAACCAAGGTAAAGGTGGCGCGGTGATGGCTGGCCTACATCAAGCTCACCAACTTGGTTTTACGCACGCCATTCAAATCGACGCAGATGGTCAACACGACCTAGAAGCACTACCAAAATTGCTCAGCGCCAGCGAAACAAAACCAGATAACCTGATTTCTGGCCAACCGATATACGACGCGAGCGTACCTAAAGCCCGTCTGTATGGTCGCTACGCTACGCACATTTGGGTGTGGATAGAAACCTTGTCACTGTCTATCAAAGACAGCATGTGCGGTTTTCGCGCCTACCCAGTGGCGAAAACGGTCGCCGTGTTGAACAAGTACAACATCGGCAAACGCATGGATTTTGATATCGAGATTCTGGTGCGAATGTACTGGGAAGGCGTCGATATTGATTTTGTTCCAACGCGCGTGATCTACCCTGAAGGTGGCATTTCCCACTTCGACGCATTGTGGGATAACGTCAAGATAAGCTGGATGCACACTCGCCTATTTTTTGGCATGTTGCCGCGTATACCCTCGCTACTCGCCAGAAAGCGCCGTCACACAGACGACAGCAATGCCCACTGGTCGAAACGAAAAGAACAAGGCACGATTTTAGGCATCAAAACCTTGCTCGCGGTTTACCGCTTGTTCGGTAGAAAAGCGTTCGACCTGATTTTAAAGCTAGTCATGCGCTACTACCACTTCACGGGTAAATCTGCCCGTGAAGCGTCTGAGGTTTACCTGAACAACTTACAGCACTACGCAGCGCAGCAGAACATCGCACTGCCAAAGCAGTTGGACAGCTATCATCATCTGCTTTCCTTTGGGCGAACCATGCTCGACAAACTGGCTGCCTGGCAAGGTGACTTTAACGTCGATAACCTAACCATTCACGGCCAGCATCATTTCGAAGAGATGGCGCAGAAAAAACAAGGCGTGCTCATTTTAGGCTCGCACCTTGGCAATATCGAACTCTGCCGCGCGCTTGGTCGTCGACACTCTCATGTCAAAATCAACGCCTTGGTATTTACCCAACACGCTGAACAATTTAATGCGGTAATGAAGGCGGTAAACCCAAACTCGGAACTGAATTTGATTCAAGTCAGCTCAATGGGACCAGACACCGCGATTCTGCTTCAACAAAAAATCGAGCAAGGCGAATGGGTGGTGATCGTTGGCGATCGCACTTCTACCAGCAAAGAAAATCGTGTCGTTTGGGCAGATTTTCTTGGTAAACCAGCGCCATTTCCGCAAGGCCCATTCATGCTGGCCTCGGTATTAAAAGCGCCGGTTTATCTACTCTTCGGCCTACGCGACGATGAAGCAAACACTCCGCATTTTAATGTGTACTTTGAACACTTTAGTGACCAAATCACGCTACCGCGCAAGGAACGTCAGCAGGCACTAGAACACGTTGTTCAACAGTACGCACAAAGATTAGAACACCACACACTGCAAGCGCCGTTACAGTGGTACAACTTTTTTAACTTCTGGACTTTAAGTAATCAGCCACATGACAAACAACAATAATCACAACATCACTTTTGGTGCCCAATCTTTAACCATCGAAGATGTCGTTGCCATTGCTCAAGGTGCAAAGGCACACATGAACACCTCGCCAGAATTTACCGCGAAAATTGATCGTGGCGTGGCGTTTCTGGAACGATTACTGAAGGAAGAAGGCGTTATTTACGGCGTGACCACGGGTTACGGCGATTCATGCACTGTGGCGATTCCACCTGCTCTTGTGGATGAACTTCCGTTGCACCTTACGCGCTTCCATGGCTGTGGCTTAGGTCAAATCCTTTCTCATGAGCAAGCTCGTGCGGTGTTGGCGACACGTTTATGTTCATTGTCGCAAGGCGTATCTGGCGTGTCTCACGGTCTGTTGAACCAAATCGTTACGCTTATCAATCACGATATTGCGCCGCGTATTCCACAAGAAGGCTCTGTGGGCGCAAGTGGCGATTTAACGCCTCTGTCTTACCTAGCAGCGACCTTAATTGGCGAGCGTGAAGTGCTTTACAAAGGCGATGTGCGACCAACACAAGAAGTGTTTGCAGAGCTGGGCATTGAGCCAATTCGCCTAAAACCAAAAGAAGGTTTGGCGTTAATGAACGGTACATCCGTGATGACTGCCCTCGCCTGTCTTGCCTACAAACGCGCAGAATACCTAACGCAGCTGTGCACCAAGATTACCGCGATGGTCTCTGTGGGTATGCAAGGTAATGACTTCCACTTTGATGAAGCGTTGTTTGCGGTAAAACCTCATCCTGGTCAACAGCAAGTTGCGGCTTGGCTGCGTGATGATCTCAATGCTGAGCGTCCGCCACGCAATAGCGACCGACTGCAAGATCGTTACTCGCTACGTTGTGCGCCACACGTCATTGGCATGGTGCAAGACTCACTGCCTTGGCTACGTCAATTGATTGAGAATGAACTAAATAGTGCCAACGACAATCCAATCATCGATGGCGACAATGAGCGCGTTCTGCACGGCGGTCACTTCTACGGTGGTCATATCGCAATGGCGATGGATACGTTGAAAGTGAACATTGCCAACTTAGCTGATTTGCTGGATCGTCAGATGGCGCAATTGATGGATTACAAGTTCAATAACGGCCTGCCGTTTAACTTAACCGGTGCAGAAGGCGAGCGTAAACCGATCAACCACGGCTTTAAAGCGGTTCAGATTGGTATCTCAGCTTGGACGGCAGAAGCGTTGAAAAACACCATGCCAGCAAGCGTTTTTTCTCGCTCAACCGAATGTCACAACCAAGACAAAGTGAGCATGGGCACCATCGCGGCTCGTGATTGCTTACGCGTACTTGAGTTAACAGAGCAAGTTGCTGCGGCTTCACTCCTAGCAAGCGTTCAAGCGGTTGAGATTCGTCGCCGTCATAACGAATTGGACGAACACCACATGAGTCAGAGTTTGCGAGTAATTCGTGACGCCGTACTGAGCGAGTTTGAGTTTGTGATTGAAGATCGCCCGTTAGAACAAGATTTGCGTCATTTCATTGAACGCATTCAGCAACGTCATTGGCCACTCTACGTGGAGGTATAATGCAAGAGCAGGTTCTCTACCCATTAGAAGCGGAGGTGACTATGGTCACCTCATTCCAAGATGCTGACCCGATGGGCGTGATTTATCACGGCAACTTCTTTCGATATTTTGAAGAAGCGCGTCGTGTGCTGATGGAGAAGCTCCAATACAGCTATCGCGATATGCAAGACTCTGGGTACATGTGGCCGATCATCGATACGCGCGTTAAATACGTGAAGGCGATTCCGTTTAATCACACCATTCGTATTACCGCGCAACTCACGGAGTGGGAAAACCGCTTACGTGTGGATTACGTGATTTACGACGCCGAAACGAATCAACGTATGTGCAAAGCGCATACAACGCAAGTCGCCGTATCCATTGAAAAGCAAGAGATGTGCTTTGTGTCTCCAGCAGTCTTTTTAGATAAAGTAGAGCAATGGCACAACCATGGGAGCCGGAACTAATGCAAAAGTGGTTACTCTCTTTTTTGTTGATATTTTCTGTTCCAGCACTGGCCACACCGACAGCAAACGTAACGGATTTGGCGTCGCTTCAACAGCAGTTGTCTCAGCATGAAATCGTACGCGGAGATTTTACGCAGCAGCGTCATCTGGAAATGTTTAGTCAACCTTTAACCTCTAAAGGTCAGTTCACACTGAGCAAAACACATGGCTTGTTGTGGCAACAAACAGAACCTTTCGCAGTCAATTTGGTATTGACGGAAAACAAACTTCGTCAGACTTTTGCCGACCAAGCTCCGAAAACGATCTCTGCAGAAGAAAACCCAATGGCGTTCTACTTTAGCCATGTGTTTTTATCCGTGTTCCACGGGGATACTTCTGCACTGCAAGAACAATTCACACTCGATTTTTCAGTTGAGAACAATCATTGGCAGCTCGTTTTAGTGCCCAAACAGTCGCCATTAAATGCGGTGTTTCAATCCATCACTCTTTCCGGTAAAACGCACATTGATCGCCTAACCCTACAAGAGCTGCGCGGCGATAAAACCGAAATCACGTTTACGAACCAGACCTCTCTACCTCAGGAACTCACGGATGCCGAAGACGCTCAATTCCGTTTCTAAACTCAGTCTTGGCACTCACACCTTTGCTCTGGTTTGGCTCAATCTCGTTGTTTTAGCGGGCGCGTTGCTACTCAAACAATGGGTTTGGAGTGCAGAATCTCCGATTGAGACCAACATTTTAAAACTGCTGCCGAAGAACCAACAAAACCCGGTGGCTGAGCAAGCCTTTGAGTCGGTCTCGGCAAGTATGAGCGACAAAGTCATTTTCGTGATCACAGCGCCGGACAAAAATGCCCTTTTTGCAGCGGCCGCTGAATTTGATAAGGGGTTACGCCAAAGTAATCATTTTCGCGATGTGGTAGGAAAAATCTCACCTCAAGAACAGCAAGCTTGGGCGAGTTACTACTTTAAGCACCGCTTCCAATTGCTGACGCCTGAACAACGAGAGCGTTTAAGCCAAAATCCAGAACAGCAAGTGCAGCATGTGATTCAGTCGCTGTACAACCCGTTTTCTGGGGTGACTGGGCAAGAGTTACAAAATGACCCTTTCTTGCTATTTCGTGATTATTTAAGCCAAGTTACCCAGCAATCGTCCTCTTTCCGATTGGATAACGGCTATCTGTCCGTCGAAAAAGGCGATGCTCAATACTTGCTTATTACTGCCGAACTAAAAGACTCGCCTTATAGCCTAACTGGGCAGCTTGCAGTCCCTGATATTCAAGCGCTAGAACAAAGCGTCGCGCAGAAATATGGCGCTGAAGTCGCACATACTGGCGTTCTATTTTACGCCGACTTTGGTACGCAAAGTGCAAAATCGGAGATCAGCACCATCGGTGTATTCTCTCTACTCGGTATCATTGCATTGTTCTTGCTGGTCTTTCGGAGTGTGATGCCGCTGTCTCTGGCACTGCTTTCCATCACCATTGGTTTGCTCGTTGCGTTGTCAGTGACAACGTGGATTTTTGGAAAAGTCCATCTGTTCAGTTTAGTGTTTGGCGCAAGTTTAATCGGCGTGTCTATCGACTACGCATTCCACTACCTAACCGAACGTCTTGCGGCGGGAAATGAATGGGATAGCGAGCAAGGATTAAAGCATATTTTCATAGCTATCACACTTGGCTTAATCACCAGCTTGATCGGCTATTTGGGCATGTTAGTGGCACCGTTTCCTGGTTTGCAGCAGCTTGCTCTGTTTTCATCCATTGGTCTGATTGCCGCTTACGTCACCGTGGTGGCTTGGTATCCGATACTGGCTCGTAACCCATCGCGATCCATTTCGACATTACCGGGACAATCACTGTTGGCGAAATGGTTAACGCTTTGGAATCAACCTCGAATTAAAGTCGGATTGCCGATGTTATGTGTGGTTGCGAGTGGCTTTTTCTTGCTGCAATTGAACTACGATGACGACATTCGTCTACTGCAAACGATGCCGAACGATCTCAAGCAGCAAGAAACCTTGATTACGACGCTTAGTGGCATGCAATCTTCGCAGCAAATGTTGGTCGTTACCGCCGACGATGACGAAAACCTAATGAAAAAGCTGGAGTCTTTGACGCCAACATTAGAAGCGTGGAAAGCGGACAGCACCATCGAAAGCTACCAAAGTCTGAGCCGCTACTTGAGCTCGGTGGAGCGTCAGCAACAAGACTATCAATTGATTCGCGATCTTTACGCGACACAATCCAGCCCACTAGCTTCCGGACTGAGCTTAAGTAAAAAGCCTAAAATGGACGCCGACTTTATCCCTGTCACGGTTGATCAGTACTTGCAAAACCCAGTATCAGCGCCTGTGCGTTTTCTCCATTTGGGTAAGATCAAAGGAAAATCTGCAACGGTAGTGGTGTTAAACCAATTGCAAGACTCCGCCGTTGTTAAGGCATTTGCCAAATCGCAGTCTGATGTTGTTTATCTAAACAAAGCTGAGGAAATATCCGCCCTATTTGGTGAATACCGAATCAAAATCATGGAACTATTGGCAGCCGCCAGTGCTGTGATCTTTCTGGTATTAATCAAGCGGTACGGTCTGCAACACAGTTGGCGAGTTTTACTGCCATCATTGATTGCTTGCGCCTGCGGTCTGGCAACGGCAGTCGCGATGGGAACAACATTAAACCTATTCAACTTGCTTGGCTTGGTGCTCATTCTTGGTATCGGGATCGATTACACTCTGTTCTTTGCCGAGAAAGCCCGCAGCGTGAGCACACTATTGGCGATCACCCTTTCGGCAATAACCACTGTGCTGTCATTTGGGTTGCTATCACTCAGCCAAACTCACGCGATTCACAGTTTCGGCATTACGGTGTTAAGTGGTATTTTTGTTGCTTGGCTGCTCTCTCCGATTGCGATTAAAACAGAGGAAACGACGTCATGATTTTTAACCATGCTTTTCGCTGCGCGACGTTAATCGTACTGAGTCTGTTTTTAAGTGCATGCAGCTTGGTCCCTCACCAATCGACGCCTCTGGTCGACATTGCCGAGCACACCCAAGTTAGCTTGCCCACTCCCGCAAGCTTGGGCTATCAGTTGTCTGCCAGTCAGTTAATTACGGCTTCTTGGGCAATAGATGGTAAAACCACATCTGAGCAACTTCCGGTACAACTGCAAGTGACCAACAACGAAGTGGTGTTGGCAGGCTTTTCATCCTGGGGGACAAGAGTACTCTCACTGTCTTACGATGGAGAACAAATTCAAACCGAAGTGCTCAACGGTTTACAAGGTTCGCTACCGCAGCCAGAACAGGTATTATTTAACCTGATGATCACGCTCTGGCCGAGTTCCGCTTGGGAAGGATCGTTAAATGAGGTAAGGTGGCGAATTATTGATAAAAATAATTCTCGCGCCATCTTTGATAGCGACGGTGAAAAGATCATTGAGATTCAATACAGCTCTTCTAACAAGTTAGAGGGTAAGATTGATTTTCATCACCTCAAACATCAGTTTTCAATTTCTATTCAAACACTGCAACATCAGATTAATTAAGAACAATTTAGAATAACAATATGCCTATTCGCTCTTCTCAACCTTTGTATATTCAGGCCTGTGGCTTTCACTCTGCCATGGGACAAGATGATGCGCTCATCCACCAGTGTTTATCGGGAGCGAAGCCATCCAACATGGTGGTTGACCGAGATATTTTAAATTCAGGCCGCCAAACAGTAATCGGTCGAATCGCACAGACGTTACCGCAATTACCACCCGCACTCAGCCAGTTTGATACGAGAAACAACCGCCTCGCACTTTCGGCTTTGCAGCAAATCGAAGGCGACGTGCGTGACGCCATTGCTAAATATGGTCGTGACCGTATCGCAGTCGTGATCGGCACCAGCACATCTGGCATTTCAGATGGCGAAATCGCATTTGGTGAAAAGCTGGCAAAGGGTAATTTTCCTGCCGACTACCATTACACCAAACAAGAGCTTGGCAACTGCAGCGATTTTATTGCCGCCTACTTTGATTTGAGCGGCCCACATTACTCAGTTTCAACCGCCTGTTCTTCTAGTGGCCGTGTCTTTTTAACCGCGCAACGCCTGATTCGCTCTGGCATTGTTGATGCAGTTATTGTGGGTGGTGTGGATACCATTTGTCGCCTCACACTAAACGGCTTTAACGGTTTAGAAGCTCTATCCGATACCCTTTGTAAGCCGTTTGACCAACATCGCAACGGCATCAATATCGGTGAAACCGCAGCATTAATGTTGCTAAGCAAAACACCTGCGCCCGTTGCTCTTCTCGGAGCTGGCGACAGCTCAGACGCACACCATATTTCCGCACCACATCCAGAAGGGTTAGGCGCAGAAGAAGCGATGAAAAAAGCGTTGGCCAATGCAGGACTTACAGCGCAAGACATTGGTTACATCAACGCGCATGGCACAGCAACGCCGTTAAACGATGCGATGGAAAGCAAAGCCATTCATCGCTGCTTTGGTGACTCCGTTCCCGTAAGCTCGACAAAGCCACTTACCGGACACACATTAGGCGCAGCAAGTGCAACGGAAGCCGCGATCGCTTGGCATATTCTCAAGTACAACCTTGATTTGCCAATACAACACTGCGAAACCAAAGCAGACGATATCCATATATCGTTAGTTGAGACGCCAACCAAACTGGGTAACAAAGCGATTCTCAGCAACTCTTTTGCTTTTGGTGGCAATAATATTAGTCTTATTTTTGGTTACGCTCATGACTAAACTTCCTCCCATCGAACAACTTTTGCCACACGACAAACCAATGATCTTGGTCGATCGTGCTTTGGATGTTCAACAAGATACGATTCACTGCCAGGTTGATATCGCAGAACACAACCCGTTCTTCGACTCGGCCTCTCAAACTGTGCCAGCTTACGTTGGCATTGAGTTTATGGCGCAATCTGTCGCGGCGTGGTCTGGTTACCACGCATTAATGAAAGAACAAGCGCCACCGATTGGCTTTTTGCTTGGTAGCCGTCGATACACGTCTGAATGCGATACGTTTTCTCGCGGACAGGTGCTCGATGTGTATGCTGAAAAAGTTATGGAAGATAACGGTATGGCGGTTTTTTCAGCCCGTATTGAGCTACAAGGAACTGTTGTAGCGACTTGCCAATTGAACGTTTACGTTCCATCAGAAGAAAAATTACAAGAAATGAAAATCAGGAGTCAACAATGACCCGACAAGTCCTCGTTACAGGTGCCAGCAAAGGCATCGGTAAAGCCATTGCCGTTCAATTAGCCAAAGATGGTTTCCAAGTCATTGTCCATTACATGGGCGATCAACAAGGCGCGCAAGACACCCTAAACACCATCGAACAGCATGGTGGTAGCGGTCGTCTTATCCAATTCGACATCAGTGACCGTGCAGATTGTCGTGAGAAGCTAGAAGCCGATATCGCCGAACACGGCGCTTACTATGGCGTAGTAAACAACGCTGGCATCACAAAAGATACCGCTTTCCCTGCGATGACCGAAGAAGAATGGGATGGTGTGATTCATACCAACTTAGACAGCTTCTACAACGTTCTTCACCCTTGTGTTATGCCAATGGTGCAAAAGCGCAAAGGCGGCCGAATTGTTACGCTTGCATCAGTCTCTGGCCTAATGGGGAATCGTGGTCAAACTAACTACAGCGCAGCGAAAGCGGGCGTAATTGGTGCAACAAAATCACTCGCGCTTGAACTGGCAAAACGCAAAATCACCGTCAACTGCGTTGCTCCAGGGCTTATCGACACAGGCATGGTAGACGAACACGTGAAAGAACATGCGATGCCGCAAATTCCTTTGCGCCGCATGGGAGAGCCAGAAGAAGTTGCTGGTTTAGTCAGTTACCTTATGTCTGACATCGCAGGCTATGTAACTCGCCAAGTCATTTCGGTAAACGGAGGCCTAGTATGAGCCATCGAGTTGTTGTAACCGGAATGTCAGGCGTGACTGCGTTTGGTAACGATTGGCAATCTGTCGAACCAAAACTGCGTGACTGCCAGAACGCGACGCAATACATGCCTTCTTACGAACAGTATGATGGTTTGAACACCAAGCTCGCGGCACCAATTTTAGATTTTGAACTGCCAAAGCACTACAAGCGCAAGCAAGTACGCGGCATGGGGCGTGTTTCCAAATTGGCGACCGTCGCAACAGAAAACGCACTGAGCCAAGCAGGTTTGATTGGTAACGACGTACTCACCAATGGTCAAACGGGTATCGCATACGGCTCATCAACAGGCAGTACTGATGCAATCGGTGCATTTGGTGTCATGCTGAATGAGAAAACCACCAAAGCGATCACCGCAACGACTTACGTGCAGATGATGCCGCATACCACAGCAGTGAACGTTGGTCTATTTTTCGGTTTGAAAGGCCGAGTGATCCCAACCAGCAGTGCATGTACCTCTGGCAGCCAAGCAATCGGCTACGCCTACGAAGCGATCAAACATGGCTACCAAACGGTAATGGTTGCTGGTGGCGCTGAAGAATTGTGCCCAACGGAATCCGCTGTCTTCGATACCCTTTTTGCCACCAGTCTGAAGAATGAAGACCCGAAAAGCACACCAAGACCTTATGACTCCGATCGCGATGGTTTGGTGATTGGTGAAGGTGCGGGAACGCTAGTTCTGGAAGAGTACGAACACGCCGTCGCTCGTGGCGCGAAAATCTATGCAGAAATCATCGGTTTTGCCAGCAACTGTGATGCCGCACACGTCACTCAACCACAGATGGAAACCATGCAAATCTGTATGGAAATGGCTTTGCAAAATGCGGGCATTCCTGCTGAGAAGATCGACTATGTATCTGCTCACGGCACTGCCACCGACCGCGGCGATATTGCGGAAAGCAACGCAACAGCGAATGCTCTGGGCAAAGTGCCAATCAGTTCACTCAAGAGCTACTTTGGCCACACACTAGGCGCCTGTGGCGCGATTGAAGCGTGGCTAGGTTTAGAAATGATGCACACAGGCTGGTTCAACCCAACGCTCAACCTAAAAAACCTCGACGAGCAATGTGGTGATTTAGACTACATCGCCGGACAAGGCCGAGAGCTGGACGTGAAATATTTGATGAGTAACAACTTCGCCTTTGGCGGCATCAACACCTCCATCATCTTTAAAAAGATGTAATGCCCTTAGTAAATGCAAAAGCGCTGGTTAACCAGCGCTTTTTTGTTGGTTGCCTATCAGGTTCATATATCACGCTGTAACGGCAAACAAGACATTACCATTCCGCGATACAAAGGCGACTTTTAACACCACGAATTTGTAATCCCATCGCTTCAAAGACATGCTCAAAATCTTGACAAGATGCAGGCACATTAGGTAGCGACAATGAAGCCTCGGTAAAAAACGTCCGACTCAAATTATCCGTCTCTCCCCAAGCTAACTGCCACCAATCCAAAATTCGCGGCTTGGATGCGTTTAATCGATAGCTAGCAGGAATACGATCACGCTTGTTTAGGTTTTCAACCTTAGATGTTGGTAGTAAGTTCCACTTATCATTGTTGGGCCAATAAGCAAATGGCAAACAGTGATCAACGTGATACTCATTTCGTAATTTGCTTCCACTCCATACACTGACAATGTCGCAATGGCTGAGCTTCAACTGTTCAATTCTCTTTCGCACGACTCGCGTATCATGGTCTTTATCAATCCAGACCAAACAATCATGATACGTTTGCAGTGGAATACCCCGCTCTTGATTAGACCGAAATCGTTGCATTTCCATAATCCATTGGTTGACCACCAGCGGCTCAATCCAAGAGTTATACAATCGAAAACAATCCCAAAGGCTTTCATCCAACACAAACAGCCCATAACCTTCGAGGAACTCGCTATCCACAACAATTGAACGTTTTGGCTTCTTAGCTGAACGAATCATTTCAAAGTAAGGGTTTGATTTATCACCTTGATAGGTAAAAGTGACGGGACCATCTTTTATGGTTTTTAAGCTGTCTTTTATCGCTTTATCAAGCGCCACTGCATCTTCACCAAAAAATGTCGTGCCTATAGCAAGATCATCAGGACTTAAATGGGAAAGTCTGCCCCAGCCATCGGGCTTTATAAAACCTAGCCCTTTAGACGAGTTCGAGCCTTGCTGGATGTTCTCTTTATCGATTAAACGCTTAAATTGACGAATCCAATATAAGCCAACTAATCCTAATGGGATTGCAACTTTACCTTCGCTGCGATCAACCACTGCACCAGAATGAGCGTCTGCAATACGTAGTAAAGTACGTAGTAGTGCGAGCTTATAGGTAGCCGATTTGGAATCATTGACGATAATGTGGCGAACCTTATTCAGATCACCGGAACCATCATCAGGCAAAGACATCACTACAGTTTGCCAAGATACACCCGTTCGCTTTAACTGATCGTCATCGAGAGATACGTTTCTCACCATTAAAGCGCTATTCTTTGCAAACTTTTCGAGCTCTTCAACCGATACGGGATAAGCTTTACGACCGTCAGAAAAGTCACCGTGACGAAGGCTAATCACCAATCGACCATTAGGCGCTAACAAATTTGCAAGTTTGCGAAATGCACGTTCACGGTGCGTAGGCGCAAGATGCATCCATACCGCACTGACAAGAATTAAATCGAAGCGAAAGCCAAGATTAATGGTTTTCTCAAGCTTAGGTAATGCATCTTCAAGCCAAGTAACGGAATCGCCACAGTAAGACTTACCAAGCCTTAGAAGTGCTTGAGCAGGCTCGATCGCAACAACTTCACACCCATGCTCAGCCATCCATTTCGCGTCTCGACCAGAGCCCGCGCCAACATCTAACACACGATCTCCAGCCTGGGGCCAGAAGACTCTCCAACTCGCGTGGACATCCTCAAACTGGATCGATGTGTATTGCTTCGCGAAAGAGTCGGCGTGTCGGTCATAAAAGTTAGAAGTGGCAGGCATAAAGGTTAACGAAAGGTAATTAATATGCGTCCATATTAATTGCTAGAAATTGCAATGGCTAGAATGCCATTCAAAAGTTGTAGATAGAGTGGCAATTACAGCCAAAAACCTAAAAACGACAAAGCCCCGACAACTCAAAGAGTTATCGAGGCTTTTGAATAAATGGCACGCCCTATTGGATTCGAACCTATGACCACATCCTTAGAAGTGATGTAGCCACAGGATTACACACAATTACCTAAAGTTACATTACCATTTAAAATCAACGATTTAATGACAATCAATAAGATAACAGTATCACTTATAGTTACATTTGGCTACACTAGATTAAACAGTAACCCGACTACATAGCCGACTACGAAGTTTAGCTAATAGCAGTTCATTCAAGGTAACTAATATGTTAACTGTAAAAGAGATAGAAGCATTTCCTGCAAAAAAAACTGCTTACTATAAACCAGATAGTACAGGCGAAAGAGGAACTGGGCGCTTAACTGTTCAAGTAACTCCCGCAGGTTCTAAGATCTTCAAGTTCAAATACCATAAAGAGAAGAAAGAAGTTTTCATCGCTTTGGGTAAGTTCCCTGCTCTAACTTTATCTAAAGCACGTGATCTAGCTAACGAGTACAGTGAAATGCTCTCTAAAGGATTAGATCCAAAAAATGAGCTAGAAAGGCAGTCTGAAGAGAAGAAAACAGCAGAACGTGAAAAAGATCAATTAGGCACCTTTGAGCAACTTATTGAGTTCCATAAGCAGAACAAACAAGATAATGGAAATCGTAGTCACGAAGACGAATATCAGCTCATAGTGAAAAATGTGTTCCCTCATCTCGACATACATCGAAAAGCGAAAGATTTTGAAACTGAAGATTTTTTGGACATATTAGCAATCCCAATTGAAGAAGGATTTGTGGACAAGAGTAATAAAATTCGCTCCATTCTGCATGCGGCATTCAACTTCGCTTTAGGGTACGAAAATAACCCTAAATTCAGAAAAAGAGAAACCAAATTCGCTCTTGACCACAATCCGATATCGAAAATACCAAAACAACCTGAAAAAATTGGTTCACACTTCCTATCTTGGAATGAAGTAACCCAATTACTTTATGACATGGAACATAGATTTGATGATTTAAACCTTGCATACCAAACCAGACAAGTGCTAAGGCTTTGTTTTTACCTGGGAGGGCAACGACCTCACGAAGTGGTAACGATCAAATGGTCGCACATAAATTTTGATCAAAAAACTGTTCTTGTCAGCGAAGCTTTCCAAAAAACAAAGAAAAATCACATGCTTCCTCTGACTAACTCTGCAATCCAAATACTAGAAGAAATCAGAGAACAAACGGCTACTATTGGTAGCCCATTTGTTTTCTTTAAGAAAACAAATTCAAATGAACATATGCCTACCAACACTATTGCTCAAGCACTGCTAACTTACAAAAAAGTTACAAAAATTAGGCCTTTTGTCGCTAGGGACTTTCGGAGAACAGTAAAAACATTGGGAGGGGAAATCAAGATTCCCAAAGAGTACCGTGATCGTATACAGGGGCATGCTATCAATGATGTATCTGGTAGGCACTATGATATGTATGAGTACATTGATGAAAAACGATTGGGACTTGAACTATGGGAAAAGGCGCTCAATTCACGCCTTGAAGATTATAAGCTAGTATTTTTTGAGAGAGAGCTTCCTTGGAAGAAAAAGAGCCTTACCTCCTAATACAACTAATTTTATCTACGATAACTGCCAAGAAAGACTCGATAGCTCAATCACAACCAAGCCATTGCCCTTTCGAGTTACAGGCGTGGCTGACAACTAACAAAGCGAGCGGTAGCTTGACCATCCCCAAAAATATCAAAACAGTCGTGCAATAACTTGCACGACTGTGAGGCTTTTCTTTAAATACTGATTTATTTTTTTGTCAATTGAATTTTCTTGACGGTCTTTAAGACACCGTTAAATATCTTATCTCTTACGCTTTCATTGATATCAGTTGGTAGCGAGTTTCCGACAGAATCAATCACCTCCATTGCCGTCGATTCAAACTCATCGAGCAATAAGCGAACCTTTTCTCGCCTTATGTTCGGGACGTTCATAGTGTGAAAGGTATCTTCGAAATGGCGCGGTTGAAGTTGGTGCCACTTCCATTTTCGACCACTGGTGCCACGTAAGCTCATTGCCATCTTGATCTTACGCTCACTCAAACCACGCCCACCTGTCAGTGGATGTGCCGAAATAATGTCATACAGTGGTGCAAGCTGATATCGACCAGATGCGGCTATACTTACAGAGAAATTCTTTCCATGCCCGTCAATGGCAGCTAGTAGCCAAAACAATATCTGAGAACGTGCAAAAGTAACGGTATCTTTGATTTCGTATGAGTATCGCAAAATATCAATAGATTCTTCTATGCCGATACCACCGTCAATTTCATATTTTCTAGCTGAGGGAATCCCTTTTGCCTGGCAAAAATCCTCATGGGGCAAGCGCAAGTAATAGCTGTTATCAGAAGATAATTTTCGGTCAAATCGCTCAACAGACAAGGCACGAACATCACCAGCACGAATAATGTCACAGTTTGCCGTTTGAATGCCGAACGCCTTTGCTAGCCTCATACAAATCAACTCATTATCTACACTAGCAGACAAATCAATAACATTGTTCTGAGAAACAATTTCACCTATTGGCAGCTTGATAATATGCGTAGTTGGAGTCATTCCCTGTGGTAGCATCCATCTTCCATCGTGGAACAGTAAGGCTGTCTTTTCCTGCGCTCCCGCTATCGAGATCCTAAAATCATCTTCCTCTTTCAGCATCCCCAAAGGAGCGTCCTCCATATATCCCTTTAGGATTCTAACCAATTCCTTTTTGGATAACGCCTTTGCGGTTATGGTTCGATGATCATCTACATCAAAGCCCTCTGGAACTAGCGTGATAGCACCTACAGCATCTCGACCAACCTTAGCTAATAGATCGAATGGCTGTTTAGTATCTGCTTTATAGCGAGCAGCTATTCTATCTCGTATCTGCTGATTATCTGGCAGTAAGTTATCAAAGAAGTTAATAACCTCACTGCCAGTATACGCATCCTTCCTGAGAGGCATAGAAAGCGAGATAGGACGACCATTTGGTGCTAAAACCCAACCCGAATCGTAAGTGAAAACATGTGCGCCGTTTGTGCGCTTTTCAAGTACCCCAACCTTTACGCCATTCATGTAAGCATGAAGTCGATTCACCATTCGTCAACAGCCCCTTTAGTTTCAGTAATGTGCTTGCCTTTCGGCACAATATGCATTTCTAGTCCATTGATAGACAGGAGCTTGAACAATGTTTCTATCGTGGATTTTTCAGGGTTGCTTTCAAAATTAGATACTGTTGCTTGTCGCAGACCAAGATCTGTTTGCTTTAGGCCGCTTTCCTTTCGGGCTTCGCGTAACGCAGTGCCGAGGGCTGTCGGTGTGTTGACTAGCATTATGATACCCTTAGTTAGATATGAAGATAGTATGCATTATATACCCCATAAAGTATATGGCGAAAATATACTCCACAGGGTATATTAAAGCAATATACTTCACAGAGTATATTTAATTTTTATACTCCAAACAGTATATGAGCAGAAGTTAGTCAGAAATCTGTCCAGAGCACATATCCTCCAAGGGTTTTATGTAAAACGACTTAGTGAAATAGACTAGTAGTAAATAGCCCAACTACATTGTTTGCGATATCTGGTGTAATGCTAAAGCTCAAGAGCGCACTATGGTTCGCAACTCGGAAGAAATCCTTCTCGGTTGCCTAAATCACCTTTGCCCCATTCCGTGCTGGCAACAAAGACATTCATAATCATTTGTGGTTTTTGCCCAAAAGTACTATAAACCAACCTCTGGCTAGAACGAGTTACTGTACATCATCACTTTCTCTATTCTTCTTGTGCTCTAACTCTATTTTTTTTATGATTTCTTTTTCTTTTATTCTAGTGGGTGACCCATTTATCTTAACCTTTTTAACACCATTTTTAAGCAATTCAATTATCGCGGTAGATAAAACTGTTGAACCAATTTCAGAGCTATATGTTAATATGAATTCGACATTGATATTCTCAATGAATCCTGAACCAACCTCTATATCTTTTATTTTTAAATCTATTTCACCTAAAGATATTCTCTTTCCAGGTTCAAAATTCCCACCAAAAATAGATTTAAAATTTTCCAACTTTGAAACGTTTACCTGTAAATTTAATTTTTGATTCATTTTATTCATCTCCAAGAATGCAAAACCGAATGATAAGCGAGGTTGTCATACATATCATTTATTTTTTCGGGGCTAATTTTACTAATTTTATATTCTGACTTATCAATAATTGAACTTACATCGTTATAGATTATTGATTCTGAACCTGTAAAATCTAGTTTTCCAAACACATTTAGCTTCCTCTCGACTAACTCTTTAACATTATTTTTTCTATTTCTATTTGATACTAAGTTTTCTAGTTCAATAAACTTGAACAATAGAATTAATGAAGTTTTTATAATGTCACTGTTAATTTTTTCGAATCTCGCTTTTAATTTATTCAGTGCAAAATCATCTGCTTCTAATTCTTTTTTTAGATATTCTTCACGATTCATAAAAGGAGACTCTTCATGCCTGTAGTAGTTGTGTCCTAGCTCATGTGATATCAAAAAGAACATTTGTATCTTAGTCAGTTCAATGACTAACAAAGCATCGTCTAAATTTTTATAAGCTATATCAGGTAGTTTACTCATTGGGATTTCGTCATTTAGGAACATGAAATAAGGTAAAACTAACTTTACAAATAAATCGGATGTTTCGGAAAGTATTTCCCCTGTTGAATACATTTCCATGTCAGAATTACATGAAATGCAAAAAATCGCTGCAGCGTTAAATGCCACTAGAAATTCTCTCGTAAAACCATATACATTTATTGTGTTATTTCTCGCTATCAACTTAAAAGTCGGTTCATTTATGAAGTTTATTTCAACACCACGCAGTGCTTTTTCTTTTTTGTTTATGGTCTTATTAAAGTCCTTTTTTGCGGTCTTCAACCAAATTGGAATACTAGGTTTTTGCTGAAATTTTAGCTCCAACTTTACACTATCCACGGCTAGTTTGAAACATAATGCTCCGACAGCACGTACTTCATTTATGTCGAGATTTACCGTTTTAATAATCGATGATCGTAGTTGAATGTAACATAAAGTAATCCTATTCTTAACATCGGGGTTAAGGTTTGGGTCATCAAAATATTCTCGAGCTTTAATTACTTCTTCAGAACCATTTCCCGCAATGCTCTTAATTAATTCTGTCTGGTAACGATTAAAGCTACCTTCGTCATCAATTAATAATCCAGCAAAAAAATTAATCATCTCGTCACCACATAACTCATCAATACTATTACACTTTTGCTAAATTAAAATATTTGGTGCCACATAGTTTAAATAAATGAAATATCGTTAAATTTAGCAACGTTTGAGCATACTCAGCCTAATGAGTATTTATTGAGAATAGACTATGACGTGTGTATCTCCAGCTTAAACACTAATTTAAGTCCGAACTCTAAACGACTTCTGTCCAGAGGCTTCATAGGCTTGAAATTTTACTCGTGGCACTTTTATCAAAAAGTGCCACCTAGTTCAGATCTGCCCTATAGTTAGCTAGAGCAGTTACCCACAGTAGTTTTACAGCTTACTGCTTGATCACATTAATCTAATCCAAGTACTGTTCCGTAATTTCATCCTTTGATCTGCTCTAGACTCACACTATAGATAGGTAATCATTGAGTTTCATAATCAATATCTTCACCATGGACATAAGGCAAGAGCGTCAGGCGTTGCCATAAAATCAGCATGTTTGGTTAGGGGCTATCATGAAAATCACAAAATTAAAAATCGAAAACTTCAGGTCATTTAAAGAACAAGAAGTAGATATATCTGACTATAGTTGCTTCATTGGGGCTAATAGCTCTGGTAAATCAACAGTGATTAATGCTCTAAATCTTTTCTTTAGAGAAAACAAAAACTCGCAAACAGATTTAATTAAATTGTCAGAAGATGATTTTCACCACAAAAATACAAATGACCCAATCAAGATTACTGTTACGTTTGGAGAACTTACGGAGCAAGCTAGGGAAGATCTTGCGGCTTATGTTCGTCAAGACGAACTCACGATTACTGCTGAAGCTACTTATGATGCTGATAGCGGCAATGCAGTGGTAAAACAGTACGGGCAAAGAAAAGTAATTGCTGAGTTTGCCTCTTGGTTTTCAGCTCAAAAGTCTGGAGTAAAAGTAGTTGATTTAAAAACTATTTATGACGGAATCAAAGCACAATCACAGTTCAGCACTCTAGCGAACGTTAAAACAAAGGCGGATATGGAAAGCGCACTTCGAGAATTTGAAGAGGCAAACTCTGATCTTTGTACATATATTCCTAGTGAAGATCAGTTCTATGGTGCTTCCAAGGGCAGTAACCGTCTTGCTCCTCATATACAGTGGGTATTTATCCCTGCCACTAAAGATATTTCAAAGGAAGCAGAAGAGTCTAAAAACTCTGCCTTAGGAATACTATTAGACAGGACGGTACGCTCTCAAATTACATTTGATGGTGAGTTATCTAAAATTTATAGCGATGCTAGAAGTGCGTATAATCAGATGTTAGCAGCGCAGCAAAGTGTACTTAAGTCTGTCTCCGCTTCCATAGAAAAACGACTCAAAGTATGGTCAAAACCCGATATACAGGCTCATGTCAAATGGAACTATGAAGAGCAAAAAACAATTAAGGTCGAAGAACCTATCGCACAAGTAGTGATCGGTGACAATGGATATGAAGGGGAACTGGCACGCTTCGGACATGGAATGCAGCGCTCATACATTTTTGCTTTGCTACAAGAGCTTGTAAACATAGATAGTTCGGAAAGCCCGAAGCTATTAATGGCTATTGAAGAACCAGAGCTGTACCAACACCCCCCTCAAGTTAGGTATTTAGCTGAAACCCTGTTCAAACTGTCTGAGGACACAGCTCAGGTTTTACTATGTTCCCATAGCCCATACTTTGTACCATCGAATAATGTTTCAAGTATTCGAATGGTTCGTGAAACTGGAAATCCAAGTGAATCAATAATTTCGCGAGTTACTTATCAGGAAATCGCTGACAAATTAAATACGGTAGAATCGAAGCCAACTAACCCTTCAGCTTTAGTCGCCAAGGTATCACCAACATTAAGCCCTGAGCTGAATGAAATGTTTTTTTCACAAAAGGTAATATTTGTTGAAGGCGTAGAAGACGTTTCTATATTGACGACCTATATGCATTTAATGGGTGTGTACGGAGAATTTAGGCGTCAAGGTGGTCATATTGTACCAGTACATGGGAAAAGCGAGATTTTAAGACCTCTTTGCATTGCACGGTTGCTGGACATTCCGACATTTGTTCTAATTGATGGCGATACAAACAAACAAGCATCATATGATGCTATCAAGGATGACCCAGAAAAAGCCGATAAGGCTAACTTCCTAAACGGGGAGATTACTAAACACAAAAAAGATAATGGTTCAATATTGAAACTTTGTGGGCAACCTGAAGGGTTCAAGTGGCCTACAGAAGAGCATGTTTTTCTCGATAATATAACCATTTGGAAAACAAATATAACAGACTTGCTCGAAGAAGAATTAGGGGAAAAGTGGAAAGGACATAGAGATTCAGCGATATCTAAATATGGTCAAGCTAAAGGCCTATTGAAAAACCCTCTGGCAGTATCACATGCGTTAGAATTGGCTTGGGAGGATGGGCAAAAGGCATGCTCTCTAGTACAAATGATAAATTTAATGCTTGGTATCTCAAGCGGTGATATTAGCGCGGAAGAAGCGGCCACCGAAGAAACAATCTTCGAGCCAACCTCTTAGGTTTCAAGATACTTTTCTAAGTCTACTATGAGCATGTTGGTGTTATTACACTAACATGCCTTTGTCCAAACACGAGTTTGAATCTAGGCTAGGATTAACTGACTAAGTAGAGCACTGGTCATTCTTAATAGAAAAGCTACAGAGCTAAGCTCTGTAGCCTAGCTAACTCTGCGCCAATAGATAGATTGGTAACTCTGAACAGGTGGGGAAATAGGCACTACAGGGCTTCTAGTGAGAACAATACCAAATTAAATCGTTATCGGTATTATCAAGAACACTGTTCTCGTAAGTTCATAACTACATTAGTTTTTTGTTTTTTGTTTTTTGTTTTTTAATATGAAAAAACAAGTTATGTTTGAACACTGTTCTGAACATTTTCAGTCCTGAACTTACCTATTTACATCCCTAAAGTAATACTAGTCACCCTTATGGATAAAGGCTTTATGGAAACATAAACTACTTTAGTTATCCCTAAAAATCCGATGAAGAGCAAAGCGGATTTTTTCGATGCACGAAAGTTCACTTTACGTGCGAAGCAATAGAAAATGTCACACGAAGCACTAAAACTGTCTTTTGCGACACAGCAATTGCTCTCTGCGACAACGAAAAAAAATCAACAAGAGCAAACTTTGCTCATTTGTTTTTAATTTTTCGGTCTTGCTCCTTATATTAAAAGCTATAACCGTTATAATAGTTATAACAGTCATAATATTTATAACATATTTTTTTGAGGGAATGTAGCCTTATTTAGGTCCAAGGATTAATAACCATTGAATAAAAACGACAATATAAAAACAATTATTATTCAAACAAGAAAACTCAAGGCATTTAATAGAGACACTATTCCACGAAAAATCATGCTGCTTGCCAGCATGAATACATTTAGTTATTTACCTATTTGGCAATCAAATTATTATAGTTGACCCTCTAGTGCTAAATAACTTTATTCTTCAATTTGTATACAGCAGTTCGTGACACACCTAATATTCTCGCAATCTCATTCATCGTAAGAGATGGGTCATCATCTCTTTCTTTTAATAGCTGTTTCAACTGTTCACGCTTCGCTATGTTAGGATTGGTGCCTTGTTTCGCTCCGCTTAAAACGGGGAAATTATTAACTATCATAAACGCTTCATATCTGCGTATACAGTTTAGGAGTGTCAACGATTTTTGAATGTTATTCGCACTCTTTAACCAGATCAGAGCATCCTTAATTTTCCACAAGTTTGCCTCAACGTCCCCTCCTAGCACCCTTGCAACGTTTACAATCCAATCGTCGTAGCAAGAAGTAATGTTGTCGATATCATTAATTTGCTCGTAAGCATGGGGGTAATGCTCCCGTGTAAATGTAAGTACAGCTTCAGCATAGCTTTGCCAGCCTGCATTATCTCGATCCAGTTTGAGTAGCTCAGACATCACCAATCGCGGCTCTACTGAGAATAAGTTAAGCCAAGAATAAAGAGTTCTTGCATCCAAGCGTTCTTTACCTTGTTTATAGTCTTCTAGCTTACTTTGCGCATCTTCATCATCACTATGGCGATAGACGGCAGAAATCAATCTTCTTGTGGCTTTCTTATATGCTAAAGCACTCCTAGAAGAGTGATGATCCTTACAGTAATAAGGTGACTGATTCACTCGCTTAAAGCATAATGCACAGAACGGTAAAGCCTGTTCAGTATAATCTTTCTTGGATTTGTCAGACGATGGCTTTTGGGGAGTAAACCCCTTTGCTTTGACAAGCATTTGCTCAATGGCATCAACATAGTCTATTACTGCTGACTCCTGATGTTGCAACAAGGGCTTATCACCAGTCCTATAGTCCATGAGCTTTTCAATCGTATTACTAAGCCCCCCAGCAAACCGAACAAACTCTTTTACTGTCGCGGGTGGTTTTCCCACGAAAGAAGTTAAAAATGATATGTTTTGAGCCAAAATTGCGGCTACGCCTTGATCAAGCTCAACTTCTAATGCAGTTAATATCGAGATACCGTTTACGTTCTTTTTTTGAGTTAGTCGTTTCCCTTCAATCTTAGCTTGCTCTTCTAATGATTCTAAATTCTTCAACAACTGCTTGCGTAACATAGGCGCAGCTAACTCATCCACCATGTCAACCCTATTGTGTCTTTTACTTACTCTACGAAGAGTACAGACTCTTTCGTATGATTACATCAAGCAATAACAAAAATAAGAGCTTAATAAAATGAATAATAAAAAATTTATAAGAATAAATGAGTTAGCTACATACCTAAATATAAGCAAAGTTACTGTTTGGCGATGGCGGAAAGAAGGCCGTCTCCCTGCGGCTTGTTCAATCAGTCCAAGAGTTGTGGGCTGGAAACGAGACACGATTGAATTATGGCTCGAAGAACAAACAACAGAGCTACCGTACTAATAGGAGTAAGTAACTCTACATCACGATGATCCATTCCCGCGCATGGGAATGGATATACTATATTACCTATAGTCGAAACTTTAGGAGACAGTGATGCAACAATGTAGTAATGCGTTGGTAATTACTCAACAAATGAACATTAGGGAGGTGTTAAACAACCTGTCTAAAACGAAATTTAATGGGCAACGCGCTGTTCAGAGTGAGTCTAGCAAAGATCAATTTTGTATAGACAATGGAATGAATAATGTTCGCGCTATCATTAACAGCAATAAGACTCATATTAGATTTTTCTGTCGCTATACCTACTACGTCGACATCGTAGACTCAATTCTCGAAGCGTTTGCAGCCGAACAAAGCTTAGTCATTGAAAGCAGAGAAAATTCCCCCACAAATTAAAGCAAGATCCCATAGCACCTCACAAATCACTATCGAACCGCTGACTCATTCCCACGCATGGGAATGACTACAAAGAGAGTCCAACTACGAACTGGTTCCTATAGTGCGGACCGCAGGTCGAGAACCACCCTTATGTACGATTAGCGTTTCTCTTGATTAATAATCTTCCCCATAATTTCTTTCTTATATTCAGTAAGTAATGCTTCACGCTCTAGCTTTTCTATTTCGTTGTTCAAATGTTCACCATGAACTGGAAACAGATCTAGCAGTTCTTTATGCGCAACTATTTGGTCATTAATTTCAACAAGTTTAGTGTTCAACTGATCTTGGTATTGTCGCTCTTCGCTAACTAGCTCAGACTCTAAATACCCTTGGCCTACTCTATGCTTTTCTTGTGTGACTTTTGTGCCTCCGACTGCAACAAATTGAGCGTTATTTATTCGAGGGGGACTTAATCGCACAACCTTCCCTTCCTGTTCTAGTATTTTCAAAATTCGATAAGACTGATTATTAAACCGCTCAATATGTTCATCAATGCAGTAATGCGTCTCGAGAAAAGGCCTCAATAGCTTTCGGTAACTAAACAAGCTGAAATACTCTTCTTGCTCATAATGCTGAAGAGTTTCCAAACCGATTTTGTACAACTCTTTAGTACCTACTCTCATATACTTCCTTATCAAATGGGTAATATATTATCCAATCCACAGTGGATAATATATTACCCACTCGTATTTAAGTCAAGTGATTATCATGGAGTCAATTCAATGACTGATGTAAACTGAAAAAAAACTTCGTCATGTAACGATATGAATAATTTAGCGAAAGAAATAGCTCAAAATATCATTGATAAACGAACAAAAATCGGACTATCAAGCTCCGATGCGAGTATCAAGGCGGGCTTTAGTCGTGGTTACTTAGGTAAGGTAGAAAGAGATGGCGTTCGAATCACAGTTGAAAAGCTTTACCAGCTAGCTCGAGTTCTCGATTGTGAGGTAACTGATCTTTTACCAGTAGACCGTCCAGACTTGTTAGAATAGATGAGGCTTAAGCCCTTAAGCTTTTTCACGAACAACTACACTGCTCTCGCAGTGTAGATTTCTACCTGTGTAGTTCCTTTGCCTATTTTAGAAAAACACCATCCACTTCACTGATAAGTCAGTATCTTTTCTGCTTTTATGCATCCTTTGGTATAGTCATGAAATGCATTTGTACTGAGCTGGCTAATCGCATGGAATCGACAATCAATAAATCAAAGCTATCTGAAACCGACATCATCACGAAATTCATTCTTCCTGCTATCAAAGATGCTGGATGGGATGATATGTCTCAAATCCGTCAAGAGGTAAAACTACGTGACGGTAAGGTCATCGTTCGTGGTCAGGCAGCAGCGAGGAAAAAGGTAAAATCTGCGGACATCGTCCTTTACCATAAACCGAGCATGCCTCTAGCAGTTGTCGAAGCAAAAGCTAACAAACATGAAGTCGGCAAAGGTATGCAACAAGGTCTAGATTACGCCAGCCTACTTGAAGTCCCTTTTGTCTTTGCCTCAAATGGCGACGGTTTTATCTTCCACGACAAAACCAACCCAGCTCAACTCGAAACTGAAATTCGACTTGAAGACTTCCCAACACCTCAGCAACTATGGGACAAGTATTGCGTTTGGAAAGGCTACAAAACCGAGCACCTTCCAGTCATTACTCAAGATTACCATGATGATGGTAGCGGCAAGTCCCCGCGCTACTATCAGCTACAAGCGATAAACAAAACCGTGGAAGCGGTCGCAGCAGGACAAAACCGTGTACTCTTGGTTATGGCAACGGGTACGGGCAAAACTTACACTGCATTCCAGATTATTTGGCGACTGTGGAAGTCCCGAGCCAAAAAACGCATCCTGTTTTTGGCGGACAGAAACATTCTGGTCGATCAAACTAAGACCAACGACTTCCAGCCGTTTGGCACCGCTATGACCAAAGTCACTGGTCGAACAGTCGATCCCGCTTACGAAATCCACCTAGCTCTGTATCAAGCTCTGACTGGCCCAGAAGAGCACCAAAAAGCATACAAACAGGTCGATCCTGATTTCTTTGATCTTATTGTCGTTGACGAGTGCCATCGTGGCAGTGCCGCTGAAGACAGCGCATGGCGCGAGATTCTTGAGTATTTCGGTTCTGCGACTCAAATAGGGCTAACCGCGACACCGAAAGAAACCGATATCGTGTCTAACACCGAGTACTTTGGCGACGCCATTTATACCTACTCTCTAAAGCAAGGTATTGAAGACGGTTTCTTAGCCCCTTACAAAGTTGTGCGTGTGGATATCGATGTAGATTTACAAGGTTGGCGACCAACCAAAGGACAAGTCGATAAACATGGTGAAGTTATCGAAGACAGGATCTATAACCAGAAAGACTTCGACAGAACTATGGTCATTGATGAGCGAACAGAACTTGTTGCACAGACCATCACCAGCTACCTCAAGCGCACCGACCCGATGGCGAAGACCATTGTGTTCTGTAATGACATTGACCACGCAGAGCGTATGCGTCGAGCACTAATCAACTGCAACCCTGAGCAAGTTGCTAAGAATGAAAAATACGTAATGAAAATTACAGGTGATGATGAAATCGGCAAAGCTCAGCTTGATAACTTCATTAACCCCAAAAAGGCTTACCCTGTTATCGCGACCACCTCAGAACTCATGACAACAGGTGTCGATGCAAAAACTTGCAAACTGGTTGTTCTTGACCAGGGCATTCAGTCGATGACCAAGTTTAAGCAGATCATCGGTCGTGGTACTCGTATTGATGATCGTTACGGAAAGCTATGGTTTACCATTCTCGACTTTAAAAAAGCGACTGAACTGTTCGCTGATGAGCGCTTTGATGGTGTCCCTGAGCGAGTTAAAGAGACAAAACCAGAAGACTTTGATACCGATGAAGGACTCGATGAGATCATCGATGGTGAGGATGAACTTGAACAAGATGATCCATTTGAAGGGGAAGATATCGACCCTGAAAGCATCCAAGAACCAGAAGCTCCATACGACTCAGGTTTATCTCCTTCTGACGGTAGCAATTCCGATGATGATTGGCAGGATGAAAACCGAGTTAGAAAGTTCCATGTCAACGGTGTAACGGTGAAAGCCATTGCCGAACGTGTTCAATACTACGATTCCGACGGTAAACTCGTAACCGAATCGTTCAAAGACTATACCCGCAAGACGATGGCAAAACAGTTCACCTCAATGGATGACTTTGTTAAGCGCTGGCAAGATGCCGATAAAAAGCAAGCAATCATTGATGAACTGGCAGAGGAAGGCATCATCTGGGAAGCATTAGAGCTGGAAGTCGGCAAAGATCTCGACCCATTCGACATGATTTGTCATGTCGTGTATGACCAACCAGCACTCACTAGAAAAGAACGCGCTGACAACGTCAAAAAGCGCAACTACTTCACTAAGTACGGTGAAACGGCTCAGCAGGTGTTGAACAACTTACTGGACAAGTACGCAGACGAAGGCGTTCAAGAGATTGAGAATATTCATGTACTCAAAGTTAAGCCTTTTGACGAGATGGGACGCCCTGCTGAAATCGTCAAAAAGTGCTTTGGCGGAAAAGAGCAATACTTAGAAGCGATTTCTGAGTTGGAAGCTGAGATTTATCAATCAGCCTAATCACCATTTAAACCAAGCTAGAGCTTCTTTAGCTTGGTTAATGACCTCAAGTCATCATGCATATCTATATTTTTGGTAACCTAAATTCAGGCAAAACAACGTTAAGCAAACAAATACAAGGACGTTTGCCTGAGTTCATTTATTTATCATTAGATGAGTATCGAATTCGCTTTGGCGATGGAACCGAGCAAGGTGAGCAACTTGCTTGTGAGCATTTCCTTGCTGCGGTTAAACAACAGGAAAATGCGATTGTTGAATTCACAGGATACGGTCAAACAGCTAGCCTTCTTACCAGTCAATTAGATAGGAAAACAGGCATATTAATCTGTTGTACTAGAGATATTGAGCAGAGTATCAATGCAATTGATGACGAGAGATACTCAGAAATCCCTTACCCATCGTCCTACAAAAAACTGCAAGCTGTTGATGAAACTATTAGATTTTTGAAAGATAAAATCATACCGACGGAACTAGAAACTCACTGGCAAAGACAAATTTGGCAGTCTTACTGCTTTGATTTCTCTGAGAACTTTGATGCCTTCTGGGCGGACTTCCCATTATCTCAACACACTTGGGTCAGTAAACTTAATAAAGTATTGAGCACAGATACAAGCGTATCTACAGCTCTACTTTACGGAAGTTTGGGCGCTAATCAGTTAACAAAGCGCTCTGATATCGATTTATTTATTCAGTCATCGATTTCGGTTCAGGGTTGGCATGAAAGGCTCCTCAGATTGTTCGGTGAACAATTGGCTCATACCGATATTTTGGGGTCGAAAATCACTCTTAGAACACAAGACCGTTTGCTTATAGAAATCGTTGTAGGCCAATCGCTGTCTGACATTTCTCTTTATTATCGTGAGTCACAAATCTACAACGTTCACTTCACTATTTTAAAGGGTGAACTTGGTCTTGCAGAACAATTAGACGCCGTTACCAAAACACATACAAGCGAGCGAAAGCAAGCCAAAGAGTTGGCCGCTCAGGTTTACTTTTTATTTTGCTCCTTACCGAACCTTATCGCTAACAACGACAGTTACAAGTACCACTTTCACTGCTCTATCATCCAGCACTATTGTGTTCAGCTAGAACATTTATTGCTAAGTGAGTTTAAACACAACTACCTTCCCAAACACGCTGCTACAACATTGATTGACTTCCCATGGCAAGTATTTAAAGGCTCAGCAACTCATATCAGTACAGTGCAATATACTGAACTTTATCAGTACCTCATCACACTGTTCGAACGGCTTAGAAAGAAACAACTGATTAAAAGTAATGGCTATTTCTCTGTGGAGAGTCGCTTTCTCCACGAGATCCCTAGTGAAGATAACAAGGCTTAAAAATTGAAAAATCATCAAATAAAAACAATCAACTACCAACTGTGGCTAGTGCTGATTCTGACAAGCTTAATACCATTAATCTACTCAACTACACGAATCCATTTCTTGGGCAGCATCCCTAGCCCAAGGACTTTTAGTATTGCAGCACAAGTTGCATGGCTAAATGTAGGATATGAAGTCCTCAGCGAAGCATTACTTATCCCTCTAGCATTTATTCTAGGCAGAGTTATTCATAGTAATGAAGCTTTTCGCGAAAGAGCCAGTCTATCTCTTTTGGTTACCTTGATTTGCTACTTTGTGGTGACCTTAATGGTATTGTGGCTAGCCCCGAACTTTGTAGATGCTATGCAGCAACAGGCTGAATTATTGACCCAAACAATCCAATACATTCGATTGGAATCTGCCGCTATTTTGCTCTCTAGCTTCTATGCTTTTTTGTCTTTGGTTCTAGTCCTAAGAAATGAACGAAAGGCGCTGTATGGTCTCCTAATAGTACAAATGCTCATGACTGTCCTTTGTGACAGCGTCTTCGTCAGTCAACTACCTTACTCCCTTCAGTTAGGAGTGAATGGTATTGCTCTGAGTAATATCGTAGTCAATAGTCTTCTCGCGCTGTTTGCCCTGATTTATTTATCGAAATCAGGGATCACTCTGAGCTTCAAGTTTTCTAAAGGAGATCAATCGCAATGGCTCAAAGAATGGGCAAAAATTGGATGGAAGTCAGGGCTTGAGTCACTCGTGCGAAATACTGCCTTTATTGTCATGATTCTTCAACTTATTAACCAAGTACAACAAGCGGGAACGTTCTGGGTTGCTAATCAATTTATTTGGGGCTGGCTACTACTTCCCGTTTTGACATTAGGACAACTGGTTAAGCAAGATGCTGCGACAAACAATGGGTTAACATCTGAGCGAGTCAATGGCTACCTTTGGATAACGTTAGGAATCATTGCTGTTTGGATACTCACCGCACCGCTTTGGAACAGCTTTATAGCCAATGTCATGGGAATAGAGAACCCAGAATCAATCACCAGTCTAGTTTGGCTGATGGTTGGGTTCTATGTCATTTTCAGTTTAAACAATGTCATAGACAGTTACTTTTATGGTATTGGACGCACGGATTTAATGCTGTATCAATCACTTATCGTAAACACCTTGTTTTACGGTTGTGCTTTTGTGCTTTATCAAATCGGTATCTTTGTACCGACTCTTGAACGAATCGCCATAATGTTCGGCTTGGGCATTACTGCTGATGCGCTAATCACTTGGGTGTTGTACCTAGCTCTACGTAGCAAAGCGGATGATATACAAGCCGCTGAAATCCAATCGTGACAGCAATTTGTCTAACTTTCGACTTCACTAGGCCAACCAACAAACTCAAGAAATTAGAACAAAACGGCTATTTAGCCGTTTTTAATCTACCTGCTCCCTATCATCCAACCAACTGGATACCTCTGCTAACTCTGCAAGTGAATAGTCACTCAAGCAGCTATGGTTAACGTATTTTGGAACCACGACATCTAGCCCTAATGCAATAAAATCTGGATGTTCCGAAATCACTTTTACATACTGCTCAAGCCTACTCTCTGGCGTCGATTCCCTTTGTAACTGCTTCTTGAGAGTCTCTCTAAACTTACGAATTTCCTGCGGGGAAACATCTTCTATATCTTCATGTTCAGAACACTGAAGTTCTTCGTAAAGAACATCGGCCAGTTGCTTATGGCTCCAGCCTAAGGCATCCAACATGGTTCGAATCTGCTTTTGTTTTTGGGCTGTCCCCATTTGTCCCTACCCTACTAGTTACTATGCAATGGTCTCAGCGGAGACAAGCATTCAATTAATGAAAAGGAAAATACTATGTCTAAAAACAAAGCACCAATGACCCCAGGAGCCGCTGCTCGTATTCAAGCGAATCAAGCACAACAAAATGGCGGACAAGTCTCTAAAGATTCATTCGCGGCTCGCGCTCAACGCGCTGCTGCCAACAACCAAAAACAAGGTAAATAGGAGTCACCATCATGGCAAAACCAAGTTCTGCACCAAAGACTGCGCCGAAAGGTAATCCAAACTACCCAAGCACAACTGGCAAGCCTTCAGGCAAAGGTCGTGGCAACACACCTAAACGCTAAGCACATTAGATATAAATGAGGCAGTCTAGCTGCCTCATTTTTCTATTATGAACAACTTCTTGCATTCAGCTTGAAATTACTCAAAAACAAGTTTTGATCAGATTTGTAATCGGTATACGGCACAGACTTTTCCGTTTGTGAAAGAGCGCATAAACACGTTTCTCGCTTACTCTCATACCAACTCACCGACACCATATTTTTTGACGAGTTTATGCAGGTATCAACGATGGCATACTCTACTTCTAATGGGTAACGCTCTTCATCAAAAGCACCATTCACCTTATAACCACCAACCACGCCCACGACCAATGCAGTACTGGCAGATACCAGTTTCCGTTTACTAAATTTAAAGCCTTTGAAGCTTTTTTCACACTTCTCACACGAGATATTCTCTGCATATTCAATAACATTGTCAGTGTGACAATGGGGACACTCAACCTTCATTTTCTAGACAACCTGGTTATATTTTTTATTATTTCATTTATATCACTGATTCATTATTAAACCACAATTACAAACATAGTTTCATAGCGATAAGTTCATTTTCTTCGACCCATTTCTGCTATAATCTGCCCCAATTTTTTCAGTCAGTTAGTAGTAGAACTCCATGTCAATCAGTTCAGTTATCAAGTCTATTCAAGACATCATGCGTAAAGATGCGGGTGTGGATGGTGACGCGCAGCGTCTAGGCCAAATGTCGTGGCTTTTATTCCTTAAAGTGTTTGATGCTCAAGAGGAAGAGCTAGAGTTCGAGTTAGATGATTACCGCGAACCCATCCCAGCCAAGTACCTATGGCGCAACTGGGCGGCAGATAACCAAGGCATTACAGGTGATGAGCTGCTGGAATTCATCAATGATGACCTATTCCCTACGTTAAAAAACCTAACCGCACCGAAAGACACCAACCCACGTGGTTTTGTGGTGAAAGAAGCCTTTAGTGACGCCTTCAACTACATGAAAAATGGCACACTGCTGCGTCAGGTGATTAACAAGCTCAACGAAATCGACTTTACTGACTCTAAAGAACGTCACTTGTTTGGTGACATCTACGAGCAAATCCTACGCGATCTACAAAGTGCAGGTAATGCGGGTGAGTTCTATACCCCTCGCGCGGTGACTCGCTTTATCGTTAATCGTCTTGACCCTAAACTAGGTGAGCAGATTATGGATCCCGCCTGCGGTACTGGCGGATTCCTGGCTTGCTCGTTCGATCACGTCAAAGAGAACTACGTAACAAGCGCAGCCGACCACCAAACGCTGCAAAAGCAAATCCATGGTGTAGAGAAGAAACAACTGCCACATTTGCTGTGTATCACCAATATGATGCTCCACGGCATCGAAGTCCCTGTGCAGATTAAGCATGGCAACACGCTTAACAAGCCGCTTTCAAGCTGGGACAGCAATATCAATGTGATTGCGACTAACCCACCGTTTGGCGGCACAGAAGAGGACGGGATTGAAAAGAACTTCCCTGCCGAAATGCAAACTCGTGAAACGGCTGACCTATTCTTGCAGCTTATTGTCGAAGTATTGGATAAAGATGGTCGCGCTGGTGTGGTATTGCCTGATGGCACCTTGTTTGGTGAAGGCGTAAAAACCAAAATCAAAAAGATGCTGACGGAAGAGTGTAACCTTCACACGATTGTTCGCTTACCTAATGGCGTGTTCAACCCATACACAGGTATTAAGACCAACATTCTGTTCTTTACCAAAGGCCAACCGACCAAAGAAGTGTGGTTCTATGAGCACCCTTACCCAGAAGGCGTGAAGAACTACAGCAAAACCAAACCGATGAAGTTTGAGGAGTTCCAGCCAGAGATCGATTGGTGGGGTAACGAGGCCGATGGATTCACTAGCCGCATCGAGACCAAGCAAGCTTGGAAAGTGTCGATTGAAGATATAATCGAGCGCAACTTTAACCTTGATATTAAAAACCCGTATCAGGACGAAGTAATCAGCCATGATCCTGAAGAGTTACTGGCGAACTATCAGCAGCAACAACAAGACATCAAAGCACTGCGTGACCAACTGAAAGGCATTCTCGGCGATGCGCTTAGCTCTACCATTCAAGATAAAAAGCAAGGTGGAGAACAATAATGGCTATAGAGAACTTGATCACCGAGCATATTGATATTTGGACGTCAGCAGTAAAGACTAAATCGACCTCTGGTAGAGGCAGCAGTAAGAAGTTAGAACTGTATGGCGTTAAAAAGCTGCGTGAGCTAATTCTGGAGTTGGCTGTGCAAGGAAAGCTGGTTCCTCAAGATCCTAATGACGAGCCTGCTTCTGTTTTGCTTGAGCGAATATCGGTTGAAAAAGCTAAGTTGGTCAAAGAAAAAAAGATTAAGAAGCAGAAAGATCTGCCAGCTATCTCTGATGACGAACTGCCATATTTGATACCAGAAAATTGGGAGTGGTGTCGTCTAGATGATATCTGTTTTGGAATCACGTCAGGTTCAACCCCGCCAAAAAGTAGTTTCAATGAAAGTGAAGGTATTCCGTATCTGAAGGTTTATAACATTAGAGATCAGAAAGTAGATTTTGACTATAAACCACAGTTTGTGGATATTGAGTGCCACTTAACTAAGTTAAAACGATCTTGCCTTTACCCTGGCGATGTCATTATGAATATCGTGGGGCCACCGTTAGGTAAAGTTGCGATCATCTCAAATGATTACCCTGAGTGGAACTGCAATCAGGCTATTACTTTTTTTAGGCCGATAGAGACTGCTCTAAACACATATATTTATACCTACTTAAGAGCTGGTACGTTCCTTAAAGCAATTGACTTAATCGGGACAGCAGGGCAAGACAATATATCTGTGACGAAAAGTCGATCTATTTTGCTACCAACACCACCATTAAAAGAACAACACCGCATCGTCGCCAAAGTCGATGAGTTAATGGCACTCTGCGATCAGCTTGAGCAACAAACCGAAGCCAGTATCGAGGCGCATCAAGTGCTAGTAACAACTCTGTTGGACACACTCACCACCTCCGCCGATGCTGACGAGTTAATGCAAAACTGGGCGCGAATCAGCGAGCATTTCGATACCTTGTTCACCACTGAAGAGAGTATCGACCAGCTTAAACAAACCATCTTGCAACTGGCAGTGATGGGTAAGTTGGTTCCGCAAGATCCAAGCGATGAACCTGCTGCTGAGTTACTGAAAAGAATAGCGGAAGAAAAAGCACAGTTAGTCAAAGAGAAGAAAATCAAGAAGCAAAAAGTTCTTCCACCGATTGCTGAAGATGAAAAGCCGTTTGAACTACCGAATGGATGGGAGTGGTGTCGAATTCAAGATGTAGCTCTATTTACTACATCGGGTTCTCGAGATTGGGCTAAATATTACTCTGACTCTGGTGCTCTATTTGTCACCATGGGCAATTTATCCCGAGGCAGCTACGAGCTGCGTGTAGACAATTTAAGGTTTGTACGCCCACCTAAAGGGGGCGAAGGCTCTCGAACTAAATTGGAGGCGCGAGATCTATTAATTTCCATAACAGGTGATGTCGGTAACTTGGGATTAATTCCTGAAGAGTTTGGTGAAGCATACATAAACCAACATACGTGCTTATTACGATTTATGCCAGAATGCCAAGGAAAATACTTCCCTGATTTTATGAGGTCTCCACTAGCTAAATATCAGTTTGATGCTCCACAACGAGGTATTAAAAATAGCTTTAGGTTGAGTGATGTTGGTGAAATGCACTTACCGCTTCCTCCTCTAAATGAACAAGTCCGTATCACAGAAAAAGTTAGTGACTTGCTCAGTATATGTGAGCGCTTAAAAGTCAGACTTCGAGAGTCTCAAATCACCCAATTACACCTCACCGATGCAATTGTTGAGCGAGCAGTATAACTATGAGTCTCTACAATATCGCCAACAAAAACCTCACCGCACTTACACCAACCACCTTTGCAGCCGAAGGGCTGCAAGAGCGGCACGATTTACAAGAAGCGCTGAAAGGCTGTATTGATGCCATCGCTCCTGATTGTTTGGTGATATCAGAAGAGTTTTCAGACTGGGAAGACAGCCGTCGCCGAATAGACCTTCTAGCCATCGATAAAAATGCCAACTTAGTGGTCATCGAGCTTAAACGGGATGAAATCGGTGCGCATATGGAACTGCAAGCGCTACGCTATGCCGCAATGATCTCTACCATGACATTCGATAAAGCGTGTGACTACTATGCCCAGTACTTAAAAAAAGAAGGTCAAGAGGTTGAGGCCCGCAAAGCCATTCTGGAGTTTGTCGATCTTGATGAAAACAGCTTAGATGACTTTGGTAACGATGTTCGAATCGTTCTAACCTCAGCGGACTTCGGTAAAGAACTCACCACCTCTGTCTTGTGGTTGCGTGATAAAGGAATCGATATCAGTTGCGTGCGCCTCACGCCCTACCGTTACAAAGAAGATGTACTGATCAATGCCGAACAGATCATCCCTGTACCCGAGGTGGAAGAGTACCAGGTGAAGTTCCGAGAGAAGCGTGCTGAGCAGCGCACAAGCGTTCAAAAAGGCGAAAAAGATTACTCAGAGTATCGCTATAACGGCTATACCTACAAAAAGCGCCACCTCGCGCTAGCGTTAGTCACTGACTGGATCGAGAAGCATCAACCACAAAGCTTGAATGATGTACTCAACGCATTTAACGAACCTGTAAGACGACGCATTGCCATCCTAGCGAATGATATCCCTCAAGGTAGAATTCGTCGTTTTCACAGCGATGAAGACGCGCTGATTACGCTGCCTAACGACGAGGTGATAGCCATCACCAACCAGTGGAGCCTCAGCAATATCACTCGATTGATTCACTTTGCAGAGCAAAGTGGCATGGTTGTAGAGAAAGTTAGTAATATCTGATGGAGAGACCAATGGACTTTACCAGACTCAAGGAAATCATTAGCAAAAACAAAATAGTAATCTCTATCGCTGCGCTATTAACTGCCACCTCTTATGTTTATGAAGCAAAAGATACGGGGATGCGGTTTGTGCAAGATATAAAACAGATTATTGGGTATGAGCAGCCGATCCTCGTAACGGTACAAGGTGATGGTGCTGTGGAAAAGCGCTTAAAATTAGCCAAGTTGGAAGGCATCTAACTACAGTATTCCAAGTAGTTCCGCCGCTGTGATTGAGTTTCTTTCATTGCCATGGCTGAACAGTCCCCAGTCGCACATTGCTAATACTGAGCACGACTATACATTTGCGATCGTGACAACCGTTTCTCCAATATCTTCCACATCAAGTGAACACGTTTTTGATGGAGGAGATTGCCGCCTAGGTGTCAGAGCATCGAATCTCGAGAAAGATAAAATGGTAGCCACTTTTGATATAGTAAGCCTATCTTGCACTGATAACGCTGGGTATGCTTATAGTATTGAGCCAGACTACCCTATAGGCTATATCTCAGCTCTAAGTACCCCAGGTATCAACAAAGTTAAAATCGTGGGCAATGATAGATATTTAACAATAGATCCTGAGAAAAACTATTATGCGCAACTTTATCACCCTCTAGAAAAAATTGATAAACTGGGAGTTTCTTTCGTCGGCAGATTTTAAACTTCCACTAGTAGTGTCAACGTCGATGTAAAAATGTCCCACCTGATGCAAACTATCCGTTCATTACATGAAGGAAACAGACGGTAAGTAATTGGCTTTATAGCAGGCCACTCAATCTTCCTTTGACTTGAATAGCTCATACTGGTCTAAGTTGTGAATGTGTGCATGTACTATTTCGCGGTACGGTAGCGAGACCAAGTATGGGACAAATTCATCCAAGTCATCTACTTCTGATGAATCTAAGCTGAGGCTTGGATATTGTTGAAAGAGTTCGTCTATCTCAGCTTCAGTATACTTCCCCTCGTGAAGAAGCATATTTTTAAATTCAATGTTCTCCTTTACTCTTAACTCTTGTACAACATCTATGTATCGAGTCACTACTTCAAGTTTATTTTTATCTTTGCTCCTATAGCCGCTTACTAAAGGAATGACCAATAAATCGTTAATTGTTGCTCCTCCCGTTATCTCATACGGATAGCCGATGTAAACTTTACTATCGGACATGGTAAAAAGTATAGGAAGTGATAATTCACTAGCTTTATCTATTAGCCTTGAAAACTCTGGGCTTTCTACATCGGACAGGAACTCTTTTCTCAGCTCATCATCTTTTTGAATCTTAATTTTGCTCTTGAGTTCTGATAAGCGGTGATTTAATGAACTTGCCCACTTGAAAGCGATTAGTTTATTTTTAAAACTATTGTAACATCCGAAACTTGCGAGGAGGATATGTACCTTCGGTAAAGAGAAACCAAGGATTAAGGTGATCAAACTAATATTGAACAGCGCTACGTCTGCACTCTTAGGGGTAATAAGCAAAGCCTTTGATAAGGCCCAATAGCCTAAATCATGCTCAACTCCCAGAATACGACCGCAATACTGGATGATAATATGGATAACAGAAGCGAATACAAATAAGAGCAAACCAAAGGCTGTTGACTCGAAAAAAGTATGATAACCAATAGTTCGTTTTAATTTGAAATGGTACTTAGATAGGCCATTAAGAAAGAAATATCCTGATATTCCGAGTATCAATAAAAACAATACAGTTGGCTTAATCATCCCTACTCTCTAATTAGAAATGCCACACCTAATGGTATGGCATTTAACTCAAGCCTCTAAAGGTACATTTTTGGATGCAGCAATCTGTGCCTTAACAACTTGATTGCGCTTGACAGAAGCTGTATCTAGACGAAGCACATCACCATCAACCAGCTCATACTTAATACCTTTAGTTGTCCTTTTACGCGCTTGAAACTCTTCATAACGTTCTCTAAGAACATCTTGTTTAGTCTTGGCCATAATTTCTCCAGTGCATCAAAATCAAAAGGCTAGCACGATACAAGTAAGTTAATAATTGTACATTTATCCGACAATGTCGACATTTTCTTGAAAACAGTGTTTCTCATTGTGTCAATTCGAGACATTGCTTCTTCTGTAGTAACCAGACTCGAAGGAACCCAAGACTCTATACCCAAACACAAGTCCTATTAGGCTTCTTTATGAAGTGTATGTTTGAAAAGGGGATGATTTGCATGTTGAGTTTCAAATACCTAGCCGCGAGAAGCAAGCGAACTTATGTATTCATTACAGATGATTACATTAAGCTACAAGCTTAACCGACTACTTAGCCGACTATAAACACCCAAAACGACAAAGGCCTGACAACTTAATAAGCTGTCAGGCCTTATAGAATATGGCACGCCCTATAGGATTCGAACCTATGACCACATCCTTAGAAGGGACGTGCTCTATCCAGCTGAGCTAAGGGCGCGCTACAGGGACAGGATTATACGAGTTCAAACGGGTAAATCAACGGGTTTTCATAACATTCTGATCTGAATGCCTAAAAAAAGTCCATTAAAACGCTTAATGTTCAAAAACACCACAAAGCAAACGTTTGCGTATGGATGTTAATAAGAAATTCTGCGACAATGCGCTGCAGATAATCTGCCTTCTTAATTTATAAGGAAAGTCATGACTGCTCAAAGTATAGACGGAACTCTCATTTCCCAAACTGTTCGATCCGAAGTGGCTGCACGTGTTAAAGCACGTGTTGAAGCTGGGCTACGTGCTCCTGGTTTAGCAGTGGTTCTAGTTGGTGAAGATCCTGCTTCTCAGGTTTATGTCGGTAGCAAACGCCGCGCATGTGAAGAAGTTGGGTTTGTTTCTAAGTCTTTTGACCTTCCTGCGTCTAGCTCAGAAGAAGAGTTACTAGCTCTGATTGATGAATTAAACAACGATGATGAAATTGACGGCATTCTAGTGCAATTACCCCTTCCTGCGGGCATAGACACAACACATGTTTTAGAGCGCATTCACCCAGAGAAGGACGTGGATGGCTTCCATCCTTACAACGTTGGTCGTCTTGCGCAGCGTATTCCAAAGCTTCGCTCTTGCACACCAAAGGGCATAATTACCCTACTCGACCGTTACAACATTGAGCTACGTGGTAAACATGCGGTTGTGGTTGGTGCATCAAACATTGTTGGTCGTCCAATGACACTTGAGCTGCTGCTTGCGGGCTGCACAACAACAACATGTCACCGTTTTACCAAAGACCTAGAGAGTCATGTGCGTCAAGCTGACATTGTCGTGGTTGCGGTTGGTAAGCCTAACTTCATCCCTGGTGAGTGGATTAAAAAAGGCGCAGTGGTGGTCGATGTCGGTATTAACCGTCTTGACTCAGGCAAACTAGTTGGCGACGTGGAGTACGACAAAGCACGTGAAAGTGCGAGCTTTATTACTCCTGTTCCTGGTGGCGTTGGCCCAATGACCGTCGCAAGTTTAATTGAGAACACGATGCTCGCTTGCGAACAGTTCCACACAGACAAATAACGTAAAACTTCAGATACGAAAAAGGCTCCGCAAGGAGCCTTTTTGCTAATTGTTGATATCTATTTCAATTACAGACTTAAAATCACGCCCGCAATCGAAGCGCTCATTAAGTTCGCCATGACACCAGCGATAATCGCACGGAAACCATGCTTAGAAACAAATGCACGCTTTTCTGGTACCAAAGAGCCCAACCCACCAATCAGCATCGCCATGCTTGAGATGTTTGCAAAGCCACACAAAGCAAACGTCACGATTGCTTGTGAGTGTTCACTAAGTTGAGACTTCACTTCTGCAAGCTGGATGAAAGCGACGAACTCATTCACAACAATCTTGTTACCAATCAACGAGCCTGCTGTGGTTGCTTCTTGCCATGGTATACCCAACAACCAAGCGACCGGCGCAAACACAAAACCTAGGATGAGCTCAAAACTTAATGGTGTCCCAATCAGATCACCTATCCAACCTAACATACCGTTTAGCATTGCAATGACACTAATAAACGCCAGTAACGTACCACCGACCGATACAGCAATGCGTACACCCGCCATGGCACCATCGGCTAATGCTTCTACTACGTTGGTTGCACGTGGAATTTCAACTTGGCTAATGTCGATATCTGCTGCTTTATCCGTATCTTCTGGCATTAAAATTTTTGCCATCAACAAGCCGGCAGGTGCCGACATAAATGCAGCTGCAATAAGATAGTTGAGGTCGACACCCAGTGATGCGTAACCGACCAACGTTCCGCCAGCAACTGACGCTAAACCACCTGTCATAACTGCAAAGAACTGCGAGTCAGTCATGTGTTTTAGGTAAGGCTTTACCATCAATGGTGCTTCAATGGTACCGACAAAAATGTTTGCTGTTGCAGACAAAGACTCCGCACGACCGATACCCAGCAGCTTTTGAATACCACCACCGATAAAGTTAATGATTTTTGGCATCACACCAATGTGATAAAGACCTGAGATAAGAGAGGAGAAGAAAACGATGATACCCAGAACATTGATCGCAAAGGTGAAGCCCCCTGTCGCCAAATTACCGAATAAAAACGCAATGCCCTCTTGACCATAGTTGATCAAATTCGACACAACACTGCTCACTGAATTCAGCGCATCTCTTCCTGCTGGTACATATAAAACCAACAACGCAAACAGTACCTGCAAAGCAAACGCAAACGACACCGTTCTCAGCTTTATATTTTTTCTATTTGTAGAAAGTAGCCATGCTAGGAATAGTATGGCTACGATACCAATAATTGAGTTCATAAAATGAATCCGACAGAAGGGGGATATGGAAGGCACCGGATTGTATAGCGGACTCAAAATGCTGCAAGTTGAGGATGTTAACAGTGTGAAAAGTTTAAGAGACCAATAACTGACCAATAAAATAACCACTTGAATTTATTGAAGATAAACGTTTGCTTATTTTAATTGTTTCCATATGGAAAATATGTTTCTGGTTCAGGAAAAATTTTTGTGAAGTGAATCACTTTATGTGTCGTTCTACAACGTCATTGATCCTGTTATTTAGGAATAGAGATGTAAGGTGCTAAACGTTGGTCCCAATGACAAGGGTTGCCGATCTTCTGTTTGATAAAGTTAATCACTGCGGATATTTTTTTTGGCATATGTTGGCGGCTTGGGTATACCGCATAAAACGGCATCGACTGGCTGGCTTTCCAGTCAGGTAACAGCTGTATTAACTTACCCGTTCTGAACTCATCACCCAGCAAGTAAGTGGCAAGGTAGGCAATACCCCAACCTGCAATAGCCGCGTCCCGGACGGCTTCTGCCAGATCCACTGAATAGTTACCCGAGACTTTTACGTTCAATTCTTGCTGATCTTTGGTAAACGCCCACCCCGTATAGTCACGCTCCCAGCTTCTGTATATGAGGCAGTTGTGAGCAGATAGGTCATCCGGTTCTGTTGGCGAGTCATGTTTCAATAAGTAATCTGGCGATGCCGCAACAACAAACTGGCAATCCGTCAAACGCTGCGCAATGTAACCTTCAGGCAAATGCTCGTTGTTGGTTACCCATAAATCGAGCCCTTCGGCTAACATATCGACCTTATAGTCAAACAGATGTACTTCCACTTGAAGTTGAGGATACAGTTCGCGTAACTCTTGAATCGCTGGAATAATGTGTAAGGTACCAAATGATTGCGACAACCCAAGACGTACCAAACCTGCCACTTCATCCCGCTGGGTTTCCATCTCTAATGTGGCGCTGCTCACCGCTTGTACCACTTGCTCACAGTGATGAAAAAAGGTTTTCCCTGCCTCTGTCGGCGTAAAGCTTCGCGTAGTGCGTTGAACAAGCTTGATACCAAGAGACGCTTCTAACTGACTCAACTGTTTACTCACATGAGACACCGACACGCCTAAGCTCTTTGCAGCAGCTGTGAAGCTTTTGTGTTTAAGAAGAGCGGAGAAAATCACCATTTGTGCGGCACGTTCAGATAACACGCTTTACCTCGATTTGGTTATAGAAAAAACAAAGGGCTCCGAAGAGCCCTTGTATTGAAGACTGGATGCCGAATTGTTTGTGGCAGATCAGTATTTAATGCGGTCAGCCAAGTGGCTCACAGCAAGTGCGAAGTAGTAAGAGCGGTTCCACTTCATCAATACGTTGTAGTTATTGTAAACCAGATACGTACGACCATTCTCGTCGTCCGGCATGATCAACCATGCTTTGATGTCTTCATCCAGTTTTGGCAACGGGCTACCGTCATATTTTGTGATACCTAATTGGCTCCACTCTTGAAGGTATTTGCCTTTTTCAGCCGTGCGCCCTTCCAGGCTGCGATCAATATTTTTAGGAACCTTAACTTGGCGACCCCAAGTATATTTATCATCCCAACCAGACTTGCTCAAATAGTTAGCGGTTGATGCAAACACGTCCGCTTCAGATTGCCATATGTCTTTTTTACCATCACCGTTGCCGTCAGCAGCAAAACGAAGGAAAGAGCTTGGCATAAACTGGCATTGACCCATCGCACCAGCCCATGAGCCTTTAAAGTTCTCTAGCTCAATATGGCCTTGATCGAGGATCTGCAGTGCCGACATGGTCTCTTTACGGAAAAACTCTTCACGACGGCCTTCAAATGCCATTGTGGATAGTGCATCAATCACTTTAAAGTTGCCGGTAAACTTACCAAAGTTACTTTCAACTCCCCAAAGTGCCACAATAAAGCGCGGGTGGACACCGTACTCATCGCCTATACGCTTTAGCTCAGTGTAATGCTCTTTGTAGAGTTGTCTGGCTTGCTTCACCTTCCACTCAGGCACCGCGCGAGGAATGTACTCATCCAATGTCAGTTTCTTTTCTGGTTGGTTTCGGTCCGCTTTTACTGCTCGGGGCTTGTACTCAACATTAGCAAAAGCAGCACTAATGACCTGCTCTGAGATACCTTTATCACGAGCTTCAGCACGCAGCTTATTCAAGTATTCATCAAAACCCTCGCTACTTGCAAAAGCCGAGGTACACATACCAACGCTAAGCATGGTAGCCAGTATCTTTTTCATATTGCCCTCCTTGAGCAAGGCAGAAATCCCAGATGAAAAACGATGACGTTATTCGCCTTTCTGCTGGGCTTTTTGTTCTTTGTACTTTTCTAATAGGTTCTCCGGCGGCGGTGGAACCTGAAGAAAGAAGCCATCATTTTGTAATGAAGCCTTCACTTTTTCGATATCAACTTGTGCCAATTTACGGCCATCAAGTTTAATCGTCATGACAGCGATAGGCTTACCGAACATCTGCATTAAGGTGTCAGGAACCTGTGAAAAATCATCCTTTTTCGGAATATAGAGATAAGTACCTTCTTTTTTCGAGCTTTTATAAATAGAACAAAGCATGACACGCCTTTTATGCTGATTTAGCCGCGTTGAGTGCGGATTAGGTTGTAAACGTCAAATTCTCGCAAACTTAATAGCAAATTTGAGATTAATTCACCTATTTGCCCACGAGAGAACTTGCTGCGTCAAAGGATGAAATATAACATGACATACCTAGTTTAAGGCAACGCTCTTTCAATAAAGGCAAGAAGTCCACGATGACCCATTCACCAGACCTTAAAGGTAGCAGTTTTACATTGTCAGTTTTACACCTTTCTGACAATGAGATCGCAAAGACTGTCGAATTTTTGCAAGAAAAAGTTTCTCAAGCACCTTCTTTTTTTGCATCCGCGCCTTTGGTAATCAATATAGCAAAAGTACAAGGCGACATTGATTTCCCTAAGCTTAAACAAGGCATCTCAGATGCCGGTTTTATTCCGGTCGGTGTAACGGGCTGTAAAGACAAGCGTGTACAAAACCTTGCTTCCGAAGCTGGCTTCGCCATTATGTCGGCGAGCAAATCGCCAAGCCAAGCACCTGCCAAAATGGCACCAACGAAAGTAGTTCGTACGCCTGTCCGCTCAGGACAACAGATCTACGCAAAAGATGGTGATTTGGTGGTGCTAGCGCACGTAAGTGCAGGTGCTGAAGTCATTGCTGACGGCTCTATTCATATCCATGGCACACTTCGAGGTCGTGCGATTGCAGGAGCAAGTGGTCAGCAGGAAGCGCGTATTATTTGCCACGATTTACAAGCAGAACTGGTATCCATTGCGGGTGACTACTGGTTAAGCGATCAAATTGAAAGCGAGTACTGGCAAAAGAAAGTAATGATCAGTAAAGCCGATGAATCATTACATTTAGAAGTTCTCGCGATTTAATCTAAAAAGGAAAAAAAATGGCACGCATTATTGTAGTAACGTCTGGTAAAGGTGGCGTTGGTAAAACCACTTCAAGCGCAGCCATCGCCTCTGGTCTAGCTCTTAAGGGAAAAAAGACCGCGGTGATCGATTTTGACATCGGTTTGCGTAACCTCGATCTAATCATGGGCTGTGAGCGCCGCGTCGTGTATGACTTTGTAAACGTCATTAACGGCGAAGCGACATTAAACCAAGCGCTGATCAAAGATAAGCGCACGGACAACCTATTTATTCTTCCTGCTTCTCAAACTCGTGATAAAGACGCACTGACAAAAGATGGTGTTCAGCGCGTATTCGGTGAACTTGATGAAATGGGCTTTGATTTTATTATTTGTGATTCACCAGCAGGTATCGAGCAAGGCGCGTTAATGGCCTTGTACTATGCCGATGAAGCCATTGTCACAACGAACCCAGAAGTCTCTTCTGTACGTGACTCTGACCGCATTCTCGGTATTTTAGATTCTAAGTCACTGCGTGCAGAACAAGGGCTAGAGCCAGTAAAACAGCATCTGTTACTGACTCGCTACAACCCATCTCGCGTCACTCAAGGCGAAATGCTAAGCGTTGAAGACGTTGAGGAGATCTTACATATTCCACTACTGGGCGTGATTCCAGAAAGCCAAGCCGTGCTTAACGCGTCAAACAAAGGTGTGCCAGTCACTTTTGACGATAACACCGATGCGGGTATGGCTTATTCTGACACCGTTGATCGCTTATTAGGCAATCAGGTTGAATTTCGTTTCCTTACTGAGGAGAAGAAAGGACTCTTTAAACGACTCTTTGGAGGCTAGACATGTCATTATTAGAATTTTTCCGTCCACAGAAGAAAACTTCTGCGAATCTAGCTAAAGAGCGTTTGCAAATCATTGTCGCAGAGCGCCGCAGCCAAAATGATCCTGCGCCGTCTTACTTGCCTCAATTAAAAGAAGACATCTTGAAGGTGATCAGCAAGTACGTGGCAATTGATCCAAATATGGTTGACTTAACATTTGAGCACAAAGACGACGATATCTCAGTTCTTGAGCTGAATGTGAAGCTACCAGACGAAGAAAAGTAATCAGTTTCTCTCGCAAGACGAATGCTCTAATTAGAACGAAAAAGGTTGGCATCGAGGCCAACCTTTTTCATCTTTCATTACTTTAATGCTTTGTTCATCTTGTCGCCGAGTAAATCCAAGCGCCACCCTTGCATCAAATCAGGCAATACTTCTGGGTCACGATCTTTTTTCCAAACCCAACTGATCAACTGGTTGATCTGCTTTTTAGAGGCAAGGAACTCCGTGGCTAAACCTGACTTCTGCGAAGCCGATTTCACCAAGTCTTTCATATTTTTGAAGACCTGCTTGTAACCCGGATAGTCCATTAAACGCTCAATTTTCGCAGGATACTCTTCAGAAGGTGTTTGCTTCGCTTGTTTAACAATCGCGGCAATCTTCGCGCCATGGCGGTTAATCGCTCGGATATCAATATCTTCTGCTTCCATCTTCTTAAAGTTCGTTAAACCAAGACGAGCGACCGTTAATAGATCACCTTCTTTGAAGATAAAGTTCAGCGCTAAATCTCGTTTGATTGCTTCACGATAACGCCACGTCGCCAATGGCTTTAAAATCGCCAGCTCAGAAGGTTTTAATTGCCAAGCGCCCTTAATATCAAGGTAGGCATTCTCTTCATTGGTTACGCGAATACGTTTCGAAACGAGTAAATCACTTTCTTGCTGTACAGCTTCCCACCAACCTGCTTGCGTCACCTTATCGAACAGCTTTTCGTATAACGGTAACAAGTAATGAACATCTGCGGCAGCATAATCTAATTGCTTTTGTGTCAGTGGACGAGCCATCCAGTCGGTACGTGATTCACTTTTGTCGAGCTCTACGCCTAAATATTCTTCCACCAGCGATGCGAAGCCTGTCGATAGGCCGTGACCGAGAAAAGCGGCCATCAGCTGCGTATCCACCATAGGGAATGGTGTACAACCAAAAGCGTTTTGGAAAACTTCTAAATCTTCACCACATGCGTGCAGCACTTTTAGCACAGAAGTATCTTTTAATAGCGCTACAAACGGCGTCATATCCGTTAATTCAGTCGGATCAATCAGCGAGAGGCGATTACCATCGAAAAGCTGAATCAGACCTAACTGCGGGTAGAAAGTGCGAATACGAACGAATTCGGTATCCAGCATCACTACGTCTGCCTCTCGGGCATGAGTGCAAACCTCTTCTAGGTCTTTGTTTTTAGTAATAATTTGATAGTTCACATACTTCTCGCTATAAAAAATGCCAGCAAAACGCTGGCATTCTATCATTTTTTAAATCTCTCGACTCGACGAAATCGGCTTATGCGCTTTTCTTCGCAAGTTCAGCGTCATTCTCTTCGCGTAAAACACGACGCAAGATCTTACCGACATTGGTTTTAGGTAAGTCTTCGCGGAACTCAACCAACTTCGGAACTTTGTAGCCAGTTAGGTGTTCTCGACAATGCGCGATCACTTCGTCTTTGGTCAAGCTCGGATCGCGTTTCACGACATAAATCTTCACTAATTCACCAGACACTTCATGCGGCTGGCCAATAGCAGCAACTTCAAGTACTTTGCCGTGTAGTGCTACAACGTCTTCGATTTCGTTCGGGTAAACATTAAAGCCTGATACTAAGATCATGTCTTTCTTACGGTCAACGATATGCAGGAAGCCTTCGTCATCGAACTTAACGATGTCGCCGGTTGATAGCCAGCCGTCTTCGTTAATCGTATCTTTCGTTGCTTCAGGTCGTTGCCAGTAACCTTGCATAACCTGAGGACCACGAACTTGAAGTTCGCCAGTTTCAGTATTCGCAAGAGCGTTACCTTCTTCGTCCACGATACGAACTTCTGTTGATGGTACCGGCAGACCAATAGAGCCATTGTATTCAACAAGATCATGCGGATATGCCGCCACCAACGGAGAACACTCTGTTAGACCGTAACCTTCGAGCAAATAGCAACCCGTGGTCTTTTGCCATCTTTCTGCCACTGAGCGCTGCACTGCCATGCCGCCGCCAACGGCTAAACGTAGATTACTGAAATCCAACTCGTGGAAATCTTCATTATTGACCAATGCATTAAATAAGGTATTCACGCCCGTAATCGCAGTAAACGGATGCTTTTGTAGCTCTTTCACGAACCCTGGAATATCTCTAGGGTTCGTAATAAGTAAGTTACGACCACCCATTTCAACAAACAGCAGACAGTTTACGGTAAGAGCAAATACGTGATACAGCGGTAATGCTGTCACGACTAATTCACGCCCCGGAGATAAAACCGGTCCGTACGCGCCTTTTGCCTGTAGAACGTTCGCAATCATGTTGCGGTGAGTCAGAATCGCGCCTTTCGCGACACCTGTCGTCCCCCCCGTATATTGCAGGAATGCAATGTCATCCCCAGACATAAACGGTTTAACGTATTGTAGACGACGACCTTTACGTAGAGCCTGACGCATTGAGATTGCACCAGGTAAATCGTACTTAGGCACCATGCCCTTAACGTACTTCACGACAAAATCGACAATCGTACCTTTCGCTCGTGGCAGCATTTGACCAAGACTGGTTAACACTACGTGTTTGACTGGTGTTTTATCGACAATTTGTTCTAACGTATTCGCAAAGTTAGACACAATCACAATCGTCGTCGCACCTGAGTCATTCAATTGGTGTTCAAGTTCACGAGGAGTGTAAAGTGGGTTAACGTTTACGGCGATACAACCTGCACGCAAAATACCAAACAACGCCACTGGGTATTGCAGTAGGTTTGGCATCATCAGAGCAACACGGTCACCCTTTTGCAGTTTTAACTCGTTTTGCAGATACGCTGCGAATGCGCGACTACGCTCTTCCAATTTACGGAAGGTCATAACCGAGCCCATGTTCATGAATGCTGGTTGGTCTGCATATTTTTGTACAGACTGTTCAAACATTTCTACCAAAGACTCATATTGCTCTGGATTAATGGTTTCAGGTACGTCACTTGGATAACGTGAAAGCCATGGTTTATCCACGATGTTACTCCTCGTTTATAACTGGCTAAAAAATAGCGTCCTTTTTATTTTGAAAGCTATTACAGCACAGCGAACGTGCTTGAGCACGCAACTCTCAAACACTTGTTTAAATTTTGTTAACTACACCAAGAATTCGCGTTGCGACCTCGAGTATTTGCTCTAAATGGCAGTGATGACCACCCTTGACAGAAACCACTTGCGGTGGGTTCTCTCCCCAATCAGCTTGGTTAGATGGTAAATTCTGAAATCCTTGATCGCCTAATACAATCAAATGAGGACAACGTATTTGGCTGGTAATCGAGTTAGCATGCGCTTGCGCCATTCGGTAAAGCGACGCACATTTTAACTTGGCGTCATGCCGCCAATACCATTTATCTCCTCGCTGCTCTGTTCCACGCTCGACTATCGGTAGAAGTTGCTCAGCGGTTAATTGGTTGGCTTGCATGCGTAATTTTAACGCCAGATCGAAGGAGGCAATGGCTCGCTCTGGCTTGTTTTGCTGTCTTATTCGACTTAAAACGCCATCGCGAAGACGAGGCAAACTGTTAGTAGGATCCTCATGAAGAGGTCCTGCTCCCTCAATTTGCACAAGAGCTTCGACCTGCTCTGGAAACGCTGCACTATAGCAACTTGCGATTAAAGCACCAAGTGAATGCCCTACTAATATCAGTCTGTTTGGTGATAATTCGTCCAAAAACTGATACAAATCGGCAATATAGTCGTGAAAGGGGTAATAATTATCGTGAGATTTATGACTCGATAAACCGTGACCAAAATGATCGATGGCGAGGAGGTGTAAGTGAGGATTAAGTTGATTCAACTGCTCCATGAGCGCTTTAAAGCTGCCCGCATTATCTAACCACCCATGAAGAAAAACGACTGACAAGTCAGCCGTTTTCTCGTTCCCTATCTCAAGGGCTGCCATTTTGCCGGCAGGAAGCTCGAATTGACGCTCATGCATCGCAGATTATTTGACCTGTTTTATCACTTTACCGTCTTGCGGGAAATCATTACGCCACATGCGGCAGTTAATCGAGTAACATGGGTAAAAGTAGGTTGGCGAGTCATACATGCGTACACGTTCTTCAATTTTCCATAAACGGTACCCTTCCCCCTTAATTACTGGGAAGATGTAACCGTGCTCACCGATCTTTCCTTCTTCTTCCCCTGCTCCTTTGCCTACAACCGTCACCAAACGGCCTTCACTAAAGGCGACAGGCTCTAAATAGCCATCAAAATAGGCGACAAAACGCCCCGTAGGCTCTTCATCAATATCAGGTTTACCAGACTTACTGATAGGAAGGTTTACAATCTCTAGACGCGTTTTATCTTTAAAGTTATCCACTTTAGCGATGATTCCACCAAGGCGAACATCTTCACTCACTTGCCCCTGAGACTCAGCAAACGCTTTATAGTCTGTAACGACCAATTCTGTGCTTGCATTTAGCTCCTCTGGCAAAGAGCTACACGCAGACAAACCAACCGTAGCAAATAATGCGAGAAAAAACCGTCCAAAAACCTTCATAAACCACCTTTCAATATTAGTAACCCCAAGCTGGGGAGATCTCACACGTAAATATCGACACCAAGTAATTGAGCCAGTTCCTCTTTTTTAGCTCGATTCATGACATCCATGTACTGCTCCATTGCTTTACGTGCGCCCCCTTCAGGAAGGTCATATTGCACTTGAGCTCGGTGAATTTGGGACTCATCCACGTGTTTTATGGAGTGCGCCACGGCGTTAGCAACCTTTGAAGGCTGACCTACAGGCTGCTTTGTTTGTGATTTATTTACCTGCTTCTTTTGACTGGCTTTATGAGTGCGATTTGCACCGGGAATCAAAGAAGGAGGCAAGCCATTAATCGACGCCATAGCACTCCATAAAAATACAGGGCAAACGCCCTGCTTTTTGTCAGGTTAATGAAAAACGGACTATTCGCGACCAGGAAGTTTTTTCCATGTCACATTATCACGTAAATAAACAGGGCTCGAATCTTCGACCGGCACGGTATTACCCTTTTTAAATTCTTGTTCAGCAAGAATCACGATGTCTTGTGAATCAGGGTACAGAACGTCACTATGCGTCAAATTAAACGGTAGGTCTGCTAATACTTCTTGGTAAGCATCCCAACCAGTACCTGCTGTCGTCCACGTTTTGTCGTCTGCTTGTGCTTCTTCAACGAGACGTGCTGGTGGAATTACGCACTCTGCATCCATCTCTGCCCACTCACCGTTTGCTTGGCGAGTGTAACGTGCCCAGTAAACTTCACCCATACGTGCGTCAATAGCCACAGCGACATCGGTCACACCATGTAAGCGATAGCTACCTTGAGCCATTGCAGCCAGCGTTGAAACGCCGATCATAGGTAAGTCAGCACCGAACGCCAAACCTTGTGCGATACCAATACCGATACGAACGCCAGTAAAGCTACCTGGACCACGTCCAAACGCTAACGCATCCAGCTCTTGTAGAGTCAGGCCAGCTTCTTTGAGTACTTCATCAACCATTGGCAGTACTTTTTTGGTGTGATCGCGTGGTGCAACCGCGCTACGTGAAATCACTTGATCATTAGCCAACAACGCAACTGAACAGTTTTCAGTCGCTGTATCGATAGCAAGAATTTTTGCGCTCATTTAACTCTCTACAACTCTCATTTATTGGGTTATGCCTCAGCACTTGCGTCTGTGACAGATTGTTCTGCTTTCAGGAATGCTTTGATTCCATCTAAGTCTCGCGTCCTTGGGATAGGTGGTAGACTTCCGAGGAAAATACCACCATAGTCTCGCGTGACGAGGCGATTATCACAAATGATCAACGCACCGTGATCCTTCTGATCTCGAATTAATCGCCCGACTCCCTGCTTTAACGTAATCACTGCATCCGGGATTTGTACTTCAGCAAATGGTTCACCGCCACGTAATCGACAATCCTCGATACGGGCTTTGAGTAACGGATCGTCAGGGGCGGTAAACGGTAATTTGTCGATAATAACACAGCTCAGCGCATCACCTCTAACATCAATCCCTTCCCAGAAAGCGCCCGTCGCCACGAGTAAAGCGTTACCCAGTTCCATAAACTCCGCCAAGGTTTTCTGCTTACTCATCTCCCCTTGCATTAACACAGGCAGCTCAAGTACTTCTCGGAACTTCTCACCTAGTTCACGCATCATGCTGTGCGAGGTACATAAAAAGAAGCAGCGACCATCATTTTCTTCAATCACCGGAGCAAGCATTCGGACTAACTTATCCGCTAAGCCGTTACTGTTTGGCTCTGGCAAATACCTTGGCACACAAAGGCGCGCTTGTTTTTGATAATCAAAGGGGGACGGCAGAGAAAATTGCTTTGTAGGCTTGAGGCCAAGGCGCTCAGTAAAGTGCTTGAAGTCGCCCGATACGGCTAGGGTTGCTGACGTGAAAATCCACGCGCCTTGTTTAATCTCTATTTGCTCATGGAACTTGTCCGCGACAGAAAGAGGCGTAATGTGCAGAGCGAAATGACGAGGCGAGGTATCGTACCAGTATGAGTAACCGGTAATATCGACATCACATACCCGGTCGATACGGCCTTTGATCAAATTGGCTCGTTCAAAGGCGGTATCCAGTAATTGACTGCGCCCTAAGGCTATTTTGAGTACATCAATCGCCAATTCGAGGCTGTCAGTTAAGCGCAATAATTCTCGCTTAATAGAACCTGATTGCAACGCCTCACGCCAGTTGCCACGAAAGCCTGGCTCACCCAATACAATCCGCATGTCCATTGCGCTTTGCATGAGTTTGTCGCCCACTTTTTGCAATTGACGCATATCTTTGGCTTCGGTGCGATAGGCTATTTCAATGTCTTTGGCAAGATCGTGAATTTGGCGGCTTGAAACTGACTGGCCGAAATATTCGCTCGCAATATCTGGCAACTGATGAGCTTCATCAAAAATAAACACATCGGCTTCTGGAATCAGTTCACCAAATCCTGTTTCTTTAATCGCTAAATCAGCAAGAAACAAGTGATGGTTCACTACAACAATGTCGGAATCCATGGCTCGCTTACGCGCTTTCAATACAAAGCAATCAGTGTAGCTCGGACATTCTTTACCTAAACAGTTATCATTGGTTGAGGTGATGGTCGGAATGATCATGCTGTCTTCTGGCAGATCATCACAATCCCCAAGGTCACCTGTTTTGGTTTCTGATGACCAAGCACGCACTTTAACCAGTTGAGTTAATAACGTCGGGTCAGATTCATTGGTGTGGCTTTCGACCATTTGGCGGCTCAAACGATCCAAACACAGATAATTAGAACGCCCTTTTAATAACGCCACTTGACCATAAAAACCAAGCGCATTGACCATGAGCGGTAAGTCCCGATGGTACAACTGCTCTTGCAAGTTTTTCGAGCCTGTACTGATAATCACTTTTTTACCGCTCAACAGCGCAGGGACTAGGTAGGCGAAGGTCTTACCGGTTCCGGTTCCTGCCTCCACCACCAACTGGGTTTGATCTTTGATCGCACTGCTGACGGCTTCCGCCATATCGATTTGTGGCTGACGAGCTTGAAAGCCAGGAATGGCCTTACCTAACGCGCCATCAGAGGAAAAAGTTTTTGCGATCATGCTTGGTATTGAGTTTGAAAAATTATCGAGAGTATATCAGAGGAATAGGAGTGACATCAGCCCACAATCTGACCAGCTTGCGGCGACACGCGGATATTTTGTTGAAACCAACGTAAGAATAGATTATTTATGGTGAAACATGGCAGTACAGTTACACCCGCCAGGGAATAATAACAAATTCGTACGCTAAAATATTAATGCATGGAAGTACCTGATTTATGGAAAAGAAAACACTGTTGACCCACTGTTCTGACGCCCCGGGTCTCATCTCGAAAATTACTAATATCTGTTACAAGCACCAACTCAACATCGTTCACAATAACGAATTTGTTGATAATACCAGTGGTCACTTTTTCATGAGAACGGAGCTAGAGGGATACTTCAACGATCAAACGTTTCTTGCCGACTTGGACCAAGCTCTCCCGCAAGGTGCTAAGCGTAAATTGGTTGGCTCTCGCCGTAAGCGCATCGTCATTCTCGTCACAAAAGAAGCGCATTGTTTAGGCGATATTCTGATGAAAACCTACGATGGAAGCCTAGATGTTGAGATCGCCGCTGTGGTGGGGAATTACGACAAACTGCAAACTCTCACTGAGCGCTTCGACATTCCTTACCACCATGTGACCCATGAAAACCTTAGCCGTGAAGAACACGAGCAGAAGATGCTAGAAGTGATCGATCAATACGATGCTGACTTTTTGGTGCTAGCTAAATACATGCGCGTATTAACGCCGACGTTTGTTGAGAAATATCACCACAAAATCATTAATATTCATCACAGCTTCTTACCTGCTTTTATTGGCGCGAAGCCATATCAACAAGCTTACGATCGCGGTGTGAAAATCATCGGTGCAACAGCACACTTCGTGACTAATGATTTAGATGAAGGGCCGATCATCAAGCAAGACGTAATTCCTGTCGACCATACATTCAATGCCCAAGATATGGCGCAAGCGGGACGCGATGTAGAGAAGAACGTATTGAGTAAGGCTTTGAATAAAGTGATCAATGACCACGTCTTTGTTTATGGGAATAAGACAGTGATCCTGTAATCCCTCCGTACTAGTTACAACGATAGTGAAACCCGTCCAACTTGGCGGGTTTCATCTTTTCAGAAGATCCCCCCTCCAATTCTAACCATCAAAGTTAAACCGATACGTTATAATTTTTCATTTCTCCACAACTATTTACTGAGAGAATGATTCCGTTTATCATTTGCCCTCCTTATAATAAACCACGTTAATATTACGGAATTAAAATGAAAAAAACGTTAGTGGCTTTTCTGATTGGGCTGACTTTACCAGCAACCACAATCGCAGATACTCTTGAGCCTGTTCAGAATGATGTATCCACTCGCATTATCGGCGGCGAACCTGCCAACACTTCCGACTGGAAATTTATTGCTTCACTGGTACGTAAAGGACAACCTACATCTATTGGTCACTTTTGTGGTGGCAGTTTCCTAGGTGGAAAATACGTATTAACTGCTGCGCACTGTGTGGAAGGTCTTAATGCGGACGATCTGGATATCGTTCTTGGTCTTTATGACAAAAACAGAGAGTCTCAAGCACAGCGCATCGCCATTAAAAATATCTATTCACATGATGAATATAACAACATAACAACGAACAATGACATTGCTCTTATTGAGTTGGAACGCAGTGTCGACAGCGCGACTATTGCTCTTGCAACGCCAGAAGTTCTAGCTAACGTACGCGCAGGAGATAAAGTACATGTCGCAGGATGGGGAAACACCTCTACGACAGGAAGGGAATTTCCGGCTGTTTTACAACAAGTTGATTTAGAGTATGTGGATCGAGAGACCTGCCAAAACCTAAAAGGAAACTACTCTAATGTATCAGATGATGGCATCTGTGCGGGATACTATTGGGGAGGAAAAGATAGCTGCCAAGGAGATAGCGGCGGTCCACTCATCGTTGATGATAACGGTATCAACAAATTGCTAGGCGTGGTCAGCTGGGGGGATGGATGTGCTCAACCAAACGCTTATGGTGTTTACGCCAACGTCGCTCATTTTCAACACAATGGATGGATAGATAGCCATCGCAATACTATCAGCTTCACTAAGTACCGAGATCTTCGTTTCGTTGAGCGAAAAGCGCAGCAAGAGACCTTTACTATTCGTAATGACGATACTATCCCATTCAACATCTACCAAAGCACAATATCATACGGAAGTACCATCGAGAAAAGCACTTGTACTGGTACCTTAAAGCCTTCGCAAAGCTGTCAAATTACCGTCGGCTACCAACCTAGCTATTCGGGATCAGAAACAACGATAGAGCTCTTTACCGATCATCCGAAACTGTCCAGACTCACAACAACTTTCGAGTATTCAGGTGTAGATAAAGCAAGCAGATCAGTGCGTAATGCCATTCCGCTAGCAGACGCAAATGTTTATACCGGTCAAAACGCTTGGACGGCTGAAAATGGTGAACTGCAATCAGCGGATATGGGAGCTTATCCTGGTGTATCTGAGCTGGTTTTGACCGATCTTCCGAAGGGCAAACTTACCATGGATCTCAAAGTAATGTCCGATGGTTTTGATTACTTGTTCATCTTAGTTAATGGTGAAATTTACGATAGCACCAACCAACTCCTCGATTATAAAGAGATCCAGATCGATCTTTACAAAGCATCTAATACGATAACGTTTGAATACGTCCAACACCCGTTTTCAAGTGGCATTTACAGCGCGCAAGCATTTGTTCGCAACATAAATATGTCAGTCAGCACAGATAATACGGGCGATGCTGGTAACGACGTTAATAAAAAGTCTAGTTCAGGCGGCAGTTTATCTATTGGCCTACTGGTGTTAATGGCTGCAGGTTCATTCGTACGACGCAAAAAAAGGTAACGAGATGAAACATAGACTCAAGATATTCCTACTTGGTTTGGGCACTATCAGTTTAACTGCATGTTCAGCAAACGCAGGACTGCAAACAAACCAGACGTCTGAGCACCAAGCAATGATGGTAGAGACTTATAGGACAAGTGAGAGTCAAATTTCATTTATCACAGAGTCTAACGGCTGCAGTGAAAACGAGGACTTTAGCCTAAAAATAGAGCAAAGCTCACAGACAGAAGCTCTTATTACTATCGTTAGAGACAAGGCGGATCATTGTAAACGAATGCCGTTTGCCAAAACTTTTACACTGCCTTTAGATGAAGAGTTGAAAGGCAAAAAACTTTCCATTACCAACCCAAAAAGCAAGTCACTGGCTAAATAGTGATTCGCTTACGAAAGGGAGCCTCGGCTCCCTTTTTGCCTATCGCAACTCAGCAATTCTCACCCTAGCGTTTTACGCCTGCTCAGACTCCACAATACGCTTAAGTGAATGCGGGTGCAGTTTGATACAAATGCCTTGGTACTTAAACGCCACTGTTGGGTTATTCAAGCGTTCGCCATCCCCTTTCGGGCTCGACAGTTTGATCTTCACACCCAGCTCTTCCAACTCATTAAAACGCGCGCCAAACGCTGGGTAAGTGTGTTTCAAATCAGCAAGAAACTCGTCTGCAGTTTCGGCATGAGACGGAATCACAAACTCCACATGTTCCCAGCTTTCATTTGGGTAGATTTTGCCTTCCGCAGGGTATGGCAGTTCCAGACACTCAATCTTCCAACCACGGCTTTCCAACGCTTTATCGAATTCGATAACGATGATTGGGCGACCGTTGATTTTCGCTTGTGAAATCACCTTACCGTATTGATTCCATGCTTCATGCGCGGCTTTTGCTGTTTCAGTATCATTAATTCGCAGCGCAATATGGTCAGCTTGAGCAAAGCTCAGATCCAGTTTTAACAGGGATGCAAGCTCTTCAATCTTCGCCATAAATGCATCCAGATCTTGGATCATCAATTTAGGCGCTAGGCGTTTTTCAACTAGTTGAGTCGTCATTGTGGCTCTCTTATGGGGCGATTTATCTCATTACTCTGAGCGCAATAGTAAACGCAAACCAAACCACATTTCCATTCAATCGAAAAAGTATAAATTTCCCCAATTCCTCTCTGTATGAAAAGCAATAAAGTTGTTATCATTAGCCCCATTTTTGTGAACTCCAACAGAACTCGGCACTTACTTCGCCGAGTTCTTCGTCCTTGAATTGAAGGAAACGCGTGTGAATATCCAAGCACTTATTAATGACAAAGTATCTCAGGCTCTAGAAGCCGCTGGCGCACCTGCAGGCAGTCCTGCGGCAGTACGCCAATCAGCAAAGCCACAATTTGGTGACTACCAAGCAAACGGCGTAATGGGCGTTGCTAAAAAACTGGGTACTAACCCACGAGAATTTGCACAGAAAGTACTGGATGTTCTAGACCTAGATGGTATTGCAAGCAAGACAGAAATCGCTGGTCCTGGTTTCATCAACATTTTCCTAAGCGAAGAGTTCCTAGCAAAACAAGCGGAAGCAGCACTGGCTGACTCACGTCTTGGCGTTGCAGCAGACGAAGCTCAAACTATCGTTGCTGACTACTCTGCACCAAACGTTGCTAAAGAAATGCACGTTGGTCACCTACGTTCAACCATCATCGGTGATGCGGTAGTACGTACTCTTGAGTTCCTAGGTCACAAAGTGATCCGTGCGAACCACATCGGCGACTGGGGTACTCAGTTCGGTATGCTTATCGCAAACCTTGAGCGTGTACAACAAGAGTCTGGCGAAGTTTCTATGGAACTTGCGGACCTTGAAGGCTTCTACCGCGAATCGAAAAAACTGTACGACGAAGATGAAGACTTCGCAGTAAAGGCGCGAAACTACGTTGTGAAACTGCAAAGCGGTGACGAGTACTGTGCAGAAATGTGGAAAAAACTCGTTGATGTAACCATGATCCAAAACCAGCGCAACTACGACCGTCTAAACGTGTCACTGACTCGTGACGACGTGATGGGCGAGAGCATGTACAACGACATGCTTCCTAAGATCGTTGCAGACCTAAAAGAACAAGGTCTTGCCGTTGAAGATGATGGCGCGCAAGTTGTATTCCTAGATGAATACAAGAACAAAGATGGCGAACCAATGGGCGTTATCGTTCAAAAACGCGATGGCGGTTTCCTATACACAACAACAGACATCGCATGTGCAAAATATCGTTATGAAGAGCTAAGCGCAGACCGTGTGCTTTACTTCATCGACTCACGTCAACACCAGCACCTAATGCAAGCTTGGACAATTGTTCGTAAAGCAGGCTACGTACCTGAGTCAGTATCTCTTGAGCACCACGCGTTCGGCATGATGCTTGGTAAAGATGGTAAGCCATTCAAGACTCGTGCGGGCGGTACGGTTCGTCTTGCCGACCTTCTAGATGAAGCAGAAGTTCGTGCAGCACAGCTGATCGAATCTAAAAACCCTGAACTAGATGCGGAAGAAAAAGAGAAGATCTCTAAAACAGTTGCAATGGCAGCGGTTAAATACTCTGACTTATCTAAACACCGTACGACTGACTACGTGTTCGATTGGGACAACATGTTAGCGTTTGAAGGTAACACAGCACCATACATGCAATATGCATACACTCGCGTAGCTTCTATTTTCGCTAAAGCTGGTGTTGCTATGGACGCTCTCCAAGGTGACATCAAAATCACTGATGAGAAAGAGAAAGCACTTATTGCTAAGCTTATGCAGTTCGAAGAAGCGGTTCAATCTGTCGCTCGCGAAGGCCAACCACACATCATGTGTAGCTACCTATTCGAACTAGCAGGTCAGTTCTCTAGCTTCTACGAAGCATGCCCTATCCTAGTTGCTGAAGACGAAGCAGTGAAACAAAGCCGCCTGAAACTAGCAGCGCTAACAGCGAAGACCATCAAGCAAGGTCTGTCTCTACTAGGTATTGATACTCTAGAGCGTATGTAATCCGCTTTTACGTAGGTAGCTTAAGTAGCACAAGCTAAATGATGACAAAGGTTGACGTGAAAGCGTCAACCTTTTGTTTTATCTGGCGTATACTGATGTCATTCAATTCAAATCGGACAACATAATGAGTTTTGAACTGCACCCTCAACTGGCAAAAGACACCACCGTTATCGGCCACTTCCCACTGTGTGTGGCGCTTCTGCATAAAGATAACGCCGTGCCATGGGTTATCTTGGTCCCTAAACGTGCAAACCTAAAAGAGCTTCACCACTTGCCAATGCAAGAACAGCAACAGTTTTTGCTAGAGTCTCAAGCGGTAAGCCAAGCACTGGAAGCAACATTCCGTCCAGACAAGCTAAACCTTGGTGCGCTAGGTAATATGGTGCCACAGCTGCACATTCACCATATTGCTCGCTTCAAAGATGACGTAGCATGGCCGGGACCGGTTTGGGGGAACACCAAAGGTGAATTCCGTACAGAAGAAGAGCAAAACGAATTGCTTGGTCGCATTAAAAATGTGCTGTCACTGAGCTCTATTTTCCAAAAAGCATAAGCACTGCTAGCGAAAATAATTCGCCTTTGAATACGGCTGAAATAGACAGAGAAAGATTAATACGTATTTGTAACAATCTTTCTCATTTTTCTGGGATTATCACTAAAATAAAACTTGTTTAGACTACCAGCTCAGTTAGAGAGGGTCATCATGAAACAAATCTTCAACACATTCCGATACGTCAGCTGGATCGCCATTATCTGTTCTATGGCTGCTTCATTCTTGCTTTTTCTTATGGGCGCAGCAAAAACCTATTCGGCATTTGCGGTCTTCATTCTTAATCAAACACCTCCAGAAGCACTCGCACATTTAGATAAAGCAGACATCGCGATCGCATATTTGATCAAGTCACTGGATACGTTTCTTGTCGCACTAGTTTTGTTCATCTTTGCTCACGGCATCTACACACTGTTTATTTCCAACAAAGCTAAAGCGAAAACACAAGAACCGTCGGTTTTGCATTGGATCAGAACCCCAAACATCGGCCACCTAAAAAACATTTTGGCTGAAGTCATCATCGTGATCTTGTTTGTGAAGTTCTTAGAGCTCGTGCTGATTAACTTCGACAGCTTAGATTGGACGATCTTAACATTACCTATTTCGATTTTAGTTTTAAGTCTTGGTTTGAAGTTCCTAGGGTTAGGCGCGACTAAACACTCTGAAGAGCATTAATTTCGCTGTATTCACAAACAATAACCAGCAAAAGAAAAGCCGCATCATTGCTGATGCGGCTTTGTCGTTTTTACGTAATAACTTTTTAGGTGACTAATTTTGACAATCGCTACATGGTGACTGTCAAAGACAAACCATCTTGTTTAGTCACTGAGTAGCGAACACGAGTCACGTCATGAGCTTTATTAGTGTCGACTAGGCGGCTAATTTTGCCCTTCTTAATCCACACGTTTAACATCGCGTCGGCGCCATCTTCACTCATCCCAAACTGTTTAGCCAGATCTGACTGGGAGACGGTTCCTTTGTCTGCAATGTATTGATAAAGCTCTTTTAAAATCATGCTACTTGCGCCTCTAATGCACCGTTTTGTTTCTTACCAACTTGTTTGAACACGCGGTAGGTACCGAAGAAGATAGCAACGATCACAGCCATCCAAATACCACTTGTCACTGGGCTATCTGCGAAATGCGTCAATTGGTTGTAGAACGTCGCACATAGGTAAGCCAAGCCCATTGTCCAAACCGCGATAAAGCGTGCGAACTTATGACCAAACTCACGTACGTAAGCACCCATCGCCGCCACACAAGGAGTGTACAGTAGGATAAAGATTAGGTAAGCAAATGCGGCATTGCCAGAAGCAAACTGCGATTTAATGTTACCGAAGATAGAAGCATCGACTTCTTGTTCTTCGGCAACGGCATTTGAGTCAGTTAAGTCACCCACTTCAATGCCTAGTGGATCTGAGTAGCTCAAACCGGCTAAGTTTTCAGGGATACTCATTACTGCCTCTTCTAGGCTGCCCATTAGATCAAATTCTGCGTCTTCACCGTCACTTGGCGTGGTGTATAGACTGTTAAGCGTACCAACTACCGCCTCTTTTGCGAAGATACCGGTAATGATACCAACCGTCGCTGGCCAGTTATCTTCTTGAACACCGATTGGCGCGAATACTGGAGTTACAACTTGCGCAGCTTTAGAAAGCACCGAGTTTTCGCTGTCTTCATTACCAAAACTGCCATCAGTACCCAATGAGTTGAAGAAACTCAGAATAGCAACAACGATAACGATGGTTTTACCTGCACCAAGTACAAAGCGCTTTAGCTTTTGCCAAGTTTTGATCACCACGTTTTGTAGCGTCGGAAGCTCATAGTCTGGCATTTCCATTACTAGGCTATCACTGCTACCTGGGTAAAGCGTGTGCTTAAGGAAAAGACCTGTGAAGATCGCTGCCACAATACCAAGTAGGTAAAGTGCGAATACAATGTTCTGGCCAGAACCTGGGAAGAATGCCGCAGCAAATAGCGCGTATACAGGCAGACGAGCACCGCATGACATAAATGGCGCCATAGATGCAGCCAGTTTACGCTCACGTTCTTGGTCTAGAGTACGAGTTGCCATGATTGACGGTACGTTACAGCCAAAACCAAGAACCAACGGTACAAATGCTTTGCCCGGTAGGCCGATCTTCTGCATCACTTTATCTAGTACGAATGCTGCACGAGCCATGTAACCTGAGCTCTCAAGTACCGCTAGGAACAGGTACAAACACGCGATAACCGGAATGAAGGTTGCAACCGTCTGGATACCACCACCGATACCATCAGCAAGAACCGTCACTAACCACACAGGCAAATGACCGTCTAACAAGTGATGCCCACCATCAACCAACAATGCGCCCACACCAATGTCAAAAAAGTCGATAAATGCACTACCGATGTTAATCGAGAACATAAACATCAGGTACATAACAACAAAGAAGAAAGGAATTCCAATCCACTTGTTCAAAATAAACTGGTCGAGTCTTTCAGTCACACTACGACTTAACTTGCCTTCGCTTCGGCGAACTTTTTTACACTGTTCATGCAGATGCGTGTACTTAGTATCCGCGACATGCAAATCGATATCCAAATCTAACGTCGTAATGACTTCCAAGACTTTGCTTCTATCAATATCAGAAAGACTATTGAGCACCATTGTGTCTTTTTCAAGCGCACGAATCGCTAGTGCACGATGAGCGACGTTTTGGTCGTTAAAAAGTGCGGAAACCGTTTGAATTGCCGACTCCATCTTCTCACCGTAATGCAAAGACAATTCTTTAAGTGGCACTCCTTGAACGATGGATTTATGGAGCTTTTCTCTAAACTCTGCCACTTGAGTTTTATTGGTTGCAGATAAACTGACAACCGGACAACCTAACGTTTTCTCAAGCTCTGCAACGTTAATCATCTGACGTTCACGCTTTAGCGCATCCATCTTGTTGAGGACAACAATCATAGGGCGACCAAGTTCGCGAAGTTGCAGCGTCATATATAAGCTGCGCTCTAAACTTGTAGCATCCACCACGTTAATAATGAGATCAGCAGGATGAGTTAGAACCGCACGCGATGCGATGGATTCATCAATACTATTACTATCATTACCACTGTCTAATGAGTAAATACCCGGAAGGTCAGTGAGCAAAAACTCATCCCCAGCATGCTTGAATTGTCCCGTTTTCTTTTCAACCGTGACGCCTGCCCAGTTACCAACTTGCTGTTTTGCGCCAGTTAAACCATTAAATAGCGTCGTTTTACCACTATTAGGGTTACCTACGGTTAGCACTTGATATTGCATTACACTCGCTCCACTTCAATTTTCTGAGCAATTGTTTCTCGCAATGCGACAGACACACCACGGACTTCGACTTGTAAAGGATCGCCCATTGGCGCACGTCGAATCACTTTGACTTCTGTATTGGGAAGCAGCCCCATTACCATGAGTTTCTTTCTGATATCTGATGAAAGACCATCTAACAACCGAATCGTCACCGTATCGCCAGGATTAATCTCTGATAACTTCATAGTGGCCCTTAAGAGTATTGCTAATGAGAAATATTATTATTTAATAAGTTTAGGTTGCCAATATTACTCCCCTATACCCCTTCAATCCTTGTGTGAAATCAAAGATTCCGTAAATGTTTTCACGCTTTCAAACGTTAACTTCGTAAATTTCCTCTCGTTATTTACGTCAAAATTAACAATTAAAAATGACACCTAACGAAACAAAAATGTCACAAACCAAGATAGAAAACAAAAAATGCAAATTAAAACAGTGGGTTAATTAAAAAACAAAACGTTGTCGCTTTTCTCATATAAACATGGCGTTATTTTTATAAGAAAAATAAGTAACCTCTCGTATAGTTACTCCATCGAGAGGGCAACCTCTCTAATAAATTCCAGAGGTGGCATGGCAACATGTCACTCCGGCAGCAAGCGAAGGTGTCCTTGACACCCGTGGTATAGTCCCCCCGGCTATACCACGATATTTTTTTCACCTCTTTCAAAACTTCTTTACCTTATCCATCTTTTCAACACAGTTTTCGTTTTCACGAATGTCGCATGCCATCACTCCCCCAAATGAACAACGCTCTTTTGATACAGCAATACAACTGTCATTTATTTGTTGCAACTATCAGTAAATCATTCTCTTGAAGCCATTTATGCTTATTGCTATGAACATCGCGACTAACAGATAGAACGTGATCGTGCTTACGTGTTGAGAATGGATTTGTAGGCTAGATGTGATGAAGAAACAATGAAACTTACTGCGTTAGCAACTGCAGCAATAATAGAGCACTGTATGCAGCTCCCCAGCATCTTAACTATTAATTAGGGAGCGTATAATGAAGGTTTTCTAGTTAATTTCTTGGCTTTCTTGAGTCAGAGCAAACTTGGAAGGGGGCAAACCAAAATGCAGCTTAAACTTTTGGCTAAAGTAAGATGGATCATTAAAGCCACAGTTAAAGGCGACTTCACTGATTTTCTCACCCGCCAATAACTTTTCACACGCCGTTTCCAAACGAACCTCTGTGACATAGTCTTTTAACGTTCTTGACGAGGCAGATTTAAAACGTCTCTGTAAAGAGCGTTCAGACATATACAGCATTTTAGCGGCTGACGCAGTGCCAAATTCAGGATCATGGTAATGCTCTGCCACTAATTGATAGACTTTTTGCAACCACTCTTTCTCTGGTGTGACTTGATCTTCTGCAATAGTTACAGGATTGAGTTCTTGCTGCGGTTCATCCAGATAACTCCTTTCCTTCGCAGATGGCCATGTAATCTCGACTTTGTTTTGAGCATCAGAAGAGAAGACAGCCAAATAACCACCACTCGTTGTCACTAGTTGGGCAAGGTGGTCAATACTCAACTCAGAGTGATTTAAGTTAGATGGAAGCCCAGTCGCGACTTTATTAGGTAATTGCGTCCCGTAATCAAGAAAGCTCAATGACACAATATCATGTCCCTCTTCTAGCATAATTCTAACCGTTTGACCTCGGAAAGAGCGCTTGATGATATTGGCAAAAATGCTATTGAAAATAACATCAAGATTAAAACTTTCCAGAGCAACCCGGCTCTGCTTGCTCTCATCTTCTAGCTCTACCAAAATACCCGCTTTTGCAAAGTCATCTTGCCATACATCAACCACTGACTGAGTTATCTGACTCAAGTTGTAGTTCTGACTCCCACCACTTACATCACTTGGAACACTTTTGAGTTCATTTAACTGCCAATTCGTTTTAGCCAAATGATCCTCTGTCGCAGTATCCAGAGGCATAGGTAGTTTCGCCACAATAAAGTCGACGCTTGATTTTATGGATAGAGCTACATGGTCTACGAGTAGGTTTCTAACTTGAATCTGTTTACGTAATTGCTGGTTGCTCGTAAGCAACACTCTACTTTGATGTCTTAACTGATTCGTTTTGAGAGTCACTTGAGCTGCTAGATCACGGTTAGCCTGTACAACGTAGCGAGAGCGCCAGAAAACAAGTAATGCGACGACCGCAATACTAGCTACGACAAAGCCTAAAATAGCAAATCGCGATAGATACCAAGGATGAAGGACGATAAAGTGAGATTCTAAACCAACGACTCCAGTGGCAACTTGAGACTCATTACTGACCTGCAAGTGATATTCACCGGAACTAAGGTGCTCGAGTGTCAGTTGGCCCCCCTCTAACGTTTGCCATGGGTCATCGTTGTTCAATCGATAGTACAAATTTTGACTGTCTGGTTTTGGCATCACACCGAATAAAAAACTCAGCGAAGATCCATATGGCAGTGTGAGCCCATTCAGATCGGCACTACCAACTTGCAGAACTTCATTTTCAAGCACTACTTGGCTAACAATAAACTTAGACTCTGGGGGATTAGATACAAGCAGCTTGGATGCTTCTGCTTTTACGAGTCCGTACTTCGACCCCAGAACAAGCTCTCGCTCACCAATTTCTGTCTGCTGTATAACGCTACAAATACCAGGGAGGAACTCATTGTTCATTAAGCCTGATGACGATGAGTAATGTTTCACTAACTCACCCGAAAGGTGGTAATAGCTTAAACCGACAGAGGAAGCTAACCATACACCTTGCCTGTCTCTGATCAAGCAAGCAGGTCTGGCGTTGGGCTCACTCATTTCAACAACACGTTTTTCATCGCTTCGTGTATCAGTTTTAAACACACCATAAGATGAAGCAAACCACTGGCTGCCATCAACCGCCGTGGTCATGTCTAATGATTCACCAAACTTTTCTGAAAAACGGATAAACTGGATGTTGTCATTACTGTATTGGTATACGCCATGATCGGTGCCTATTAATAGGGCGTCTTCAGTATCATATAGGCGCGTAACCTTAGCAGGCAAATACTGACTTACTAGCCACTCACTTCCAAAGTTTCGTACGCTTTGTGCAGCAGTATCAACATTGTAAAGATGGTATCCGCTTGATACCCAAAGACGGTCATCACCATCAACGGTCACATGCTCTACGGCATGTCCAGCCATAACCTGTAAATAAGGAAATGTAATCTTGTTGAGACCATTTAGCTCAAATATTTCCAGCCCTTTTGAGGTTGCAAGCCAAAGCATGCCGTTTTGAAACGCAAATTCATTGATCTGCGACTCCAACTCTAAGACTTGGTTAATCCCACTCTTTCCTGAACGATAAATCTTTCGGTCATCAGCAAACCAAAGCGCACCATCAGGACCTTCAATAGTTTGCCGAATTCGTCCTGATAGGGTGTGTGAGTCATAACTACTAAAGGTCACTCGTTCAAATTTTTTACTAAATAGCGAGTAATAACGAATACCTTGGTTAGTCGCAATCCACATCCCTCCCATATTGTCGCTCAACAACGAATAAATCTTCGTGTTATCTAACTCTAACTCAAGAAAGCTTGCAGGCGCGACTTCGGTGACCTCACCTGAAAAAAATGAGTACAAATAAAGGCCATGCTCTGTCCCCACCCAATACTCTTGATTTGTCTCTGCGAATGTCAAAACATGTGAGCCGCCAATTCTAATCACTTCTTTATCAGGCTGGTAAATGTTGAAAATTAAAGCGCCACGCAATGTACCTATCAAAATTTCTCTTCGCGTGTGTGAATAATAGACTTTCTCAATGTAGTTTTGACCTGAGGCAGCGACATGGTCAAACTTATCACCTTCAGAAAGATAGAAGCCGGAAGTCGTTGCTAGTGCCCACTTCGTTTCAACTAGCACCGCATCATTAATGTAAACGTAGCTATTATTACTATGTTGATAGAGCTGCAATAGAGAGAAAGAGTTTAACTCGCTAGTGTCGATATTGTAGGTATAGAAATGCGCGCCATCACTCACCCAAATATAGTTCTTTGAAGACCCTATTTTTCTTATTTGTGAGCCTGGATTTAAACTAAAGACTAAACGTCGCTCCTGATTTGGATAAGTTCGATAGACCTCATTTTCAATAAAGGTCCAAAAAGCACCTTTATGATAAGCCAACTGCTTGGCCGACGTTTGTAGGAAGCTACCTGATTTAGGCAATATAGTTTGACCATCGTAAAACAGGACTCTCCCGTGTACGTCATGAATCCACAAACCGCCCTTTTCACCCAAGAACAACTTTTTAGCCGCGATAAAAGTACCCTTTGCCTGAGTTGGCAAAGGGTAAAAGATTGCATTTGCATTATGAAGCGCAAATGCTTGGTAGGATAAGATAAAGCCCAACAGAGCAAGGGCTAATTGGCGTAGCAAGACGAAAACCTTTTGTATCAATTTGTGCTCTGAAAGTGACCGTTCATCGTTTGTAAAACATGGATTTATACGGTTATTTTGAGCTGATAATTATTGGTAATGATATCTCAATTACTTTCTGAGAAAAGGCTCGCCTTACCAAAGGTTGTAATTCTTACTACTGGATCACGTTAAAAAGACTACTCCTACATTACGACAGCACTTAATCTGACTTTTTGTTCAAGCATTGCTCAAAACTATTCGCCATATTGTTGAGAAAAGTAAAGTAACTGCCAGGTTTTGCTTCAATTGTACTCCCTAACGGGTCAAGCTCGCCTTTAGCGACATCACTGCCTCTCATTACGCTCTGAACGACAGCCGGGGTAAACTGAGGTTCAGAAAATACACAAGCCACATCTCCACCACTTAGCTTTTGACGAATTTGAATTAAGGTCTTCGCTCCTGGCTTGCGTTCTGGGCTCACAGTAAAATGCCCCATTTGATTTAGTTCATAACGATCTTCGAAATAACCGTAAGCATCATGGAATACAAAGTAACCTTTGCTTTTTACTGGTGCCAGCTTCTGCTTTATCTGTTGGTCAGTGTCTTTTAGCTCGAGTTCAAACTTTTTGAGGTTCGCTTGATATTGAGCTGCATTTTCCGGATCAAGTGATACAAGTTGATTCACAACAGCCTTGGCCACTTGTTGTGCTTGGCTTACACCTAGCCAAAAGTGCGGATCATGTGAGCCATGATCGTGCCCATCATGGTCATGGTTGTGCTCACTATCAAATTCACGCAATTCTAGATTTGGAATTTGACTAATAGTCAAAGTATTCGATCTATCCGAAACAACTTTCTCTAGAAACGGTTCAAGATCATGTCCGTACCAGATAACCAAATCAGCCGAAGCGACCTTTTTAACATCCGATGGACGCAAAGCATAGTCATGGGGTGATGTGTTAGACTGCAATAGCACGTCTGGTGAAGTTACTCCTTGAGTAAGCTCTGTTACTAACAACTGAATAGGTTTGATACTCGTCAGTACCGTTACCGCCTGTGCTGGCAGTGTTAACATTGCTGAGGCAGCAAGAATTAATGCTCTTTTCATAGTTTTACTTGGGATATGGCGTGGAAAGTGAGATAATGTTACATTATAACATTATTGATTTGCAAATGAGTTTCATTCATGTCTTCCTTAGTCCATCTTGAGCAGTTATGCGTCGAGTTCGATGGCCGCAGAGTTCTCGATAACATTAGTATGGAATTAGAAAAGGGCAAAATAACTACCCTAATTGGTCCCAATGGAGCGGGAAAATCAACGTTAGTCAAAGTTATCTTAGGTCTTCAAAAGCCAACTAGCGGCAAGTTGAACCGACAAAGAAAACTGAAAATTGGTTACGTTCCTCAAAAGTTGAAGCTCAATGACTCCCTTCCACTGAATGTAACCCGCTTTCTAAATTTAGCAGGAAAATACAGTAAGCAGGAGTGCATTGATGCATTACGGCTTGTTGGCGCTGAACATTTACTTAATAGTAATATGCATCGCTTATCCGGTGGTGAAAACCAACGAGTGTTACTGGCTCGCGCTCTGCTTCAACGTCCTCAGCTATTGGTATTAGACGAACCAGCTCAGGGGGTGGATATCCAAGGTCAAATCGATCTCTATGACTTAATTGAGAGCATTCGTCACCGCTTTGATTGTGGCGTATTTATGGTATCGCATGACTTACATTTAGTGATGGCGAAAACGGACGATGTTATTTGTCTGCATCACCATGTTTGCTGCTCAGGTTCACCTGCCACTATTACTCAGCACCCTTCTTACATCGCACTATTTGGCAATGCAGCGAGAGAGTCTCTCGCGTTTTATCATCACGACCATGAGCACCATCATCACGATTTATCCGGAACGCCAGTAAGCGGTGATGCGATATCATGCTCCCACCATAAACACGGACATCACCATCATGATTGAGTTTCTCCTACCTTCTATTCTTGCTGGTATTGGTATCGCGATCATTGCCGGTCCACTTGGGTCATTTGTCGTTTGGCGTAAAATGGCTTACTTCGGAGATACCCTAGCTCATGCATCGTTAATGGGCCTAGCGCTGGGCTTCTTGCTCAACGTAAATCTCTACCTTGCGCTACTCGTCTGCTGTTTAGCTCTGGCCGTTTTGCTTGTCACTCTGCAAAAGCAACAACTTGTGGCTACAGACACGTTGTTAGGTATCTTGGCACACAGTGCACTCTCTATCGGTTTAGTATCGGTTAGCTTTTTGGAAAACGTGCGCGTCGATTTAATGAGCTACCTATTTGGGGACTTACTTGCCGTCTCTCCACAAGATCTGATGTTTATTTACGCAGGTGTTGTTGCGGTAAGCGCGTGTTTGTACGTCTTCTGGCGCCCACTGCTTTCTAGCACTGTCAGTGAAGAACTTGCCGCTGTTGAGGGCGTGAATACAGACTTAGTTAGATTGGTGTTAATGCTAATGGTGGGTGTAGTAATCGCAGTAGGTATGAAGTTCGTTGGCGCGTTGATCATGACTTCGCTCCTAATTATCCCAGCCGCAACAGCACGTAAAGTCTCTTCATCACCAGAGCAAATGGCATTGTTCGCATCCATTATTGGCTCTGTGGCAGTACTGATGGGGCTTAGCCTATCATGGCACTTCGATACACCGGCCGGCCCTTCCGTAGTGATCAGCGCAACATCCTTATTTATGCTGAGCCAGCTGATTAAAAGCAAAGCATAATCGCATTGAGTATTAAACGCGAAAGACCTTGCTAACAACAAACATAAATCCACGGAAACGGAAAAAGAAAAGCCTGCGAAATCGCAGGCTTTTTAATACTTATTAAGTAGTGTGGTCGATTACCAACCCGTCACTTCACGTAGACCTTGGCCAATCTCTGCTAGAGATTTCACAGTTTTAACGCCAGCCGCTTCTAGTGCAGCAAATTTGTCTTCAGCAGTACCTTTACCACCAGAGATAATCGCACCAGCATGGCCCATACGCTTACCAGGAGGTGCAGTTACACCAGCAATGTAAGAAACCACTGGCTTCGTTACATTTTCTTTAATGTATGCTGCTGCTTCTTCTTCTGCAGTACCACCGATCTCACCGATCATAACGATCGCTTCTGTCTCAGGGTCTTCTTGGAACAGTTTTAGGATATCAATGAAGTTTGAACCCGGGATTGGGTCACCACCGATACCAACACAAGTAGACTGGCCGAAACCTTCGTCAGTGGTTTGTTTAACTGCTTCGTAAGTTAGAGTACCGCTACGAGATACAATACCTACTTTGCCTTTCTTGTGGATGTGACCAGGCATGATACCGATCTTACACTCATCAGGAGTGATAACGCCCGGACAGTTAGGACCAATCATGCGAACGCCAGTTTCTTCTAGCTTCACTTTTACGTCGATCATATCTGTAGTAGGGATACCTTCAGTAATCGTTACGATTAGCTCGATACCCGCGTCAATCGCTTCTAGGATTGCATCTTTACAGAAAGGTGCTGGTACGTAGATGACTGTCGCTGTTGCGCCAGTCGCTTCTACTGCTTCACGAACTGTGTTGAATACAGGAAGACCTAGGTGAGTTTGGCCACCTTTACCTGGAGACACACCGCCAACCATTTGCGTACCGTATGCGATAGCTTGCTCTGAGTGGAAAGTACCTTGACCACCAGTGAACCCCTGACAGATTACTTTAGTGTCTTTGTTAATTAATACAGACATTATTTAGCCTCCGCAGCAGCAACAACTTTCTGAGCAGCATCAGTTAGCGACTCAGCAGCAATGATATCAACATCAGAATTAGCAAGAACTTCGCGACCTAGGTCAGCGTTAGTGCCTTCAAGACGAACAACAACAGGTACGCTTACGCCTACCTCTTTAACCGCACCGATAATACCTTCTGCGATCATGTCACAACGTACAATACCACCGAAGATGTTAACAAGTACCGCTTTCACATTGTCATCAGATAGGATGATCTTGAATGCTTCAGCAACACGCTCTTTCGTCGCGCCGCCACCTACATCTAAGAAGTTAGCTGGTTTGCCGCCGTGTAGGTTTACGATATCCATCGTACCCATTGCTAGGCCTGCACCGTTAACCATACAGCCAACGTTACCGTCTAGTGCTACGTAGTTCAGCTCCCACTGAGCTGCGTGTGCTTCACGCTCATCTTCTTGTGAAGGATCGTGCATTTCACGAAGCTTAGGCTGACGATACAGTGCGTTTGAGTCGATGTTGATCTTACCGTCAAGACATAGCAAGTTGCCTTCACCAGTAATCACAAGTGGGTTGATCTCTAGCAGAGCAAGATCGTACTGAGAAAACATAGTGCCAAGACCCATAAAGATCTTAACGAATTGTTTGATTTGGTCGCCTTCAAGACCAAGTTTGAACGCTAGCTCACGACCTTGGTAAGCTTGTGGACCTACTAGTGGGTCAATTGCTGCTTTGTGGATGAGTTCCGGCGTTTCTTCCGCAACTTTTTCAATTTCCACACCACCTTCGGTAGAAGCCATGAAAACGATCTTACGGCTAGCACGGTCAACTACCGCACCTAGGTATAGTTCGTTCGCAATATTTGAAGCTTCTTCAACAAGGATTTTTGTTACTGGCTGACCGTTAGCGTCAGTTTGGTAAGTCACTAGGTTTTTACCTAACCACTTCTGTGCAAACTCTTTAACGCCTTCTTTTGTATCGTGTAGCTCTACGCCACCCGCTTTACCACGGCCACCAGCGTGAACCTGACATTTAACTACTTTCTTGGCTGTACTAATACGGCCTGCGGCTTCAAAAGCTTCTTGTGGTGTATCACACGCGTAGCCTTCTGGCACAGGCAAACCGAATTCTGCAAACAGCTGTTTGGCTTGGTATTCATGCAAATTCATTTCGATATTCCGTTTGTTTTTCCCTTAAGGGATTTATTATTTCCATAACGCTGCAGTCTTGGCTGCTTGTACGTCTGTAGGGTCTTCTCAAATCAATCCTTCATCATGAGTTCTCATACTGAAGGATTCAAATGAAGGCCAAACGTTGAGCTAGTCTAGCCATTGAAATTTTTAACGTCTAGCTACCTACGATAACTAGACGTTTTAGCGATATTAAACGTCTAATAGGAGACGTGCTGGGTCCTCTAGTAACTCTTTAATCGTTACTAGGAAGCCAACTGATTCACGACCATCAATTAGGCGGTGATCGTAAGATAACGCTAGGTACATCATCGGCAAGATTTCAACTTTGCCATCCACTGCCATCGGACGCTCTTGGATCTTATGCATACCAAGAATCGCTGATTGAGGTGGGTTGATGATTGGTGTAGACATTAGTGAACCGAACACACCACCGTTTGTGATAGTGAAGTTACCGCCCATTAGCTCGTCTACCGTTAGCTTGCCATCACGACCTTTAATAGCCAGCTCTTTGATGCCTTTTTCAACATCAGCGAAACCAAGCTTGTCACAGTCTTTTAGGACAGGTGTAACTAGACCACGTGGAGTTGATACCGCCATGCTAATGTCGAAGTAGTTGTGGTAAACAATGTCATCGCCATCAATCGAAGCATTTACTTCTGGGTAACGCTTAAGCGCTTCTGTTACTGCTTTCACGTAGAAAGACATGAAGCCCAAACGAATACCGTGACGCTCTTCGAACTGATCTTTGTACTGCTTACGAAGGTCCATGATTGGTTTCATGTTCACTTCGTTAAACGTCGTTAGCATTGCCGTGTTGTTCTTCGCTTCTAGCAGACGGTTAGCGACTGTCTTACGAAGGCGAGTCATTGGAACACGCTTCTGACTGCGAGCCGCTGTCGGCACGTCAACCACTGCTGGCGAGTCTTCTTTTGACGCAGATTTAGCGTTCGCAAGATGCGCTTCAATATCTTCACGCGTAATACGACCACCAACACCAGTGCCTTTCACTTGGCTTGCTTCTAAGCCATGTTCAGCCAACAAACGGCGCACTGCTGGGCTTAATGCGTCATTACTTTCTTCGCTAAGCGCAGCTTTGTGACGCTTATCAGGAGATGCTTCAGTACCTTCTGTTTTGTCTGCAGTTGGTTCACCTGCAACTGCGCCTGGCTTCAATTTAGCAATGATTTGTTTAGAAAGTACTGTCGCACCTTCTGCTTCAACAATAGCTTCTAAAACGCCAGCTTCCGGAGCTGGAACTTCTAGCACAACTTTGTCTGTTTCGATGTCAACCAAAACCTCGTCACGCTCTACTGCGTCGCCTGGTTGTTTGTGCCATGTCGCTACGGTTGCATCAGCAACTGATTCAGGTAAATCTGGAACCAGAATTTCAATTGTCATATCTGTTTCTTCCTTTAACTTCTAATTCTTAATTCGAAGTTTTTGAGTTCACGTTCAGAGCGTCTTCAACCAACGCTTTTTGTTGTTTCAAGTGCACCGACATGTAGCCAACTGCTGGCGAAGCAGAAGCTGGGCGACCTGCGTATTTAAGATTTGCACCTGCAGGAATAGCGGCACGGAAGTTATGTTGGCTACAGTACCAAGCACCTTGGTTCTGAGGTTCTTCCTGACACCACACGAAGTCTTCAACGTTAGTGTATTGAGCAATTGCTGCTTGTACTTCTTCCATTGGGAATGGGTAAAGCTGTTCAATACGCACGATAGCAACATCGTCTTGCTCGTTGTTACGGCGCTGCTCTAGTAGGTCAAAGTAAACCTTACCAGCACAGAACACGACACGTTTCACTTTGCTTGGTTCTAAATCATCTACTTCTGGAATTGCAGATTGGAATGTACCATCCGCCAAGTCTTCAATCGTTGAAGTACATAGAGGGTGGCGCAGCAAAGATTTCGGTGACATAACAATGAGAGGTCGACGCATTGGGCGTACAACCTGACGACGAATCATGTGGTACACCTGAGCCGGTGTTGAAGGAACCACAACCTGCATATTTTGCTCAGCACAAAGCTGAAGGTAACGCTCTAAACGTGCAGATGAGTGCTCAGGACCTTGACCTTCATAACCATGAGGTAGAAGCATAGTAAGACCGCACAAACGCGCCCACTTTTGCTCGCCTGACGAGATAAACTGGTCGATAACAACTTGTGCACCGTTGGCAAAATCACCAAACTGTGCTTCCCAGATAGTTAAACCACCTGGTTCGGCTGTTGCGTAACCGTATTCAAACGCCAACACAGCTTCTTCTGACAATACTGAGTCAAAGACTTGGAATGGCCCTTGGTTGTCATGAATATTCGCTAATGGAATGTAAGTGCTTGCATCGGTTTGGTTATGAAGAACCGAGTGACGGTGGAAGAAAGTACCACGACCCGAGTCCTGACCAGAAAGACGAATACGCTTGCCATCGTCAACCAATGTAGCATACGCCAATGTTTCAGCCATACCCCAGTCAATAGCTTTTTCACCGGTCATCATTGCTAGACGATCGTTGTATAGCTTATTAACACGGCTTTGCAGTTTATGGCTTTCTGGGTACTGACACAGACGATTGCCTAGCTCAATAAGGCGTGTCTTGTCGTATTTTGAATCCCACTCCATATCCCATTCGTGCCCTAAGTAAGGGGACCAGTCTACAGAGTGCAACGCCATTGGACGCCATTCTTTAACAACCACTTCACCGCGATCTAATGCATCGCGATACTCATTGACTAACTGAGTCGCTGTCTCGATATCTGATTCATTTTTATCGATCAGAACATCTGCATACAATTTGCGTGGTGTAGGATGCTTTTTGATTTTCTGGTACATCAAAGGCTGAGTCGCATTTGGCTCATCCGCCTCATTGTGACCGTGGCGACGGTAACATACAAGATCGATCACGACATCACGCTTGAACTCGTTACGGTAATCCAATGCAATGCGAGTAACAAAAGCAACTGCTTCTGGGTCATCTGCATTTACATGGAAAATTGGCGCCTGCACCATCTTCGCGATATCGGTACAGTACATCGTAGAACGCGTGTCACGAGGATTAGACGTCGTAAAGCCTACTTGGTTGTTGATGACGATGCGTACCGTACCACCAACTTGGAACCCACGAGCAAGAGACATATTGAACGTTTCGGCAACCACACCCTGACCAGCGATTGCTGAATCACCATGGATGGTGATAGGAAGCACTTTGCTACCTTGATTATCACCCAAGCGGTCTTGACGTGCTCGAACTGAGCCCATGACTACCGGGTTTACGATTTCTAGGTGCGACGGGTTAAATGCAAGTGCTAAGTGAACATCACCGCCTGGAGTCGCAAAATCAGCAGAGAAACCTTGGTGATATTTCACATCACCCGTACCCCAAGTTTCGTCGTGTTTACCTGCGAACTCATCAAACAGGTCTTGAGGTTTCTTACCAAGTACGTTCACCAGCATGTTCAAACGACCGCGGTGAGCCATACCGATAACCACTTCACGCATTCCACTTGTACCCGCATGACGGATCAACTCTTTCGTCATCGGAATCAGCGCATCACCACCTTCTAAAGAGAAACGTTTTGCACCTGGGAATTTCGCCCCGAGGTAACGCTCCAAACCTTCAGCGGCTGTTAGCTCTTCTAGGAATGTGCGCTTCTCATCTTTGTTGAATGATGGCTGGCCTACGACAGACTCAAGGCGTTGCTGAATCCAACGCTTTTGCTCTGTGTCAGTCATGTGCATGTATTCAGCACCGATGGAACCGCAATAAGTTTTGTTGAGGGCTTCATAGATATCTTTCAACTTCATGGTTTCTTGCCCAACAGCAAAAGAACCTACGTTGAAAGTTTCTTCGAAGTCATCTTCGGTAAGATTATGAAAAGCAGGGTCTAACTCCGCCACGGTTGGGCGTTGCCATAGACCTAGTGGGTCTAATTCTGCAGCTTCATGCCCGCGGAAACGGTATGCGTTGATTAGCTGTAGAACTTTTACTTGTTTTGCATCGACATCTGGGTCACTAACTTGGACATTGTAATGCTTTGTTTCTCTAGCGAGTCGTCGGAAGTAGTCACGGACACGTGAATGTGGTTGTTCTGCCACTTCTTCTGATGGCTTAGGCAAGCCTTCAAAAACACGTTTCCACTCCTCACTTACCAGATCGGGATCACTTAGATACAGTTCGTAGAGGTCCTCTACATACGTTGCATTGGCGCCAGCCAAGTGTGAAGACTCGAGCCATGCCTTCATCACGCCGTTGTGCATATTTTCCCTTAACCAGTAGTTTTCACGTTTGCTTCGGTCTTTGCCGAGCTATAAGAGCCGACTAAAAATACGGTCGGCAATTTTTGTATTCTTTACTCGAATATTACTGAAGCAGTGAAGCGGTCATATCGGGTGATCCGCAACACTGCGACATTCCTAAGAGCGAGTAAATTAAACCGAACGATTAACCAACATCGACTTAATGTGACCGATGGCTTTCGTCGGATTTAATCCCTTAGGACAAACACTTACACAATTCATGATGCCATGGCAACGAAAAACGCTAAATGCATCATCAAGATCAGACAAACGTTCATCTGTTGCCGTATCGCGGCTATCAATTAGCCAACGGTACGCTGCGAGAAGACCAGCTGGGCCGATGAATTTATCAGGGTTCCACCAGAATGATGGGCAAGACGTTGTACAACATGCACACATGATACATTCGTACAATCCATCTAAATGCGCACGGTCATCAGGCGATTGTAGATTCTCACGTGATGGTGGTAATGCACCATCATCAATCAAGAATGGTTTAACTTTCGCATAGTTATCATAGAACTGCGTCATGTCAACGATAAGATCGCGCACGACAGGTAACCCTGGTAGTGGACGAATAACTATCTTATCGCCTTGTAGAGCAGATAACGGTGTGATACACGCTAGGCCGTTTTTACCATTCATATTCAAACCATCAGAACCACATACCCCTTCACGGCATGAGCGACGGAACGCGATGCTTGGATCTTGCTCTTTTAGCAGAATCAATGCATCAAGCACCATCATGTCTGAGCCTTCGTCTACCTCAAGGGTATACTCTTTCATGTAAGGCTTAGTATCCACATCCGGATTGTAACGGTATAAAGAGAAGTTTAATTTCATAGTCGTATCCTCCCTTTAGTATGTACGTACTTTCGGCGGGAAAGCTTCACGATGCGTTGGCGTCATGTTCACATCACGCTTAGTCATCGCTTCTGTTTCCGGATTGTAGATAGAGTGGCATAGCCAGTTCTCATCATCACGCTCAGGGAAATCGAAACGAGCATGTGCGCCACGACTCTCTGTACGGTAGTTCGCTGCAACGGCAGTTGAAAACGCGGTTTCCATCAGGTTATCAAGTTCTAGACACTCGATACGCTGCGTGTTGAACTCTGAAGACTTGTCCGCTAGATGCGCGTCTTTCAAACGTTCGCGAATCACTTTCAACTCTTCTAGACCGGTTGCCATCGCATCGCCTTCACGGAATACCGAGAAGCTGTTTTGCATGCATGCTTGTAGGTCTTTACGAATCTGAACTGGATCTTCACCACCAGTGCTGTTTTCCCAACGCATAGTACGCGCTAGAGACGCTTCAATATCAGATTCTGTTGCAGGACGAGCTTCCGCTTGCGCTGCTAGCGTTTCGCCAAGGTGCAAGCCAGTAGCACGACCAAAGACGACCAAGTCTAGTAATGAGTTGCCGCCCAGACGGTTAGCACCGTGTACCGATACAGAAGCAATCTCACCACATGCGTAAAGGCCTTGTACTTCCATCTCGCTACCGTCGGCCTTCTGCTTAATTGCTTGGCCAGAGACTTGAGTAGGTACACCACCCATCATGTAGTGACAAGTTGGAATTACTGGAATTGGCTCTTTCACTGGGTCAACGTGTGCAAATGTACGAGACAGTTCACAGATACCTGGTAGACGTGATTCAAGTACTTCTTTACCAAGGTGATCAAGTTTCAACTTGATATGTGGCCCCCAAGGACCATCACAGCCGCGGCCTTCACGAATTTCAATCATCATTGAACGAGCAACCACGTCACGACCAGCAAGGTCTTTCGCGTTTGGTGCGTAGCGCTCCATGAAGCGTTCACCATCTTTATTTAGAAGGTAACCACCTTCACCACGACAACCTTCCGTCACTAGAACACCCGCGCCAGCAATACCTGTTGGGTGGAACTGCCACATTTCCATGTCTTGCATTGGAACGCCTGCGCGAAGTGCCATACCAACGCCATCACCCGTGTTGATGTGCGCGTTAGTGGTCGATGCGTAAATACGACCTGCACCACCTGTAGCTAGAATGGTTGCTTTTGATTTGAAGTAACAGATTTCACCCGTTTCCATACAAATCGCAGTACAACCCATGATTGCGCCGTCTTGGTTTTTCACAAGATCCAAAGCGTACCACTCCGAGAAGATGGTTGTTTTGTGTTTTACGTTTTGCTGGTAAAGCGTGTGAAGAAGTGCGTGACCAGTACGGTCTGCAGCAGCGGCTGTACGAGCAGCCTGCTCACCACCAAACTCTTTAGATTGACCACCGAATGGACGTTGGTAGATGGTACCGTTATCGAAACGAGAGAATGGAAGACCCATTTTTTCAAGCTCGATAACTGACTCAGGACCATTTTTACACATGTATTCAATCGCGTTCTGGTCACCGATGTAGTCGGAACCTTTAACGGTATCGTACATGTGCCATTGCCAATCGTCTTTGTGCGAGTTACCCAGAGCAACGGTAATGCCGCCCTGTGCAGACACAGTATGAGAACGTGTTGGAAATACTTTTGACAACAAAGCACATGATAGGCCTTGCTCTGAAATTTGTAGTGCAGCGCGCATACCTGCACCACCAGCGCCGATTACTACGGCATCAAACTCACGAACTGGAATAGACACTTACGCACCCCACAGAATAAATAGACCAGAGAAGACATAGCCGAATAGCACGGCAATAACACCAAGTTGTAGTGCGCCACGTAGTTTCGCGCACTTAATGTAATCAGTTAATACTTGCCACAAACCAACCCAAGCGTGAATCAGGATCGAGACAAGTGCCAACATGGTGAATACTTTAGTGAAGGTACCACCAAAGAATTGGGTCCAAGATGCGTAAGAGATATCTGAAAATGCACAGAAGCTAATCAGATAAATCGTGTATAGCGTCATAATGATTGCAGTTGCACGAATTAGTAGGAAATCGTGTACACCATTACGACCAAATGAAGATACGTGTTTTACCATACCAAGATCCCCGCCAATAATGATAATACTGCTGTTGCACCAAACGCGACTTTAGCGCTCATCGTGCCTGAATCTAGTTCTTCAAAGTGACCTAGATCCATCAATAAGTGACGGATACCACCTGCGATGTGGTAGGCAAGTGCAGTAAGAATTCCCCACAGGATGAATTTTACGAAGAAGCTATCGACGATGTCAGCGGCTTCCATAAAACCCATTGGGGATGACAGAGAAATGGATAGTAACCACAGTAATATACCCACCGCAACAAACGTAATTACCCCAGACACACGGTGTAGGATGGATGCGATTGCTGTGATAGGAAAGTGGATGGTCTGTAAATCTAAATTAACAGGTCTTGACTTTCTTTCTTTCACGGGCTTGCTCACTCAGCTCCATTGAGCATTTATTGTTATAACCAATTTCAGCTTCCAAACGTACAAAAGTTAACATCTATTTAACAAATATCGCGAGTAACCACCCAGATAATTGTAAACAATTTGTTAACATACGGAATCCAGCAACAAACCTCACTCTTTGTTTCTAGCCCCGAATTTATAAGGATTTAACTAAAATTTTCTTTGCCAATATACGGCGAGCAACATTCTAATACAATTGGTGTAACAAATTATGCTACATAGAACAGATTTTTAACGATTTTCATGAGAAAAATCATAACAAGTGCACACAAAGATGGAGAAAAATTGACTTTAAGCTTTAACAACAGTACAAAAATGGCACATAAACATCCTGGACGGATTAAATAATAAACAAAGGAGATTGTTATGGCGGATAAGAAAGCGACCCTTCATGTTGAAGGTCAAGCGCCAATCGAACTGCCAATTATGGACGGTACGCTAGGTACACCTGTAATTGACGTTCGTAAGCTGGGAGCCAATGGTTACTTTACTTTTGACCCAGGTTTTCTTGCCACTGCATCTTGTGAATCATCAATCACGTACATCGATGGCGGCAAAGGTATTCTTTTGCACCGCGGTTTCCCGATTGATCAATTAGCCAATAACGCAGATTACTTAGAAGTATGTTACATCCTTCTTTATGGTGAAGCCCCTACCCGAGAACAATACGAGCAATTCAAAACGACCGTTACTCGTCACACAATGGTACACGAGCAAATCGCAAGCTTTTTCCATGGCTTCCGACGCGATGCTCATCCAATGGCGGTAATGTGTGGTGTAGTTGGAGCACTTGCAGCCTTCTATCACGACTCTCTTGACATTAACAACGACGAACACCGCGAAATTGCAGCGTACCGTCTGCTGTCAAAAATGCCAACACTGGCGGCGATGTGTTACAAATACTCTATCGGTCAGCCATTTATTTACCCTCGTAACGACCTTAGCTACGCTGAGAACTTCTTGCATATGATGTTCGCAAACCCTTGCGAAGAATATGAAGTAAATCCTGTGGTTGCCCGTGCGATGGATAAGATTTTCACTCTACACGCGGATCACGAACAGAATGCGTCGACATCAACTGTACGCCTAGCTGGCTCTTCTGGTGCGAACCCATTTGCATGTATTGCCGCTGGTATTGCATCCCTTTGGGGGCCTGCTCACGGTGGTGCAAACGAAGCCTGCTTGAGAATGCTAGAAGAGATTGGCAGCGTCGATAACATCCCTGAATATGTAGACCGCGCGAAAGACAAAGATGACCCATTCCGCTTAATGGGCTTTGGTCACCGCGTTTACAAGAACTACGACCCACGTGCGACAGTAATGCGCGAAACGTGTCATGAAGTTCTCAAAGAGCTAAACATTCAAGACCCTCTGCTAGACGTTGCAATGGAACTTGAGCGCATTGCACTTTCTGATGAGTACTTCGTGTCTAAGAAGCTGTACCCGAACGTAGACTTCTACTCAGGTATCATTCTTAAAGCGATTGGTATTCCAGTTTCTATGTTTACGGTTATCTTCGCGATTTCTCGTACCATCGGCTGGATTGCTCACTGGAACGAAATGCACAGCGATCCACTGAACCGCATCGGTCGTCCTCGTCAGCTATACACTGGCGAAACACAACGTGAGTTTTCTCCACTTCACGAACGTGAATGATCTTTTAGTACGAAGATAGACAAACAAAAGGGTTGAGATTTTCGTCTCAACCCTTTTTTCTTTTTTGCGTTTAACGTTATTAATGGAGAACGCTAAACCGGATTATCAATATCGATAAACTCCACATGTAGGCCATATTCATCCGCTAGCCATTTGCCTAAGGCCTGAACACCATAACGCTCAGTAGCATGATGACCTGCAGCAAAGTAATGAATGTCCATTTCACGAGCAGTATAAGTGGTGCGCTCTGAAATTTCTCCAGAGATAAATGCATCCAGCCCGTGCTGTACAGCAAGTTCAATGAAATCCTGCCCTCCACCAGTACACCAGCCGACTGTCTCAATCATCTTATCAGTATTCTCTGGAGCGATATGCAGAGGCTCTCTTTCAAGAACTTGGTTGATCTTACTCGCAAATTCAACACCAGACATCGGCTTTTTCAAGCGCCCAAACATAGCAACTGACTGAGGGTGCCCTTCAAGCCCACCTTCTACTTCGATTTCAAGTAAGCGAGCTAATTCAGCGTTGTTGCCTAGCTCTGGATGAATATCTAGAGGAAGGTGATAACCATATAAGTTGATATCATTTTTGATCAGGCTACGAATTCGTTTACCTTTCATGCCACGAATTGGCTCAGGCTCACCTTTCCAAAAATAGCCATGATGAACAAGCAATGCGTCTGCATTAAGCTCAATCGCTTTATCGATTAAGGCTTGAGAGGCGGTTACGCCAGTGATAACACGCTTTACCGCTGATTTCCCTTCTACCTGTAACCCATTTGGTGCGTAATCTTTAATTAACTGCGGTGACAGTTTGTCATTAAGAATCTGTTCTAGCTTTAAGTTATTCATTATTACTTCCAATTTCTAGCGCATGTAAACCTAAATAACCTCTCGATGGAATCAGACGAAAGAGTGCAACCTAGTTGATACAGCAACGTTTTTGACATCTGGCACCTTGATATCATTTAGGTCTTTAAAGTGTATCTCGAACCCTAATATCGATGCTAGCCACCCTACCCTCAAAAGCAAATTTAGTTACAATAACAAAGCTTGTCGCCTCACCATAGATTTAGGGATACGGATGAACCAACTGCAACGCTTTTACCAATGGATCGCCACTTCACCTCCGCTTTTCAAGTTACGCCCTCCGTTTGCAACCTTAGAAGATGTCTCGGTCAAACCTTTGAATAGCTCAGAACAATACAATGGTAATCCGAGACTGGGTTTTTTATATCAGCACCTATGCACTGCGGCTCTTTCTAATTCAGGACGATATCAGATTATTGCCGAAGAAATTCAGTTAAACGACGCGGAAGGTAAGACCATTGGTGCTGTCGATTTGGTATTGAGGAATACAGAATCAAATCAGATAGAACATTGGGAAGTGGCGATTAAGTTTTATCTTCTTTACAACGGCATTTGGTATGGCCCGAATGCTCACGACCAGTTACATGCAAAATTGGATAGAATGCTCACGCATCAGCTGAAAATGAGCGATCGCCCGGAATTTCAAAAAATAATTCCTTTAAACGACTCTCCAGAAGAGCGCCTAATGATGCAAGGACGACTCTATATTAATCCGTTTACTCCAGAGCCAACTCCTAAGGAGTGCTTGGGTTATGAATTAAATCCAAGTCAGATTAGTGGTTACTGGTGCTATCAACGTCAATGGGATTTAATTGGTAAACCCCTTTATCATTTACATAAACCATGCTGGGCGACCGGTACAGATGATTTCTCTCAACCTATTGAAAAGCCTTTAGATCGATTCATACACGCACAAACGGAAGACGGTCAATTCTGGTTTGTGGTACCAGATTCATGGCCCGGAGATAAAGCGGTTCGGGGCACTTAAACATGAAAGGGTTGATGTTTTCACATCAACCCTTTGCTAGATACATTGACCATTGGATGTTTTACAAACCAGCGGCTGCAAACACTTGATTAACGATCTCTTGTGCTTCAGCTTCGATTTGTTTCAGATGTTCTTCACCTTTGAAGCTTTCACAGTAAATCTTGTAGATATCTTCTGTACCTGATGGACGAGCAGCGAACCAACCGTTAGCTGTCGTTACTTTAAGGCCACCAATCGCAGCACCATTGCCTGGTGCATGCGTTAGACGAGCAGTGATCGCATCACCTGCTAGAGTTTCAGCCGCAACCATTTCTGGTGACAACTTCTTCAATACGTCTTTTTGTGGGCCATTTGCTACAGCTTGAATACGGTTGTACTTCGACTCACCGTGCTTCGCCGCTAGCTCTTCATAGTAATCTTGAGGGTTCTTACCCGTTACCGCAGTGATCTCTGCTGCTAGAAGGCATAGCAAGATGCCATCTTTGTCTGTTGACCAAGGCGTGCCATCTTTACGAAGGAAAGACGCACCAGCACTTTCTTCGCCGCCGAAACCAAACTTACCAGTGTACAGACCGTCTACAAACCATTTGAAACCAACAGGCACTTCACATAGCTCACGACCTAGATCCGCAACAACACGGTCAATCAGCGCACTTGAAACTAGTGTTTTACCAACAGCGACGTCTTTACCCCACGCGTCACGATGACGGTACAAGTAGTCAATACAAACGGCTAAGAAGTGGTTCGGGTTCATCAAACCTTTTGGCGTAACGATACCGTGACGGTCGTAGTCAGGATCGTTACCAAATGCTAAATCGTATTCGTCTTTCAGTGCCAATAGACCCGCCATTGCGTAAGGAGAAGAACAGTCCATACGCACAACGCCGTCTTTATCTAGCGACATGAATTGGAAAGAAGGATCGATCGATTCACTTACTAGCGTTAGGTCTAGGTTGTATGCCTGACCAATTTGACGCCAGTAATCGATACCGCTGCCACCCAATGGATCTACACCAATCTTCAGGTTCGCTTTTTGGATTGCTTCCATATCGATAACGTTCACCAGGTCATCAATGTATGGCTTCACCAAGTCCATCTCTACAAACAGATCCGATGCTTTTGCTTCTGCTAGTGGTAGGCGTTTCACACCTTGTAAACCTTCAGCAATCAATTCGTTCGCACGATCTTCGATAGCTTGAGTCAACTCAGCTTCTGCAGGACCACCATGTGTCGGATTGTATTTGATACCGCCGTCTTGTGGTGGGTTATGTGATGGGGTAATAACGATACCGTCTGCTTTTTCATCGTGTTTGATGTTGTAAGTCAGAATCGCGTGTGAAATACCCGGTGTTGGCGTGTAACCGTTGTCTTGCTGGACAATCACTTTCACACCATTTGCAATCAATACTTCAATCACACTTGAAAAAGCAGGCTCAGATAGCGCATGCGTGTCTTTACCCACAAACAACGGGCCAGTTGTGCCTTGCTCAGCACGAACTTCTGCTACCGCTTGAGCGATCGCTAAAATGTGGTTTTCGTTAAAAGTGTGCTTGTCTGCAGTACCGCGGTGGCCAGAAGTACCAAATTGAACTTTGTGTTCTGCGTTTGCCGCGTCTGGTTGAAGTAAGAAGTAGTTAGCAACGAGTGCTGGGATATTGTGAAGATCTTCCTGCTGCGCTTTTTGCCCAGCACGAGGGTGCATAGCCATGTTTGACATCCTTTCTTTAAATACAAATAAAATTAAAAAAGCCTCATAATATCCGCTCACTGCGACGCATTATGAGGCTTCTATCAGGTTTCTTAGATTGAACCTGTTACTTTTTCTATTAAGTCAGGTTGGAACCCCATGTGTGCCATCACTTGTTCAACCATCTGTCTTTTACGACTTGTATTGTTATTCGTGATAACCCAAAACGGTGTGCCAGGAATGGCTTTTGGCTTGGTCGTATTACCGTTTGCTAGCAAGGTTTCTTCATTATCTGCAAAGTACACGCGTTTGCGTCCTTTTACATTCGTAGCCTGGGCGAAACCTTCTGGATTCAATTTATGTAAGGTCGATAATACCAACATAAAGCGATCAATCGCTTTTTTTAGACCGGCAAACTCATCAGAAATAAGCAGCGAACGCATTTCTTTCACTACATCAACAGATTCCGTTTTACCCGCATCTTTACTTACTACAATCCCTTGTGGCTTCTCTACTACAGGCGCGGCTTTAGCTTCCTGCAACTGACCATCAAGGTTTAAAAGGCGTCGCAAAATATCCGAGGCGCTTTCACCGATATGCTTAGTTTGACTAGCTATATAACGGTATAGATCCTCATCAACCTCAATTGTTTTCATTCGCTTTTCACATTCTCAATGTTTAAACTCTGGGGGATTATAACGAGATCCACGCGGATACTCCACGTTAAACCCATCACGAATAAGATAAAATGTCAGCATTACTCAACTATAAGCAGGAAGGCCAAGGCCAAACAGTTGTTTTGATTCACGGATTGTTTGGTAGTTTAAGTAATCTGGGTCTACTCGCCCGCGATCTTATTAAAGATCACACGGTGATCAGTATTGATCTGAGAAATCACGGCCTCTCTTTCCACTCCGAAGTCCATAACTATACCGATATGGCAAAAGATGTGGCTCAGCTCCTTCAGCACTTAAACGTTGAGCCATCTATTGTTATTGGTCACTCCATGGGCGGAAAAGTCGCGATGGCTCTTGTGGACATTGCTCCAAATGTAGTCAAGCAGTTAGTCGTTCTCGACATGGCGCCTGTAGCCTACACTACGAACCGTCACGATAATGTTTTTAACGGCTTACATGCTGTTATTAATGAAAAACCAGCAAATCGACAGCAAGCCATGGATATCCTAGCTCAACATATTGAACTCGATGGTGTAAGACAATTTCTCTCTAAATCACTGTACAAAAATGGCGATAAGATGGATTGGCGGTTTAACGTACCGAGCCTTTTTGAGAATTATGACCAAATTATTGGCTGGCAAGAAATCACACCAACAGATATCCCAACTTTATTTATCAAAGGCGGCGACTCTGACTACTTAATGCCAGAACATCAGCCGGCAGTGAAGCGACAATTTAACCATGCTAAAGCACACATTATCGCTGGCACTGGTCACTGGTTACACGCCGAGAAACCGACAGAAGTAATGAGAGTCATTCGAAAATACATTTCGAGTTAACAAATTCGAAAAGCAACACTAGATTATTGAAATAACCCTTCTTGTAGTGCATTAACTTTACCGTTTAACAGTGGTATAGTGCGCCCAAGATTTTTCGGCATGAAGGGCTAAAATGCTTTACGACTATATGGATATGCTCGAGTCTATTGGGCTCGATCTTCTTTTTGCTGCTATCTTTTTTTTCATCGGGATGGCGATAAAAGATGTGCTAAAGCAAGGCAATGTACCTGTTTTTGGTCGTCGTATTGTGTGGTTAGTCCTTTTCCTAGGCTGTGCTGGCTTTATTGCAAAAGGTGTAATTCAGCTAACTTGGGAAGGCTCAGGGTTAGGTTAAACCCTTAGTAGCATCGCCAATAACAAACAATGTAAAGGTATAGACTCTATGGCAAGTGTAGGTATCTTCTTCGGTAGCGACACAGGTAATACTGAAGCCGTTGCAAAGATGATTCAAAAGCAACTAGGTAAACATCTAGTTCACGTTCAAGACATCGCGAAAAGCAGCAAAGAAGACATTGATAACTTCGATCTTCTTCTTCTAGGTATCCCAACTTGGTACTACGGCGAAGCACAATGTGATTGGGATGACTTCTTCCCTGAACTTGAGCAAATCGACTTCTCTACTAAGCTAGTGGCTATCTTTGGCTGTGGCGACCAAGAAGACTACGCAGAATACTTCTGTGACGCGATGGGCACAGTCCGTGATATCGTTGAGTCTAAAGGCGGCACAATTCTTGGCCATACCTCGACAGAAGGCTACGAATTTGAAGCGTCTAAAGCACTTGTTGAAGGTGACGAAAGCCAATTCGTAGGTCTATGTATTGATGAAGACCGCCAACCAGAATTGACTGACGAGCGTGTTGAAAGCTGGGTTAAACAGATCTATGAAGAGATGTGTTTAGCTGAGCTAGAAGGCTAATCAAATTGAATGATGCAAAGACCTCCACTTGGAGGTCTTTTTGTATGTATTGTCACACAGCATCGGTAAGTACTTCCTCTTCGCGATACTGAGGTTTCTTTCTTACATAAAGCTTGCGTTGAACCTCTGAAACCACATTCCCCTGTTTATCTTTTACATGAGTAATAAACTCAGGAAAACACTTTTCTCCATTCCGTGTCATTTGATAAATGTTTTCCAGCATCCCTTCAGTGACCTCAAATTCTGCAAACAAATCACTTTGCCCCGGCTTAATAAAGTTAATGCTTGCCTCTTTATCCCACACATAATATTCCTCTCGTAGAATCCCCATCAGCATCAACGAGTAAATAGGATCAGTTAAAGAGAAAATACTGCCGCCATATTGGGTGCGATTGGCATTTTTATTCCACCAGCGAAGCTTTAAACGTACCTTTACAGTACGGAAGTCTTGAGAAATATGTAAGATTTTAATACCCGCCCCCCAAAAAGGAGGCCAAATATTGAGTGCGAACTTTACAATTCCTGGTTTGTATATCTTCGCTAGTCGCCTATTCATCGCTATCCCTGCCCTCTCCAAGCTTAATGTTACACAATTGTAACTGGTCAGAGCTGTAATATAATGGACCTGTTTCTAATTTACAAAAAGATTCTATTAACCCTTTGAAGTTCGTGGTTTAATGTTCCGAACGCTTATCCTATAATGGTAGGAAGATTGAATTCTGTTAAATCGCTGCAGATGATCCAACGGGAAAGTATATGTCAGATAATAATCAGGCGCTGAAGGATGCGGGTTTAAAAGTAACCCTTCCGAGGCTAAAAATTCTAGAAGTACTTCAGCAGCCAGACTGCCAGCACATCAGTGCTGAAGATTTGTACAAAAAGTTGATTGATCTAGGTGAAGAAATTGGCCTAGCAACTGTTTACCGAGTTCTAAACCAGTTCGACGATGCTGGTATTGTAACTCGCCACCACTTTGAAGGTGGAAAGTCAGTCTTCGAATTATCGACTCAACATCACCACGACCACCTAGTGTGCCTAGACTGTGGTGAGGTAATTGAATTTTCTGACGATCTTATTGAAGAACGTCAAAAAGAGATTGCAGCTAAGTACAATGTCACACTAACAAACCACAGCTTATACTTGTACGGCAAGTGTAGCGATGGTGGTTGTAAAGACAATCCAGATGCACACAAACCGAAAAAATAAGGGTTTGTTAATTTAAAAAGTAAACGTCAGCACATGCTGGCGTTTTTTGTTTCTAGAAGTCAGAACCTTAGACGTCAGTACTTTGGTTACAGAACAAAAGCTACTAAACACCCATCTTTTTTCTCCACAGTTTTGCACATCTATATAGCACTCTGTGGGATTAGGTATAAAAAATGCCAGCGTTTGCTGGCATTTTTTCATCGTTCTCAGCATTAATTGAGATTATTGATTCTCAATTTTTGCCCAGGTATCACGTAGACCAACCGTGCGGTTGAATACTAGATTATCTGCTGAAGAGTCTTTCGAGTCTGCACAGAAGTAACCCATACGTTCAAACTGGTAACCTTTTTCTGCTTCTGCAGAAGCTAGGCTAGGCTCGACGAAGCCATTGATCACAACTAATGATTCAGGGTTGATAGTAGAAGCAAAATCTTCCGCTGCGCCTGGGTTTGGCACCGTAAATAAACGATCGTACAGACGAATTTCCGCAGGAAGAGCTTTATCAGCTGACACCCAATGAATAACGCCTTTCACTTTACGACCATCTGCTGGGTTTTTACCTAGCGTATCTGCATCGTAAGAACAGAAGATCGTTGTGATGTTGCCTTCGGCATCTTTTTCAACGCGCTCAGCTTTGATCACGTAAGCACCACGTAAACGAACTTCTTTACCTAGCACTAAACGCTTGTACTTTTTGTTCGCTTCTTCACGGAAGTCTTCACGCTCAATCCACAATTCACGCGTGAATGGCACTTCACGCACGCCCATTTCAGGTTTATTTGGGTGGTTGGCAACTGTCAAGTTTTCTACTGCGCCTGCTTCAAAGTTTTCGATAACAACTTTAACAGGATCCAGTACAGCCATTGCACGCGGAGCGTTCTCGTTTAGGTCATCACGAATACAAGATTCTAATGAACTAAACTCGATCATATTTTCTTGCTTCGTTACACCAATACGCTTACAAAACTCACGAATAGATGCAGGTGTGAAGCCACGACGACGCAGACCTGAGACAGTCGGCATACGTGGATCATCCCAACCATTAACCAGTTTTTCAGTAACTAGCTGGTTAAGCTTACGCTTAGACATCACTGTGTATTCAAGGTTTAAACGACTGAACTCGTATTGATGTGGACGGCTTTCGATCGTGATGTTGTCTAGAACCCAATCGTACAGACGACGGTTATCCATGAATTCAAGCGTACAAATAGAGTGCGTAATGCCTTCTAATGCATCAGAAATACAGTGCGTAAAGTCGTACATTGGGTAAATGCACCACTTATCACCAGTTTGGTGGTGCGTAGCAAAACGCACTCGGTATAAAACTGGATCGCGCATGACCATGAATGAAGAACCCATGTCGATTTTAGCACGAAGACACGCTTTACCTTCTTCAAATTCACCAGCGCGCATTTTTTCAAACAACGCCAAGTTCTCTTCAACAGAACGGTCACGGTATGGACTTGGTTTACCTGGCGCCTTTAGTGTGCCGCGGTATTCACGAATTTGCTCTGGACTTAGCTCATCTACGTACGCTAAGCCTTTGTTAATCAATTCAATTGCATATTCGTAAAGCTTATCGAAGTAGTTTGATGAGTAACATACTTCACCACTCCACTCAAAGCCCAACCAGTTTACATCTTTCTTGATAGACTCAACGTATTCGATGTCTTCTTTTTCAGGGTTTGTATCGTCGAAACGCAGATTACATTGACCCTGGTAGTCCTGAGCAATACCGAAGTTCAAACAGATAGACTTAGCATGACCGATATGCAGGTAGCCATTTGGCTCCGGCGGGAATCGAGTATGCACGCTAGTGTGTTTACCATCCGCTAGATCTTTATCAATGATCTGGCGAATAAAGTTTGATGGACGAGCATCAGCTTCACTCATCTATAGCACCTCAAAAATATTAGTATTGTCAGAGAAAACGGAACCCTGTATCCAAGTATGGTTTCACAGAGTACATTGTTCCTAATGATCCACAATTCTAAGCAATTAGACAACAAGAACTCGCTCTAAAACGACAATATTTATCGAGTTAGCGTGAAAGCAAAGCAGATTCAAAGGGCCTAAACTAAAAAAGGCCTCCTGCGGAGGCCTTTTGCGATGTTGTAGTATCAATTGTTTGCAATACCAATAACAAACAATCACACCACTATTAAACAGTTAAGCTGGTAGCTGAACACCACTTAAGTCTTCATCTTTAGATACATTCTTCATCTCACCAGCAACAATCTCTGCTAGTGGACCAAGGATAACTTGTAGGTTGTTTGTACCTAGCTTCACAACTCCCATAGCTCCAAGATCTTTCAGAGTTTTCTCATTGATAACGCTCATATCTTTCACAGAAAGGCGCAAACGAGTAATACAGGCATCGATAGAACTTAGGTTGTCATGACCGCCAAGTGCTTTCAAGTACTGACGAGCAAGCTCTGAAGAATTGCTTGATCCAGCCACGTTAGATGAAGCTTCTTCATCATCTTCACGTCCCGGTGTTTTAAGGCCAAACTTAACAATCACGGTACGGAACACGAAGTAGTAAACCGCAAAGAAACCAAGACCTTGTACAATGAGCATGTACCAGTTTACCGCTAGCGGGTTACGAGTCGACAATACTAAGTCGACTAAACCAGCAGAGAAACCGAAACCTGCAATCCACTGCATTGATGCCGCGATATAAACTGATAGACCAGTCAGCGCTGCGTGAAGAACGTACAGTCCTGGAGCAAGGAACATGAATGCAAATTCAAGTGGTTCTGTTACACCTGTAAAGAATGAAGCAAACGCAGCCGCAATCATGATAGATGCCACTTTCTCTTTATTCTTTGATTTCGCAGTATGGTACATCGCTAGAGCAGCGCCTGGTAAACCAAACATCATGATTGGGAAGAAGCCCGCTTGGTACATCCCTGTAACACCTACCGTTGCCGTGCCTTCAGCTAATGATTTCGCACCGCCAAGGAAGTTTGGAATGTCATTAATACCAGCAACATCAAACCAGAACACTGAGTTTAGTGCATGGTGCAGACCAACAGGAATTAGAAGACGGTTGAAGAATGCATAAACACCTGCACCTGCTTCACCCATACCTTGAATGCTTTCTCCAAAACTGACCAGACCGCCGTAAACTGATGGCCAAACGTACATCAGGATGAACGCAATAACGATACCAGCAAAAGACGTTAGGATAGGTACAAGACGCTTACCAGAGAAAAACGCCAGTGCTTTGTGCAGCTCTACGTGAGAAAAACGGTTGTACAACTCAGCAGAAACAATACCAACCAAGATACCTACGAACTGGTTATTGATTTTACCAAATGCAGCAGGTACTTCACTTGGGTCAATGCCTTGAATTTGTGATACTGCACCAGGGGCCAAAAGCGTTGTGACAACTAAGAAGCCCACGAAGCCTGAAAGTGCAGCGGCGCCATCTTTGTCTTTAGACATTCCGTAAGCAACACCAACAGCGAACAATACTGACATGTTGTCAATGATCGCTGCACCAGCTTTAATAAGAAATGCAGCAAGTGCACTGTTTGCGCCCCAGCCATTTGGGTCGATCCAGTAGCCAATACCCATGAGTATTGCTGCTGCAGGAAGTGTGGCAACCGGCACCATAAGCGCCTTACCCACCTTCTGGAAGTATCCGAGAATGTTCACCTTAAGTTCCCCCTATAGGATTAGATGTTATGTTGAATGACTTATTTCAGCCGTCCAATTTAGTCATCCTAAGTTTATGATATTAATTTTGCTCCGCAAATTAAAAGCTCACCGTTTGTGATCATAATCACCACAATTTGCCCTTTCGGAAGGTTTTTGCTAGCGAGATCATAAAACTTATTTTATTATACGAAAAAATGGCGTTTTAAAGATAATATTCTCGCACTTTATGCAAGGCAGAATCAGTGTTATTTTGGTATCTAGGCGGGTAAATCACTGTAACTTTGCTCTGAAAAAGAATCATAAAAAACCATACAATTATTACTTTTCAGTTAGTTACTATGACAATAACATCGATAAAACGCGACTTGCTGTATGTGACTCGTTATCTAATTCAGTGATACAAACTAAGTACCCATATGACTGAAGCAGTCTCTACTTAGATAACGATATAGAAATTGAATTCTCATCTATAAGGACTAGCTGACTATGTACGCGCTAAGTAACTGTAAAATTTATACCGGTAGTGATGTTCTTACCGATCATGCGGTCATCATCGAAAACGATCTTATTCAATCTATTGTGCCGGTTTCTGAGCTACCTCAAAGCATCGAACTAAAAGACCTTGCAGGCGCTAATCTAAGTCCAGGCTTTATCGATCTGCAGTTGAACGGTTGTGGCGGTGTAATGCTAAACGATGCAATTACCCCTGAAACCATGCAAATCATGCACCAGGCAAACCTCAAATCTGGCTGTACTAGCTTCCTGCCAACACTCATTACGTCATCTGATGAAGATATGCGAACTGCAATTGCCGCAGCTCGTGAGTACCACAACAAGTATCAAAATCAATCGCTTGGTTTACACCTCGAAGGTCCTTACCTTAACGTCGCGAAAAAAGGCATCCATAACGTAGATTTTATTCGCCCATCAGACGAAAGCATGATCGACCTTATCTGCACAAACGCCGATATCGTAGCGAAAGTAACACTAGCACCTGAGCATAACGACCCAGAGCATATTGCGCGATTAAAGGCTGCTGGCATCGTAGTTTCAATTGGCCACACAAATGCAACCTACGCCGAAGCACGTAAAAGCTTTGAAGCAGGCATTACTTTTGCTACACACCTCTTTAATGCAATGACACCAATGGTTGGTCGTGAACCAGGAGTTGTTGGTGCAATTTACGATACTCCTGACGTATATGCTGGCATTATTGCTGATGGTTTTCACGTCGACTACGCAAACATCCGAATTGCTCATAAAATCAAAGGTGAAAAGCTTGTTTTGGTGACGGATGCCACAGCTCCAGCAGGTGCTAACATTGATCACTTTATTTTTGTCGGTAAGAAAGTATATTACCGAGATGGTAAGTGTGTTGATGAAAATGGCACGCTAGGCGGCTCAGCTTTGACAATGATTGAAGCAGTTCAGAATTCAGTTGAGCACGCGGGGATCGCTTTAGACGAAGCTCTACGAATGGCCACGTTATACCCAGCAACAGCAATTGGTGTTGAGGATCGCCTTGGCCGAGTTCGAAAAGGGATGGTTGCAAACCTGACTATTTTCGATCGTGACTTTAAAGTAAAAGCGACGGTTGTTAACGGACAATACGAGCAAAATTAAGCATGAATGGCGGACAGATTGGTAATGTAGATTTAGTAAAACAGCTTAACAGCGCTGCGGTATATAGGCTGATTGATCAGCAAGGTCCTATCTCCCGTATTCAAGTCGCGGACGTGAGTCAGCTCGCGCCTGCTAGTGTTACCAAAATAACCCGCCAACTTTTAGAGCGCGGCCTTATTAAGGAGGTCGCCCAACAAGCTTCAACTGGTGGTCGTCGTGCGATCTCTTTGACTACTGAAGTCAAACCTTTTCATTCGATTGCCGTTCGCTTAGGTCGAGATTACGTACAGTTCAGTTTATACGATTTAGGTGGTACCGCGCTGGCAGAAGATCAGCATGAACTGCACTACACTAACCAAGCAGACTTAATCGCAGGACTTATCGATTTATTAAAAGATTTCGTAAACCGTTGCGAAGACAAAATTGATCAACTCATCGCTATCGGCATCACTTTACCGGGCCTTGTTAACCCAACAACTGGCGTGGTCGAATACATGCCTAATACCGATATCGATAATCTTGCTCTCGGTGAAATTGTTGGAGAGAAGTTTAATACAGCATGCTTTGTTGGCAACGACGTACGTGGCATGGCGTTGGCTGAGCACTACTTTGGAGCAAGCCAAGACTGCCAGGATTCTATTTTGGTTAGCGTCCACCGCGGTACTGGCGCAGGTATTATCGTTAACGGCCAGGTTTTTCTTGGTTTTAACCGCAACGTCGGTGAAATTGGTCATATCCAAATTGACCCGCTTGGTGAGCAATGCCAATGTGGAAACTTTGGCTGTTTAGAAACCGTAGCTGCAAACCCAGCGATTATTCAACGAGTGAAGCAACTGATTACTCAAGGATACGAATCAAGCTTAACCGACCTTGAAAACATCACAATTGAAGCGGTATGTCAGCACGCAATGAATGGTGATGAACTTGCGAAACAGAGTTTAGTGCGAGTGGGCAACCAGCTAGGTAAAGCGATTGCGATTACGGTTAACTTATTTAATCCACAGAAAATTGTAATTGCTGGCGATATTACTGCAGCACAAGATATTGTTTTCCCTGCAATTCAACGCAACGTAGAGAATCAATCTCTTAAAACTTTCCATAACGACCTCCCTATCGTGGCTTCTCACATTGATAAGCAGCCAACGATGGGCGCATTTGCGATGATTAAACGCGCTATGCTAAACGGAGTTTTGTTACAAAAGTTACTGGAAGACTAAGTTTATACAACCAATTGAGTTACAATCTCGGGCTGTGTTTTCACAGCCCGTTTTTGTATATCAGGAATACAGCTCAACAGTATGGAAATTATTCTAATTACAGCCGCTTTTTTAGCTGGTTTTATTGCGCTTAAATGCAGCCTCCCTCCCCTCGTTGGTTTTCTACTAGCTGGATTTGGCTTGCATGCATTTGGTTACCAAAGCAATGACGTTATTGTCACTCTCGCAGATCTTGGTGTTACTCTTCTTCTGTTTACTATTGGACTCAAACTCGATGTAAAAACCCTGCTGTCCAAAGAAATATGGGGAGGGGCAACCGCCCACAACATACTCTCTACCGCTTTTTTTGCCCTAGCGTTATCCGGCTTAAAACTACTGGGCTTGACTTCGCTAGCCAGTATGGACGGCAGCCAAATCCTGCTTTTAGCTTTTGCACTATCGTTCTCTAGTACCGTTTTTGCCGTAAAAGCATTGCAAGAAAAAGGCGAAATGAACGCGACCTACGGCACACTCGCGATCGGTATCTTGGTTATGCAAGATATTTTTGCCGTAGTATTCCTGACTGCTTCAACCGGAAAAGTCCCAGAATGGTATGCCATCGGTTTGTTCGCACTGCCTTTCCTTCGTCCCCTATTCTATAAGCTGCTCGATAAAGTTGGCCACGGCGAAATGCTGGTGCTATTCGGTATTTTCTTCGCGCTTGTTGTCGGTGCTGGGCTATTCGAGTTGGTCGGGATGAAACCAGACTTGGGCGCGCTAATTTTAGGCATGCTACTCGCAGGTCACCCAAAAGCCTCAGAACTATCCAAGTCATTATTCAATATGAAGGAGCTCTTTTTAGTCTGCTTCTTTTTGAACATTGGTTTATCCGCCTCATTGAGCGTGAATGGCGTCGTTCTCGCCCTGCTATTTATCTTACTGCTACCAATCAAAGGACTCTTGTACTTCGTCACTATTAATCATTTTAAGTTTCGAGTACGTACCTCTTTGCTCGCCTCTTTATCACTATTTAACTACAGTGAGTTTGGTCTTATTGTTGCTGGGTTGGCCTATAAAATGGGCTGGATGCCAAGTGATATGCTTGCTGCGATTGCGGTTGCGGTGTCGGTATCCTTTGTAATTTCCGCGCCACTTAACCGCCTTAGCCATAAAATTTATCAACATTCAGGTAAGTGGCTGCAAGAGACAGCGGTAGAAAAGCTCAATCAACGCGACCAACTCATCAACCCAGGTCATGCCCAAGTATTGATCTTAGGTATGGGGCGTATTGGAACGGGCGCTTATGATGAGCTACGTTCACGCTATGGCAAAATTTCATTGGGTATAGAAATTCGTGAAGACGCTGCACATCATCATCGTTCAGAAGGAAGAAATGTGATTTCTGGTGATGCCACCGACCCGGATTTCTGGGAGCGAATTTTAGATACAGGTCATGTAAAACTGGTTCTGCTTGCAATGCCACATCACCAAGGAAACCAAACAGCACTTGAGCAGCTTAAACGCAGAAAATATAAGGGGCAAATTGCCGCTATCGCCGAATACCCAGATCAATTGGAAGGCTTACTTGAAAATGGCGTTGACGCAGCATTCAATATTTATAGTGAAGCTGGTAGCGGTTTTGCTCGACACGTCTGTAAACAACTTCAACCTAAATTCACACCAATTAAATAAGCAACAGCACTGATATTTTTCGGAAGGCTTTCTATTGATAGAAAGCCTTTTTTGTATAGTTTTTATACCAAACCTTGATCTCATTCACCAAAACAACGGTTGAGTTAAATATTTTCCATACAACAAGGCCTTTTATCATTTTTTTAATCACAAAACGTTGCTTTTTTTATTAGTAATGGCAAATTTAAACCATACCGATTAGAAATTGTTTAGTTTAGTAAGGATGTAGTATGTGTTCAGTATTTGGCATTTTAGACATTAAAAGCGATGCAGCCGCATTGCGCCCTATCGCATTAGAGATGTCGAAAAAACTTCGTCACCGTGGCCCAGACTGGTCTGGGATTTACTCTTCAGAGCGTGCTATTTTAGCGCACGAGCGCTTGGCGATTGTTGGTCTAAATAGTGGTGCACAGCCGCTATACAGCCCTGATAAGAAGCTCATCCTTGCCGTCAATGGTGAAATCTACAACCATAAAGAAATTCGTGCTCGTTACGAAGGAAAGTACGAATTTCAAACCGATTCAGACTGTGAAGTCATTCTTGCACTTTACCAAGATATGGGTGCAGATCTCCTTGAAGAACTAAACGGTATTTTCGCTTTTGTGCTCTACGACGAAGAAAAAGATGAGTATTTAGTCGGACGTGACCATATTGGTATTATCCCTCTTTATCAAGGTCACGATGAGCATGGTAACTACTATGTGGCATCAGAGATGAAGGCTCTTGTTCCAGTATGTAAAACAGTAAGTGAATTCCCTCCTGGTAGCTATTACAGCTCTAAAGATACTGAGCCAACACGTTACTATGTTCGTGACTGGAACGAGTACGCAGCAGTACAAGGTAACAGCACTAGCAAAGAAGAATTGACTGAAGCGCTAGAAGCGGCTGTTAAACGCCAACTAATGACTGACGTGCCTTACGGTGTACTTCTTTCGGGCGGTCTAGATTCTTCTATTACATCTGCGGTAGCAAAACGCTTTGCAGCGATGCGTATTGAAGATGATGAAAAGTCTGAAGCTTGGTGGCCTCAACTGCACTCTTTTGCTGTTGGCCTAGAAGGCGCGCCTGACCTGAAAGCCGCTCGCGAAGTTGCCGACCAAATTGGTACCGTTCACCACGAAATGACGTACACGATTCAAGAAGGTTTGGACGCGATTCGTGACGTGATTTACCACATTGAAACGTATGACGTGACGACTATCCGCGCATCAACACCTATGTTCTTAATGGGTCGTAAGATCAAAGCGATGGGTATCAAGATGGTATTGTCTGGTGAGGGCGCTGACGAAATCTTTGGTGGCTACCTTTACTTCCACAAAGCGCCAAACGCGAAAGAGTTCCACGAGGAGACTGTGCGTAAACTGCTTGCTCTGAACATGTTCGACTGTGCTCGTGCTAACAAGTCGCTGGCAGCATGGGGAGTTGAAGGACGCGTACCTTTCCTAGATAAAGAGTTCATTGATGTAGCAATGCGCTTGAACCCAGCAGACAAGATGTGTGGCAACGGTAAAATGGAGAAACACATCCTTCGTGAGTGCTTCGAGCACTACCTGCCAGAATCGATCGCATGGCGTCAAAAAGAGCAGTTCTCTGATGGCGTTGGCTACAGCTGGATCGATACGCTGAAAGAAGTAGCAGAACAGAAAGTGACAGACCAGCAGATGGAAACAGCTCAATATCGATTCCCATACAACACGCCAACGACAAAAGAAGGCTACGTGTACCGTGAAATCTTTGAAGAGTTATTCCCACTTCCATCAGCAGCAGAGTGTGTACCAGGAGGCCCTTCAGTAGCGTGTTCTTCAGCGAAGGCGATTGAATGGGATGAATCGTTCCAAAACTGTGTTGACCCATCAGGTCGTGCAGTACAGACCGTTCACAACGACTCATACTAATTCTCTACGATAAAGATAAGGGTTGGTTCGTCCAACCCTTTTAAAACAGACAAAAAATTAGATACGATCAAAAAGAGGTGCTTTTGCACCTCTTTTTATGTTTGATGGAATTAGGCTATTTTAAATCTAAATCACTATTGTCTATGCTGACAGGCACACGCTTGGTAATCATCTGAACTAGCATAATTGAGCGTTTCTCACCATCTTGTTCTTGGAAGATGGCATCTATGCCCGCAAATTGACCGCTTTTAACTCTAATTTGATCGCCTGGTTTTGGCATACATTCAGAAACGGTATTGTCATTACAACACTTTTCTAGCTGCATCAATTCGAAGACCAAGTCACCTTGAACTTCTTTCGGTTGAGCACCAAAACGCACAAAGTCAACAACACCTCGAGTAGAGCGGACTGAGGTGAAGTTTGGCCCTTGCTCATAATCAAAGTAAGCGAATACGTAACAAGGAAACAGCGGTTCCTCGACTTTTTGTCTTTTACCGCGCAAAATCTTCTCAACTTCTACAGTTGGATAAAAGCACTCTACACCTTGATTTTCAAGGTGTTGTTTCGCCCTAACCTGCTCCCCACGTTTACAATAAAGTAGATACCAACGTTTCATCTTTTTACTAGCCAATTCTATTTTGTTTTTATCCTAGCATTAAGCCAAAGTTGAGTCATTGATATTCAGTTTATCTATAAAAGTATGATTATACATCGCTCGCATTAACGACATTTTTCAGCAACTTACGATAAAGAAGTCCATAGGCAAAAATGGAAATTAAGTTTGTAACACAACCAATACACCATCATATAATCTGCAAATCTAATCAAAAACAGCCACTTAACAAACAAAAATAGTTGAATGGCAAAATTTTATTATTTGTCACTCGTTGAATTGCATTGTATACGTAGAAGTCGTTAAAAAATGTAATAACTATTATTAGAAGAGCTTATGTCAAACCAACATCAATATTTTGGTCATCCACGTGGCCTGTTCTTATTGTTCGGTACAGAACTGTGGGAACGCTTTTCTTACTACGCAATGCGTGCCATTCTCGTGCTTTACCTTACTGATACAACAATGAATGGCGGCCTTGGCTGGTCAACCAAAGACGCATTAGACCTATACGGCATATACACAGGGCTTGTGTATATCACGCCTCTTATCGGTGGTTACCTAGCAGATAACTATTTAGGTCAACGTCGCTCAATTTTGCTTGGTGGCGCGTTAATGGCCATCGGCCAGTTTACTCTTGCACTTCCTGCTGATGCTTTAGGTATTGGTTCGCTACACAGTTTCTATTTAGGTCTTGGCCTACTTATCACTGGTAACGGTCTCTTTAAGCCAAATATCTCAACCATGGTTGGCGACCTTTATCAAGAAGGTGACAACCGTCGTGACGGCGCATTCACTATCTTTTATATGGGTATCAACTTAGGTGCATTACTTGCCGGCGTCGTTTCTGGCTCTGTGACAACCTCTTACGGTTGGAAAGCTGGCTTTGTTGCCGCTGGTGTGGGTATGCTGGTTAGCCTAGTGATGCAAATGGTACTGGCTCAATCATGGCTTGGTGATATTGGCCGCGAACCAGCGGCGAAACGAGATCTAAATAACAAAAACGCCACCACGAAGCAGCCACTCACCAAAGAAGAAGTGAATCGACTAAAAGTAATTCTGGTCATGAGCTTATTCACTATTGTCTTCTGGGCAGGCTTTGAACAAGCAGGTGGCCTGATGAACATCTACACTCAACAATATACTGATCGCATGATTGGTGGTTTTGAAGTTCCTGCTGCGTGGTTCCAATCACTAAACCCATTTTTCATTATTACTCTAGCGCCAGTTCTGGCTGTCCTTTGGGTAAAATTGGGTAAACGTGAACCCACTTCGCCAGTGAAATTTGCAATGGCACTATTTTTCTTAGCGATTGGTTTCCTTTGTATGGTTGGCGCAGTGCTAGAACAAGGTGGAGATACAACAGTAAAAACATCGATGTTATGGTTGGTCGGCGCTTTCTTCTTCCACACATTAGGCGAGCTGTGTTTATCTCCAATTGGTCTTTCATTGGTGACTAAATTAGCACCGCTTCGCTTAGCTTCACTTATGATGGGTGCATGGTTTGGCTGTAATGCGATTGCTAACTATGTTGCGGGCTATGTGGGTTCTCACGTAGGCGAGTTAGGCGCTATGGCTATCTTTAGTGGTATTGCGGTCAGCGCAACCGTAAGTGGCGTAATTTTGCTCCTATTCTCTAATACACTCGTTCGCTGGATGCATGGCGCTGAAAATACGCACAGCACGGCAGAGCAAGTAGAAGAGCAGCAAGTACAAGTTGCTTGATCGCTCAACTAAACGTAGAAAGGGTCGCTATTGCGACCCTTTTTTGTATCTAAAGTTTAGATTGAACTAACTCAACCATCATCTCGATATGAAGTTCACTATCGTTCAAACAAGGGATGTAGGTAAAGTTTTCACCACCTGCTTCAAGGAAAATCTCTTTACACTCTTCCGAGATCTCTTCCAACGTCTCTAAACAATCTGAAGAAAATGCAGGGGTCACAACATTAATATTTTTCACACCCTTTGCAGGAAGTGCCTCTAGGGTCTTATCGGTATAAGGTTGAAGCCACTCTTCTCTCCCAAATCGGGACTGATACGTCATGCCAATTTGTTGTTCGCTTAAACCTAACGCTTTCCCAAGCAAGCGAGTCGTCTCTTCACAATGCTGTGGGTAAACATCACCATTGTCAGCATAACGTTTTGGAATACCATGATAAGAACACAGCAGGTAATCTCCCTGACCATTCTTTTGCCAATGTTCACGAACTGAATGCGCTAACGCTTCAATATATTTCGGGTGATTGTAATAATCACGAATAAAGCTAAAGCCTGGCATCACAGGCAGGTTCTTAAATGCTTTAGTGATTCCGTCAGAAACCGCTGCCGTTGTTGTGCCCGAGTATTGCGGATACAACGGTAAAACAATGACTTCATCAACGCCTTGCGCCAATAGGGCTTCAAAGCCTGATTGCAAACTTGGGTTACCATACGTCATACCAAGCTCTACAGGTATATCAAGCTTTTGTGCCAACTTTTCCGTTTGGCGTTTAGAGTACACCATCAACGGCGAGCCCTCTTCCATCCATACTGATTGATAGAGTTTGGCAACTTTAGGAGCTCGGATAGGAAGGATAACGCCGTGCAATAGTGGACACCAAAGCCATCGAGTCATGTCTACCACTCGGTGATCATGAAGAAACTGACTTAAAAAGCGCTTTACGGCAGGAGCGGTTGGTGCGTCAGGAGTTCCCAGGTTAACTAGGAGTACACCCTGTTTATTATTCTCTTTCATAACATCCTATTCATGGTAAACGGCTTGGTTCATATATTTAAGTAACCTCGAAGTAACGAATAGCCGAGCTGAAGTTAATTAGATATATGTTTACGAGTAAACTAAAAAAAGCGACCACTTGGGCCGCTTTCAATATATCAAAATATTAAATTTTTGACTTCAGCAAATTAAGATAGTGCTTTCTCGATATCCGCACTAACTTCAGCTACTTGCTTAGTACCATCAAACTTAAGGTACTTAGTCTTTCCTGCTTCAGCTTCTTTGCCGTAGTAGTTGATTAGCGGTGCAGTTTGCTCGTGGTAAACACCTAGACGAGCACGTACTGTTTCTTCTTTGTCGTCATCACGAACAACAAGATCTTCACCAGTTACATCATCTTTACCTTCCACTTTAGGCGGGTTGTAAACCACGTGGTAAGTACGACCAGAAGGAAGGTGAGCACGACGACCAGCCATACGCTCAACAATCACATCGTCTGCAACGTCAAATTCGATAACGTAGTCTACGTCTACGCCCATTTCTTTTAGGCCGTCAGCTTGAGGGATAGTACGTGGGAAACCATCTAGTAGGAAACCGTTTGCACAGTCTTCTTGAGCGATGCGCTCTTTGATAAGACCAAGGATGATTTCATCAGAAACTAGCTGACCAGCGTCAATAACAGCTTTAGCTTGTTTACCAAGCTCTGTACCTGCTTTGATAGCAGCACGAAGCATATCACCAGTAGAGATTTGTGGAATACCGTATTTTTCCATGATGAAGTTTGCTTGTGTGCCTTTACCTGCACCTGGAGCACCTAGAAGAATGATGCGCATGATTTATCCTCTTTAATATTTAAGATTTATACCGAAGCTCACAATAGCTGACCTCTTAGACATCAAACCTGAGAAGCACCTGCAACGATAAGTTTCGGTATAACGTATATAGGCGAGCAAAAATACACGCCTTATTACTCACATTCAAGTCGCAGATTCTATCACAGGTTCTCTGAGCAAAGAGTGTATTAAGACTAAAGAATGTTAACAGTACCCTCTTTCACGCCCTATTGATTATTAACTCAGCACTTGAGATGCAAAATTTTGCGACAACAAACAAAAAGCTCGCGAAATGCGAGCTTTTTGATTTGCAGAGGTTATTACACCTTAGTCAAAAGTTGATTAACGGCTCCTAAGAACTCTGTTGGATCCTCAATAGAGCCTCGCTCCGCTAGCATTGCTTGACCAAGCAGAACTTCAACCCAGCGACCAAACGCTTCTTCATCGGCTTCGTCAGCCATACGCTTAACCAATTCGTGCTCAGGGTTTAGCTCAAAGATGTATTTCACTTCCGGCACAGCTTGACCAGCTGCCGCAAGAAGCTTCGCCATTTGAGTGCCCATTTCGTAATCGTCCGTTACCACAACAGCAGGCGTAGATGCGAGTTTGAAGGTCGTACGAACTTCTTTCACACGATCGCCTAGGTAAGACTTCGTGCGCTCTACAACCGACTTAAACTCTTCTTCGGTTTCTTTTTGCTTCTCTTTTTCTGCTTCATCTTCAAACTGACTTAGATCAAGCCCAGCTTTAGTGATTGACTGGAACTGTTTACCATCAAACTCAGTTAAGTAGTTCATCAGCCACTCATCAATGCGGTCGTACATCAAGATAACTTCAATGCCTTTCGCTTTGAACTGTTCTAAGTGAGGGCTGTTTTTCGCAGCTGCATAGCTGTCTGCCGTCAAGTAGTAGATCTTATCTTGACCTTCTTTCATGCGCTCAACGTAAGACGCCAAGCCCACAGTTTGCTCAGAAGAGTCCACTTCAGTTGAAGCAAAGCGCAATAAACCTGCAACTTTCTCTTTGTTTGCAAAGTCCTCCGCAGGGCCCTCTTTCATCACAAGACCAAACTCTTTCCAGAATGATTGGTATTTCTCTTCGTCATTCTTGGCCATACGCTCGAGCATCGTTAGCACGCGCTTAGTACAAGCATTACGTAGAGACTGAGTCACTTTATTGTCTTGTAAGATCTCACGTGATACGTTTAGCGGTAAATCGTTTGAGTCTATTAAACCACGTACGAAGCGTAAGTATGACGGCATAAATTGCTCTGCATCGTCCATAATGAATACGCGCTGTACGTATAGTTTCAAGCCTGATTTGTGGTCGCGGTTCATCATATCCCAAGGTGCTTTCGATGGGATGTATAGTAAGCTCGTGTAGTCGTTTTTACCTTCTACACGGTTATGACTCCAGACCAAGGGATCGGCAAAGTCATGTGATACGTGTTTGTAGAACTCTTGATACTCTTCTTCTGAAATATCAGATTTGTTACGCGTCCACAGTGCTTGGGCTTTGTTGATTTGCTCCCACTTCTTCTCGTCTGTTTCCTTGCCTTCGTCATCACGAACGACAGTTTGGATTGAAACAGGAATGCCGATGTGATCAGAGTACTTACTGATAACGTCACGTAGACGCCACTCATTCAAAAACTCTTTACCCTCTTCACGCATATGAAGAATGATGTCGGTACCACGTGACTCTTTGGTAATGTTTTCGATGGTGTACTCACCTTCACCCGCTGAGTGCCATTGTACCGCTTCATCAGCGGCTAGACCCGCAGCGCGAGTGCGCACGGTAACGGCGTCAGCAACGATAAATGCCGAGTAGAAACCAACACCAAACTGACCAATAAGCTGAGAGTCTTTGCTCTGCTCTTCAGATAGCTTTGAGAAAAACTCAGCTGTACCAGATTTTGCGATTGTTCCTAAGTGCTCAATCACATCATCACGGCTCATACCGATACCGTTATCAGAAATGGTTAAGGTATTTGCGCTTTCATCAAACGACAGTTTCACGCAAAGGTCTGCATTACCTTCGTATAGATCTGGGTTAGATAACGCCTGAAAGCGCAGTTTGTCTGATGCATCTGATGCGTTAGAGATCAGCTCGCGCAAAAAGATCTCTTTATTTGAATAAAGAGAATGGATCATTAAATGCAGTAGTTGTTTTACTTCTGATTGAAAACCACGAGTTTCTTTATTTTGAGATACGGTTTCGCTCATGTGTGCTCCATAACATCTAAACTAATTGGCTTTTTCATAGGGACAAGTTTGTGACTTTCCCCTTGAAATCACCTTACCGAGGTGTCATTTAACATGTGGCTGACAAATGTAAATTCAAGGTCAATATTGCTAAAAACGGTGTTTTTTTAGAAAATTTTAATTATCCTACCCGTCTAAAAGCATCTAAAATGTCGTGCGCACTCCAAGCGCCCCGGTAATTTTGTGACATAAATCACCATAATTACAACATCATCCATCTAAGAAGAACTAAATGACTAACATTGGCACCAAATTTCTACTTGCTCAAAGGTTCACCTTTGATCCAAATAGTAATTCGCTCGCTGACCAACAAAACGGCAACGACGTTGTACGATTAGGAAGCAACGAAAGCCGTATACTTCTGATGTTGGCAGAGAGACCAAACGAAGTTTTAACCCGTAACGAGCTTCACGAGTTTGTTTGGCGTGAGCAAGGTTTTGAGGTGGATGACTCAAGCCTGACTCAAGCGATTTCTACTCTGCGTAAGATGTTGAAGGATTCAACAAAATCTCCAGAGTTTGTTAAAACGGTACCTAAACGTGGCTACCAACTCATTTGTTCAGTGGAACGCTTGAGCCCATTTTCTACTGACTCTAACACTGACGTTGAAGAAACCGCTTCTGAACAAGAAGCGCCAGCAGTGGAGTTAGAAGCGAGCGATACACCACCAACAGAGATAGTGACCGATACTACTGCTGATCTTGAGCCTCAAGTAGAGCCGACTAAAACTCAGCCGAAGCCAGCATCTAACACGATTAACTGGCTACCGCGTGTCATTATCTTTTTGTCTCTGCTGCTTCCTGTTTGCGTATTGTTATTCACGAACCCTGCGGAATCCCAATTCCGTCAGATTGGTGAGTATCAAAGTGTACCGGTGATGACACCTGTAAATCACCCTCAAATCAACAACTGGTTGCCTTCAATAGAGCAATGCATTGAGCGCTACGTGAAGCACCATGCAGAAGACTCGTTGCCAGTGGAAGTGATTGCCACTGGTGGACAAAATAACCAGCTGATTCTGAACTACATTCATGACAGTAACCACTCTTACGAGAACGTAACACTGCGTATTTTCGCAGGTCAAAACGATCCAACAGACATCTGCAAATAAAGGAGGCCAATATGAAGATTAAATTAGCATCTGCGGTTTTGGCCGTATCCGTTCTTTTCAGTAGTTGGTTGTATTGGGGAAGTGACCTAAAAGTGGAGCAGCTCCTCACAGCAAACGAATGGCAGTCGACCATGGTGACAGTCATTACAGACAGCTTGCCTGACGATACTGTCGGCCCACTACGCCGAGTTAATGTTGAATCAAACGTGAAATATCTCCCTAATGGTGACTATATTCGCGTAGCAAATATAAAACTATTCGCTCAAGGTTCAACCGCAGAATCAACGATAAATATCTCGGAAAAAGGCCGCTGGGAAGTAAGTGACAACTATTTGTTGGTCTCGCCTTCGGAGTTTAAAGATATTTCATCTTCTCAATCAAAAGACTTTTCCGAAGCACAGCTACGTTTGATTACTCAAATTTTTAAGCTAGATGCGGAGCAAAGTCGTCGTATTGACGTCGTGAACGAAAAAACACTCTTGCTCACTAGCTTGAACCACGGTTCTTCGGTACTGTTTAAAAACTAATTTTGATTGGATGATAAGGGGGCAAGACGCCCCCTTTGTTTTGCTTATGGATTGGCTAGATACCACTACTCTCTTTTTCGGTTCACTAATCGCCAACACGCTGGCTTCACTTTCCGGTGGCGGAGCAGGCTTGCTTCAATTCCCTTTACTCATCTTTCTCGGCTTACCGTTCTCCGTTGCGCTAGGCACACATAAGGTGGCTTCGGTCGCTTTAGGCTTAGGCGCAGCAAGCACGCATTTAAGATCAGGCACTATTAAATGGAAAATCGCGCTCTACCTTATCTTGTCCGGTAGTATTGGCGTGATTTTAGGGGCTAACTTAATTGTACAGATCCCTGATGGTATCGCGGAAAAGATGCTCGGCACGATGATCCTAGCGCTAGGTATCTACTCGCGATTTAAGACATCGCTAGGCCAAGCTGAAGTAATACGTAACCGTCATCCTATCGGTTGGGTTATCGGTGGAATTGGCTTACTGTTTATCGGCATCATTAACGGATCTCTTACCGCAGGTTCTGGTTTGCTCGTGACACTATTTTTGGTGCGCTGGTTTGGTTACGACTACAAACAAGCCGTTGCTTACACCATGATTTGTGTCGGCCTGTTTTGGAATGGCATTGGAGGCATTGCCGTCGTACAGGCAGGGGCGCCTATTCACTGGGCTTGGTTACCTGTTTTATTGTTAAGCTCTTTTCTAGGCGGCAGTTTAGGCGCATGGGCCGCGACTCGATACAGCAACAGAGTGATTAAAGTTGCATTCGAAATTCTCACGTTTGCGGTGGGCATCAAGTTGCTGGTTTAAAAAGATTAAAAGGAAAGTTTCATGGATAAAGCAATCATTGATATTTATTACTGCCGCCAGTGCAACTGGATGTTACGTTCAACTTGGCTATCGCAAGAATTACTGCATACTTTTAGTGAAGAAATAGAAACAATCAGCTTACACCCAGACACAGGTGGTCGCTTCGAAATTTTCTGTAATGGCCAGCAAATTTGGGAACGGAAAAAAGACAACGGCTTTCCTGAAGCCAAGGTGCTAAAACAGCGCGTAAGAGACATTATCGACCCAGAACGCGATTTAGGACATTCAGACACAAAATAGGGAGCAATTCGCTCCCTATTTTTTACTTAGTAAAACCGTTAAATCATGGTTTGTGCTAATACTTCGCCTTCTGGCGTTTTTACCGTTAGCTTATTGCCTTCTAGAGTACCAAAGCTTCTCGGTAAGCCATTACGTGGGAATGTCATCGAGCCTGGGTTGAATATAATGGCTCCATCTTGCATCTCTGCGACGGGAACATGTGTATGACCGTGGGCGATGATATCACCTTCGCGCAGTGGCGGCCGTTTTTCAGAGTTGTACAAGTGACCATGAGTCAAAAAGATTCTCTTGCCAGATTCAAGTAGCACCCATGAGTAATCCATCATCATTGGAAACTTCAATAGCATTTGGTCTACTTCACTATCACAGTTGCCACGTACAGAAATAATTTGATCACTGTATTGGTTCAATAAGTCTGCTACCTGTGGAGGGTTGTAGCCTTCCGGAATAGGGTTTCGCGGCCCATGGTTTAGCGTATCTCCTAGCAAAATCAGGTGGTGCGCACCAGAAGCCAAAAATAGATCAATGGTTTCTTTAGTTGCTGGCAAAGAGCCATGCAGGTCTGAGGCAAAAAATAGTTTCACGACATCGTCTCCTCAAAAAGTATGAGGTCATTCTACGGCATTTTTTTAGCAGCTCAACCTACGACGGTTTGAATACTACTGATAGCGCAATGATTCAATGACCATAGGCAAAACATAGAACCATGCTGCATACGCTGTTCCAACCAACACCAGTATCCAAAACACCATCGACATAAATTTTGATTTGGCTAGATGGTGCAGCGGATCGGGCTCTCCGCATCCTGGACATGCATGAGCGCGTTTTGAGATTTGTTTCTCACACACGGGGCAAGAGACTAAAGGCATGATACAGATTCCTCGACATTAGGCTTAGGGCGCAAAGAATAATGGTGAATTAACACATATGCAACCTAACATATATTAAATATTTTAGTTCTTTGTAACAGTCGCTGACTTGAGAAAAAATTCGTTGATTTTTCATTTATATCAACCGATTACACTTCTTCTCGCACCATACCATTGATGACAATATTGTTATAACTCACCATCCCAATGACCTCGCCACTTTCAATGACCGGCGCTCTGCTTATGCCAAATCGCTCAAACAAACGGGCACAATATTTTACGTTCATATCTGGTTCGACACACAAAGCGGGCTTGGTCATGATTTCATAAATATTTGTGCGCTGAGGAGAACGATTATTCGCCAGCACCTTTTTGGCGATATCATTCATCAACACGATGCCATATTCATCATTATCATCTCGCTTTTTCACCACCAGCGCTTTGACTTGGTATTTTTTCGCTAGCGTTATGCCTTCGTATACGGTCATCAGTCCATCAACCATCACATACGTTGCCGCCATAACATCTCGAACTCTAATTATCGTTTGATCACTCATAATTCATCCTCGACCACTTTGGTCAATGTCTCGACTTGATGCGCGACACCGACTGCATCTTCAATATCGATCTGAATAGCAATCCCCTGTCCCGACTCTCTGTCAAATTCACCAACCTCATTAATGGTTTCTAATATGTGTCGAGAGAGATGTTCCTCGACCACAAACAGCAGCACATCTTTTTGCACTTCTAGCGTTAAACCAAAAAACGTTCGCTTTTGATTTAAACCTTGCCCGCGAGCATTGTTAATCACTGTTGCACCGGTCGCACCAGCATCGCGTGCAGCGTCCAGCACCTTGTCTGTTTTGCTGTCTTCAACAAACGCAAGTATCAATTTAAAGCGCATTTTCTTCTTCCTCCGAGACGTTTTTATTCAGCCACTGGGTTATTTGCGCATAGCCCATCACAGAGATCATAGGAAATAGACTGGCAAACGCGATCAAGCCAAAGCCATCAATCATTGGGTTTCTTCCAGGGACGGTCGAAGCAAGCCCTAACCCTAATGCAGTTACAAGTGGGACAGTGACGGTAGAAGTTGTTACGCCTCCAGAATCGTAGGCGAGTGGAACAACAAGCTTAGGAGCGTAAAACGTTTGAATCACAACGACGATGTAACCCGCGATGATGTAATAATGAATGGGATCGCCCACGACAATCCGGTAACTCCCTAATGCAATACCAATTGCTACCCCAAACGCAACGGCTACGCGCAAGCCGTTAATACTGATACTGCCTCCAGAGACTTGGTTTGCTTTTATCGCTACAGCGATTAAAGAAGGCTCTGCAATCGTGGTACTAAAGCCTATAAAAAAGGCGAAGGTGTAAACCCAATAATAGTCGACCCACATTAAGGCTTTCCCTACAGATACTTTGAACTCTTGTAAAAACTCCGGCGCCGTTAATTGCACAGCCATCGTCTCCCCAAGTGGAAACAACGCCATTTCTAATCCAAGTAAAAAAAGAGCTAGCCCGAAAATCACATAAACGAACCCAAGCAAAACTTTCTTAAGGTTGCTAACAGGACGCCTTAACACCGCTAACTGAAAACCAAAAATAATGCTGGCGATGGGAACGACGTCTCTAACGGTCGATAATAAAGTGTCTAGGAAATGATCAATTGAAATCATGTTACGACCATTCCGTAAACCATCACAAACATCATCGGTAACAGCGAGGCAAAAGCGATTAAACCAAAGCCATCCACCATAGGGTTACGCCCTTTAATAGAAGACGCTAAACCGACACCCAGTGCAGTGACCAAAGGTACTGTTATGGTGGACGTGGTTACACCTCCGGAATCGTAAGCAACGCCAATAATGGCTTCAGGTGCAAACCACGTCAGTATTACAACGCCGACGTAGCCACCAATGATCATGTAATGAATCGGCCACCCTTTTAAGATACGCAAAACGCCGATAACGATGGCTATCCCCACAGAGAGAGCTACTGTTACTCGAAGTCCTTCTCCGTAATCCTGCATGGACTGCTCTGAGTTAGCGATCATTCCGCCCTCTGCCGCAACTTCTGAGGCTTCTTCCGCTACCGCGGTTAATGCAGGTTCAGCTATCGTGGTGCCAAACCCCAAACAAAACGCAAAGACTAATAACCAAAACACGCTGCCTTTTTTTGCAAAGGCTTGAGCCATACTCTCTCCGATAGGAAAAAGACCAAGTTCTAGGCCAAAGATAAAAAAGGTTAATCCTAAAACGACAAGCAACAAGCCAAAAAGAATGGAGACCAGGTTGGGCAGCGGCTCTTGCAAAACGACTAATTGGAAAAAAGTGATAACAATGATGATGGGTAATAAGTCACGAGCACTATTGAGGAGCGCTCGAAAAAGCGCAACAAATGCTTCCATGCCTATCCTCCTTGATTATGCAAACTGATTACGCCATTCCAATGAGCGATAACTTCTAGTCTGGCATAGATTTCACTCTTCTACCGTGAATGCACTAGCGCCATCTATAACATTTAGTTACATATTTTCTAATATGTGAAGTTAATAGTATCTCTGCCAGCTTGTCACTATCCCAGAAATAATGGTGTTGAGATGATCAAGCTAAGCACAAAACGACTATAATGTTCTAATACGTGTACATTCAAAGAGATAACATGAAGATATTACTCACAGGTGGCACTGGGTTTATTGGCTCGGAGTTGCTCAAGCTGCTATCAACTCACCAGGTTATGCTACTTACACGCTCTCCAGAGCGAGCAAAACAACGCCTACAGCATGCTGATCTGGGTAATATCGAATACCTTGACTCGCTCGAGTCGTTCGCCGATCTCAATCACGTTGATGCCGTCATTAATCTTGCAGGTGAGCCAATTGCGGATAAAAGGTGGACCAGCGAGCAAAAAGAAAAAATCTGCAAAAGTCGTTGGAAAATTACCGAGCAAATTGTTGAGCTGATCCACGCAAGTACCGAACCTCCCTCTGTTTTTATTAGTGGCTCGGCAGTTGGCTACTATGGTGATCAACAAGACCATCCGTTTGATGAGTGCTTACATGTTAATAGCGACGACTTTCCTCACGAGGTTTGTGCAAAGTGGGAGCAAATAGCCAAGCGCGCAGAGTCGGAACAAACACGGGTTTGTCTACTGAGAACTGGCGTGGTACTCGGCCTTAATGGTGGTGCGTTGGCAAAAATGCTATTACCTTACAAGCTTGGCGTAGGCGGCCCACTCGGGAACGGTAATCAGTACATGCCTTGGATTCACATCCTAGATATGGTCCGCGCCATCATGTACTTGCTTGAAACACCACATGCCCACGGTGCATTCAATATGTGCGCCCCCCATCCTGTGACTAATCGTATATTCAGCGGCACACTAGCTAAAACGCTAAAACGTCCGCATATCTTGTTCACGCCTAAATGGGCGATGGAACTCCTAATGGGAGAATCTTCCTGCTTATTGTTTGATAGCATGAGAGCCAAACCCAAAAAACTCACCGAACTGGGCTTTAAATTTAGCTACTCCAGAATAGAGCCAGCACTCAAGCACTTGCTTCATGACCGGAGCTGATGAATGATGGCTCTAATCAAGGTTTCTGAGTCTTAAATTAAATTATGAAAAAGTCGATTCTTATTACGGGTTGTTCAACCGGCATCGGTTACGTGTGCGCTCACGCCCTACAAAACAAGGGATTTAATGTCATTGCATCTTGTAGGAAAGAACAAGATGTCCAGCGCCTAATTAATGAAGGGCTAACCTGCATCAATCTAGACCTAAATAGCCCAGAAAGCATTTCTTCGGGCGTGAAGCAAGCGCTAGAGTTAGCAGAAGGTAAGCTTTACGCAGTGTTCAATAATGGTGCCTATGGTCAGCCCGGAGCACTGGAAGACTTACCCACCGAGGCTCTTCAAGATCAATTTCAGACCAACTTTTTTGGTTGGCACCAGTTGGTCAGAGAGGTGCTTCCTCATATGCGCCAGCAAGGCGAAGGACGCATCATACAAAACAGCTCTGTTCTTGGTTTTGCCGCAATGAAATACCGTGGTGCCTATAATGCATCAAAATTTGCCTTAGAAGGCTGGACAGATACGCTCAGGCTAGAGCTTGCGGATACGAATATCAAAGTGGCATTGATAGAACCAGGACCGATCGAAACTCAATTTAGAAACAATGCATTACGAGCCTTTGAGAAGTGGGTTGATATTGAATCTAGCCCCCATCGTCATGCTTATGAAGGACAAAGAGAGCGACTCAACAACGACAAGTCTAATAATCGATTTGTTTTACCTGCAGAGTCTTGCATCGCACCAGTTCTTCATGCATTAACTAGCGTTTCACCGAAAATTCGTTATCGAATTACTACACCGACTAAATTATTCGCAGTCTTGAAAAGACTATTACCAACCCGTGCACTTGATAAAATTTTGCGACAGGCTGCATAAAAAAGTTTTGTCGAAATGTAATTTCATCGTAACAATGTGATGTCATTATGAACATGTAGGTTAAAAAAACCTCAACTAAACGAATCAATTTCTACGCAATTCAGCGGGGATTCTTTCGCCCAAAGTGATTGAGTTGCTTAGATTTGGTATCGCCACCCATTACGTTTTGTAGCAATGTTTATACTACTGTGAGGCAACAATGACATTAAATCAGCTTAACTGGCTTAGTGTGGGTGTAGTGTTGACCATGTTCATCCTATTTTGATACCGCACTAACAAATAGCATTAGAATTGCGCTGCTTCGGCAGCGTTTTCTTTTTATCTAACACCTGAGCAGCAATAACCTCACTCTGTTACCTCACGTTTTCTCAAAATAGAATGATTCATTATTGATGGTGAATGTCGCTTGAATTTCACCTAAATCAACTCCATATCTAATATCAACGACAAGACACAAGGCAAGGATACTCTGATGCAATCCCCATTTATCGTTGAGATAACAGAACAGAACTTTCGCGAAACGCTTGAAGGTTCAATGAACACGCCCGTTTTGATCCACTTTTGGGCCAACGCTCAGCCAGAAAGCGCACAGATACTCCCTGAGTTGCAATCTCTTGCTCAACAGTACAACGGTGCATTTACGCTTGCTCTACTAAATTGTGAAGTTCAGCCCGCTTTAGCGTCTCAATTTGGCGTGCAAGTATTGCCAACTATCGCGCTGTTTATAAATGGTCAAGCCGTCGATGGTCTGGGAGGCCCCCAGCCAATTGATGCCATTGCCACCATGCTACAAAAGCATTTGCCAAGCCCAGATGAACAACTATTAAAACAAGTCAGTGAACTTCTTCAGCAAAGTGAGCATGCTCAGGCTTTGAGCATCATCCACACTTTGCCGCCAGAGCTGCAAGAGCGTGGTGATGTGAAACTCGCGATGGCTGATTGTTTGCTAGAAACCAAACAATTTGATATTGCCCAAGAACTACTGAACGCTATCCCTCTCGAGTATCAAGATAACTACTATAAGAGCCTAATAGCCAAGCTCGAGCTGCATTTGCAGGCTGCAGATAGCCCTGAATTACAGCGACTAGAACAAGCATACGCAGCAGACATGGCAAACTTCGAACTCGCTTGTGAATTGGCGGTACAATACAACCAAGTTGGTCGGGATGAAGAAGCGTTGGAACTGCTGTGGAATATTCTTAAAAAAGACTTGGGCGCCCAAGACGGTGAAGTGAAGAAGACTTTTATGGATATTCTCAGTGCACTAGGTCAAGGTAACGCATTAGCAAGCAAATATCGTCGCCAGCTTTACTCAATTTTGTACTAAGCGTCGCATTCTTCTAGGAATAAGACAACAAAGGCCGGGACTTCCGGCCTTTGTTTTTTGTTAGAAGTCGCTATACAGCGTTGGTGCTGCTGGCGGATACTCTATTGGTTGCCAACGATCATTAAAGGTGTACTTGGCATAAAGCATGAAATGGTTTGGTGTATAAAACTCAGAACGTTGTACATCGACTAACGCCCCAAGGTACCAACGTTTGCTGACTCGCTTTTCCACCGCCGCTTGCAACGACGTACCAAAACCACCACCTTTGTCTGACTCCGCTACTGTCGATAAGTATGGCGCGTCTTCCTTAGTCCAAGAGTTAGAGACGGATGCACTCAATTGATATGACCAAGAACTGTTGTACCGGCCATAAAAGTTGATAGGTAAAGACACCGAGAAGTAACTTTGCGGGCTGTAGTAGCCACCGTGACCTAGCGTGTACTCACCCAGGTTTTTGTCGTAATCAAGGTACATTAAGTTCGTACCTATACTTAAACGCTGGTCATCCGTTGCAATTAACTTGTAGTACGCCCCACCTAACACGCCTAAACGAGTGTTGTCTTCAACCTTTTCACCAGTCAAAACATGATACTGCAAGCTACTCCAAAAACCGTAAGGGCCACCAATGTCCCAACTTGAGCTCAACTTCACACCAGTACGAGCAACTCCGCCCCATTTAGTCCCTTGAGGGTCAGTCGTGCCGCTAGGGACAGACATTCCAGCATAAGAAAGCGCGCTACTGGTCTCTGGGCGACGCGAAGCTTCTGCCGTCCAACCGAACTCACCCAGGTCCCCATTGATGCGCACACCACCAACCCATGTGGTATGGTCGAAACCAATTGGTGTCGTGCCGATATCGACCAACCAATCTTCAGCCTGCCAGCCCACTCCAAATGCCATACCTGATGCGTCATTTTGGAACGAAGTGCTGTCAGAATCGGTGGTTTTTTCATAATAGTCCAACTGACCTGAATCGATAGAAACATAATCGGCTTTTAGCAACAGGTGCCCATCCCAGCTCTCTATCGGGATTCGGGCTTCTATGGGCACTTGATTCGAAGTATTACGGCCATCTCGTGCACTGTAATCCCAGCCAATCATGACATGCCCATCACTCCGATCATGCAGTTTATCGATGTCCGATTTGACGTTACGAGTCAACCAGTAGTCGTCAGCAGTATCATATAGCTCGCGTAAGCTTAGGGGTTCTTTTTTCGCCTCTTCAGTTTCACGATTTTTATCCATTCGGTCACGATTTAAGGCTTGATAGGCGCGTGTTTCAGCTAACGCCCACTGTTGATTTTCCATTGCTATAGACATGCTATTGCGAAATGCTAATGCGTCAGCATCAGGCATCGCATCCAACAACTGATTTAGCGCATTAGCGTCATTTCGATAGCCTTGTTGATTAAACACCGCGGCCACTGTCATCAACTGTGCCGCAGTTAAGCTATCGCGCTTTTTATTCAAAATGAGGTGCATGTCGTGATACGTCGCTTCATATCCAGTCAAAGCACTAGCTTGCAACATGCCAATTTCTGCTTGAGTTTTAAATGGCTCAGGCTTTAAAGAAACTTGTTCATACAAATCCAACGCAAGCTTAGGCTGTTGATTAACCAGCATCAGATCCGCTTGACTCAACAGTCGACGGGTTTTGAGTTCATCAAGCTGTAATGCTTCCGAAGCACTTAAATCTTGTGTTGCGGAATTTAATGCTAAGTCCACGTACCAACGATCAAAATCTTCAAAGTGATTCAAGCTTACCATCATGCTGCCGTAAGCCAGTTTGTCATCGGTTGACCAATCTTCTGAAAGCGAAATGTTTTGGAAAATCCTCTCAGCTTCCTTAACTTCATCAATGTCTAACCACGCACTCACTAGACGAGCGAGCGGTTGAATTTGACCTTGATAATCCGACTCTAGCGCACGTAATGTCGCCATTACTGATTCGGGAGAAGCTAAGTAACGCGTTTGAATGTCTCTCAACTGAGCATCAAGCTTCAAGCGGGTTAAATTGCGCTGCATTGCGTCTGTCATGTCATGTTGTGCGATACTCTCTAGCTCAGCGATGGCCTCATTCACGTTGAAGTCCTGCGCGAGATAAAGCGCGTAAGCAAATTTCATTTCAGGGTCATTACTAGATGTAGCCCAATCGGACATCAGCGTATCCGCGCGTACTTTGTCGCCCATTGAATGAACCACGTCAGCAATATCAAGCCTTAACCATGGGGAGGTTGGCTGTAGCGCAATCAATTCCTCTACGGACGCTTTCATCGTTGCCTGATCATTTTGAGCGATTGCGATCCGCAGACGAGTCAAAATAACTTCCGACTTGATGCTCGCTATTTTTTCAGCGACCACTTTCTGCTGTGGGGCTGAGTAACTGCGCGCGAGTGCTTCCGCGCCAGACCAATCTTGCTGCTGAATACGAACATCTAAGCGACCACGCAATGCAGAGCTATTGCTGCTATCCAGTTGCAAAGCTTGTTTGAAAACCTTCTCTGCCGCGGCATAATTTTCTTGTACCAGATACAAAGAGCCTAATGATGAATAAGCATAAGGTTGGGATTTATCTACTTGAATCGCTTTTTGATAAGCGCTTTCTGCTTGCTTAAACTGGCCTTTTTCGACCAAGGCATCACCTTGATCAAGATACGCCCAATATTGAGAAGTCTCGATTAGCGCTGCCCATTTTGAGGCCGAGTCAGGATTATGATCTAAGTGCTGAGCCTGTTTAAAGTATCCGAGCGCTTTTTGTTGCTGCCCTCTACGTAGATAAACCTTACCCATAGCACCAAGCAATTCAGGATCTTGCGGACGAGTCGTCAACGCATAACGCAGCTGAGCTTCTGCTTGGTCGGTTTTATCTTCCTCGAGCAACGCTAACCCTTTGAGCTTGGCGAGATAGGTGGGGTCTTTGCGTAGTTCCTTTTCCTTTTTCCAGCGTTCTTTCGCGCTTTGATTCGCTCTTTGTATCTCCATGTCAGACGGGTAGTAGCTAGCTAAGATGGCATATTGCTGAACAACTTGATCTGAAATAGGCAATTGATCCAATGCACGCAACCACGACGTTGCCGCATTTGTTCCAACCGAAGGAGCAAGCGCTAACTTTTTATAGGTATCGAGAATCCATGGATCAGCAGGATTCTCTTTGCGAATATGGTTGGCTAACGCGAGTTGAAAAGACGGAACACTAGGATAATTTGCATTTAAACGTTCCAGTCCCTGTTTCACCGAGATCCAACTGCCAGGCAAATTACTTTGCAACTGTAGGAGTTCAAGTTGTAACGCTGGTGATGGCATTCCATTTGGGAAAAGGGCTTTGTAAGCTTGAATCGCTTCATCGTAACGACCAGATTTTGCAAGCAACTGAGCGCGCTGATAATCCGCTCTTTTCTCTCCCTGAATAGCCATAATCGATGACAAGTTTTTCGCTTGAGTCGAATGAGGCGCCTGTCTGATTAAGCGCTCAAATACCGGTTTTGCTAATTCTGGCTGCTTACGTTTCAGATACATATTCGCTTGATAGAAAAGCCCCGTTGGATTGCTTTCTTCAATCGCGAACAGCCTCTCCAGAGTACTCTCGACAATATCATCTCGGCCAATCGCATCCGCCAGTTTTAGCTGCTCAACCAACCACTCAACCGAGTCAACTCGTGCTAATGATGTGGAAAATTGAACCAGCTCGATAGGCTTGTAGACCTGTGCGAGCTGCGACTTTGTCAGAGGTTTTGAGCTAAAGCTTTCTGCATGCACAGTGCCGACGCCACCAGCCGCCAAAGCAACCAGTGGAATCCACCATAACACGTATCCTGTTACTGACATCTCTCGCTCCATACAGGAAGCAATTCACCTTGCACACCAAAACGGTAACGTTCTTCATGCCAACCAAGCCCAAATAGACTTAATACGTTGTCGTAATAATGATCGTTTTTGTCCACCACAAGTTCATTTTGAGCACGACGAAACTGCGTCTCCAACAGCGCAGATTCACCAGAAGCCGCGAGTAACGGAAGAGCCGCAGCAGAAAAACCTGCGCTTCCTGCTTGGGTATATTTACCCGTTTCAGTATTTACTTCTCTCGCTGGCGCACCAAGGGCTTTGGTTGCCGCGACAAACGGCTGCATTTTTTGTACTAATACTGCTTTTTCTGAAACTTGGTCATTTAGCATACCCGCCCAAAGATAAGTGCGGATCGCGTTGTAACTGCCCATCGGCCCTGTAACCACATCTGAGCTATAACGACCATTTCTCAATACTGCCCAGTCTGGGCTAAAGCCAGCTGGCATCGTTTTCTCTAGCATGTGAACACTTGCCTTATACATTGAGTCCCAGTTGTATTGCGGGTACAGCGACTGCATACGAGCAATCAGTTGTAACGGAACATAACTCGGATTCACACGGTACTGGCCGTCGGCATCAAAGCCCGTTGGAGCTGGCAACAATACCGTTCCAACTCCCGCTATGTTGACGGTTTCTTCACGTAAAATACGACTCGCGATCAGATGTCCAAGGGTCTGATAGTAGTAGTTATTCCATAATCTCCCCGCCTCAACAAGGGAGTAAGCTATCCACAAATCAGAATCTGACGCTGGGTTAGAATCCAAGACTCCGAACTGACCATTTTCTTTTCTTCCCCACAACCAAGCAGGAAGCCTTGCCGTCAAATCCCCACCAGCCAAATGTGATTGAGTCCATTTTAAAACCTGATCGAAGGTTTTAGGGTCATTGGCAACCAAGGCAAAGAACAATGCGTAAGATTGGCCTTCCGAGGTTGTAATCATACGCTCGTCACTGCCATCAACGACTCGGCCTTGCTCCATGTATACCGACTTAAATGTTTCCCATTGTGGCCACTCGCAGGTGTTAGCCCACAAGTAAGGAGACACGAACAACATAAGGAACGAGATGAGTTTTTTCATTATTCCTCTTCCTCAGTTTTTTCTAAACGTCTAGACGCGACTTGACGTAATACGCGCCAAAGCACAATGGTTACGATCACCACTAGCAAGGCGGCAAAGCACGCAACGATGACTGGGTGATTAGAGAAGTGATACCAAACGAGCTGCCACACAGGAAGCTTACCGACATAGTAGTGCGAACCCACGTTGTAGCTTGCTACTTCGTTATTTCTCAACGTCACCACCGAGCCAAACATGTGCTCCACTTTACCGGAGTCAGCCAACGCGCGATCAACCGACGAAAAATCTGACGGGTGAGCCGCCATAATAGAAATGACGCTGCGTTTTTTCGTAAATGGCGATTCTGCACCATAAATAGCAGCAAAAGAGCCTTCTGCCTCGACAGAAACATAATCTGCGGCGGCTTGACGAGCATCACTTGGACTCATCCAGTTCATTCCGAGCTGCTTTTCATTTTTGCTTGGTAGGCGAATTTGTCTCTGACCCTCTTTAACCACTAAGTTAACTTGGTCAGGATTATTAGCGGCTTCTTCTAATGCATCCACAACACCAATCGTCAGGATATCTTTATTTTTTAGTTTCTCAGCATTCCATTTATCTGTCAAAAGCACCTGAATACCTGGGTACCCAGAGTCACGTCCCAATGACCCCATGACGTTTAAGAAGGTTTGCAACACTTCTTTTGGAGCACTCTCTGGAACAACAATAGCAGTTTCTGACAAATCAGCCATGCGAGTGTAAGGAAAACCGGATGTAGCAAAAGCGCGCATGTTCGGCATTTCGATGTAGTGGGGGAAACCACTAAAATCAATAGTAGAATCACCATCAATAACCGCGTATTGCTTACTTGGCTGCGTTACCTGGCACTGCCCATCGGTCACCGACGCAAAACCAAACTCAAACTCAATTCGGTTTTGACTACCCACCTTAAAAGCCGGAATGCGAACAAACGTATCACCACTTAGAATGCCATCATCTAACAAAGGAACACGTATACGGTTAGATTCTCCACCTTGACCTTTTGTGGTTAGGTTGAACGCCTCAATGAATTGGTCATTAATACTCAAAGTCAGACGAGAGCCGGAATGATCCGCAGCAGGCGGTGAATAACGATAGTTAAGATCCATCGGTATACCACGGCTTTGCCAAGTAAAGAGATCGGGTGGTAAACGCAAACTTACGTTGATTGGTGGAGGCGTTCGGCCTTCCACTTGCAGCATGCTTTTTTTGTTCGACTAACTCAGACAATGCAACAGGACGAGCCGTACTCACCCAGTTTGGCGCATCGTACGGGACTCGTGGTTTGATTTGTTTGACTTCATTAATCTTCGCGATTGGTCCAGTAAGAAGTTGGTTTCCCAACGCCAAACCTTGCACCGCAATGTTAAGATCCTTACTGTCACGGCCTATCACTAGAAGAAGCTTCACGTACGGGTCTGTTGGATGAGTGATGACTTGAAGACGAGGGCCATCCGTGTCTGGAAAATCTCTCAGAAACTCAGGTTTGTTGTCATTGGTAACAAAGACAATGGCGTTGCGCTTAGGTAACGTGTCGACACTAAAAGGGAATTGAGCACCACGCCAACCCGCAAGAGCACCAAAGTAAGAGCTCAAGACACCGGCAGCCTTGACATCATCTAAATCGTATTTGCTACCCATCACGACAGGCAGATTTAACTGGCTGAAATCACGGACATCAAAAAAAGGAGCCGGTAACAAACTCAAGTCACTTTCCAGCACTGTCTTTTGAGCAAGCATCTCAATTCGACTACTTTGGCTAATCTCAGCCCAAATGCTCGAGTCATTTGGATTGGCACACTCTTTCTGAGTATTCCCAATCAACTCAAAGCGAATTTGGTTGTAATTACTAAAGTAACGAGTGTCCAGCGGCATCGATAAGCTCAACTTTTTGCCTTGCTGGCCATCGACGATTGACGCTACTCCCATAAGTTCGTTGTTCAAATACACTTTGACGTGAGAAACCAAAGAGAGCAACGCTGGCGAAGGTGTGATATCAAAGTGCAACGTTGCTTTAGATACCACCTCATCGAGTCGCGAACCGAAACCAATATAAGCACTGGCCTCACTACCTTGGATAGCAATTGAACCACTGTAACCTAATTGACTAAATGGGATGACGCGCTTAAACACGGTCGAATCTTCAGCATCTTGCTGTGCCAAAGGCGTTGCTTGTTGCTGACTTACTTCTTGTGCCGCGAGACTGCACGACATACACATGAGAGTGATAGCCGTTGTCAACGCTGTTAGTTTTTTATTATTTAGCATGACTTGAGGTCCTGATTGGGACATAACGAGGTCTTAGTGACCAAATAAATTCGATACAAAATAAAAGTGCATCCACACTGACCTGAACAAACTTAGGACAATGTTGCAGCAAGCGTTTGTATCCATTAAAGCCGACTTGCAGTACAGCCTGCATACTCGATAGAGGTTTATCTGATTGATAACCTTGTTGCCATTTCGCCCATGTATCTGCACGTGCAAATGTACATTGGACGTATTGGATTTGTTGTTGATGAGACAATTCGTTGAGTTGTAAACCAAATATCCCCTTATGAGCATAGGCAACCGTCATAGGGAACACGAATTCTTGGCCACCTCGATTGAGGATCACTTCTAAGGTTTGACCGAGTAAGTAAGCACAGGTTGGTTCATCGACCCCGTCAATTTCTATGCGCACGCCCCCCAAAGAGAAATCCTTCATCTGCGCTTGTATTAAATGCCCAGAATTAAGCCTAACCGCGACAGGAATCGCCATCTCTACTCGGTGATCTTTTCGCACTTGTTTAGCTTCTACTGCAACCGCAACGGCAGCACCTAAAATCAACAGGTTGTACATCGTCCATACGAGATTCACGATAACTGTACCGATTTCATTTTGAGGCCCCCACCCCATTCGGTAAATCCCTACAGCGAAGCCCAAAATGTTGAGTGCAACCAAAACCAAATATGGTCGAGAGATCACCCAATCGTAGTGAGACTTTTCAACCAAACCGCCTTTTGCCGTTACGTTGAATGTCCCTTTATGGGGCGCAAACAAAGCCACCGTTGTTGGCCTTGCGATATACCAAGCAAGCACGGTTTCGTATACCTCACCCCAAAACGAATAACGGTAGTCACCCTGCATACGAGAGTTGGTCATGCTGGCGTGAATCATGTGGGGTAATACGTACAAAATGATCGCCAGCGCTGGCGCATAAATCACGTAGGAATGCAGCAACAAATAAGCCAAGGGTGCGATCAGGAATACAATCCTCGGGATACCAGATAGAAAGTGCAGCATGGCATTGACGTAACAAAGCCGTTGAGAGAGCTTAAGCCCCTTTCCAGTCAATGGATTATCGACCCTAAATATCTGCGCCATCCCGCGAGCCCAACGAATGCGTTGCCCAACGTGTGCAGACAATGTTTCTGTCGCCAAACCAGCAGAAATCGGCTGCTTAAGATATGCAGAACGATAGCCTAAACGGTGCATGCGCAGAGACGTGTGCGCATCTTCCGTCACGGTTTCGACTGCAATACCACCGACTTCCTCTAAAGGCTCTCGACGTAAAATAGCGCACGAGCCACAGAAGAAAGTCGCATCCCATAAGTCGTTACCATCTTGAATCAGGCCGTAAAACAAGTTGCCTTCGTTTGGCACGTTACGAAAGTTCGATAAGTTACGCTCAAAAGGATCCGGTGAGAAAAAATGGTGCGGCGTCTGAATAAGCGCCAACTTTGGATCTTTCAGGAACATCCCCATTGTGAGCTGAAAAAATGCTCGTGTAGGAATATGGTCACAGTCAAAAATCGCAACAAACTCACCGCTGGTCTGCTTCAACGCATAGTTAATGTTACCGGCTTTCGCATGTTCATTCGTTGGGCGGCGGATGTAGTTCACCCCTACACTTTTGGCGAAATCTCGGAAGCTATCACGCTTGCCGTCATCCAGAATGTGGATGTTAAGTTTGTCTTTCGGCCAATCGACACCTAACGAGGCATAAACCGTCGCTTTCACAACATCGAGATCTTCGTTGTAAGTAGGGATCATCAAGTCAATGGTTGGCCAAGTTGACTGATCCGGTGGCATCGATACTGGTTTGCGATTCAATGGCCAGATATTTTGGAAATAGCCAAGCATCAGCACAATCCAAGAATACGTCTCAGCTAGAAGTAAAACGCCCCCTAGAAACAAAGCAACAGGATCGTCCCAGTTCAGGGTAGACGAATAACGCCACCACAAGTATCGACATGAGGCCGTAACCGACAAGATGATCAAAAGCATGGTAGGAAAACGACCCGGCATGCGACGGACCATCATCGCTAATGCCCAGAGTAACAGCACAAAGACAGTCTGAGCCTGATAACCAAATGGCACCGTAAAACAAAGCAAAGCGATTAACACCACGAAAAACAACAAGGTGTAGTTCAACGCCATCGCTGACTTACTTGCTTTAATACGCTCTCGAACTTGTGGATCTTTGATGTTGTTCGCTGTCTGTTCTAACCAGCGGACGCCTTTTGCAACCAATTCAAATGGCAAGTAGAACGCATTGCGAATTTGCTCGGCTAAAGTCATCGCTAAGCTGCTGGTTTTTTTGGACCATGCTGTATTTACATTTACGTTTTGCCTGAAGCAAAGCAACCACACGCTTTGGATAATAAAACGTACAGGATCAAACCATCTTGGCGCAGCAAAATTAACGTTTGGATAGTAAACCAAAGGCAGTTTCCATGAGGGAACACCCGAAATAACCGGCTTTAAAAATACAAAACTCAATGAAAACCAAAAAGACAAAGCACACTCACCAACCCAGTTTGTTTTACAATTCCAGGCTTGCTCGTAAGCGTTCTTCTGCAGTCTGAATTGGTCCACTACCCAACGTTGGAAAATCAGATTAAGACTTCGCATAAATTAGCTTTGGTCCTGAGCGCTTGATAACGCTGATACACACCAAAAAGCAAAAGACTGAAAATCTTTTGCGGCTTGGCTCGATGGCGAATAGTGTTGAACGGTCGTCAGGTTTGCCACACATTCAAGCAATGCCGTATCTCGATGAATCGAAACAGGAATCAAGGATTCGCTAAGTTCCTTTTTCAGCACCAACATGAAATCACGACCAATTTCGGTTTCTGGCTGATATTTATTCACCAAAAAACGTAATTTATCAGAGCGAAGCAATCTCGATAGCTCTTCATGTTGTAGCCAAGATTGAAGAGTGAGATAACTCAGGGCGTCTGCCGTTACCACCACCACAATCATATCCATTGAGTCGACAAAAGATCGCACTTCAGGATCAGTAAGCTCTGCTAAGTCGGCGTGAAAAAGCAGCCACTGCTCACCACGGTTTTCGCTCACTTGCAACGTCATTTCACCTAGCATTGATAGATAGTGAGAACGCTCATTAAAAAACGCTTTTAACTGCTCAGAATTCAGATGGCCAAACGGTAAAAAAAGTGCACCTTGTGGGCTTTCATAACCAGCCTGGGTCCAAGGCTTATCTAAAAGAAGTTGTTTCGCCCAGCCTCCTTGCTCTTCTCTCGGCAAGCCAAGATGAGCTTGCAGTAAACTATTAGGCACCACCTCAATGGCCAGTACCTGTTTATTTATCTTAACTAACGCTTGTGCCAAATTCGCAGCGACGGTCGTTGAGCCACAGCCGCCTTTTAAACTAACAAATAGAAGGCGCTTCATATCGCTTCCGTTTCTGAATTTTTCTGCGTATTACGTACCAAAGATAGAACATTACGAGCACCGTTGGCTTTGAAGACTTGCCACTTATTTTTAACTTGTACGTAAGACTCGTTTTCTGTTGTTTCAATATACGTGCCCGATTTCAGATAATAAGTGCGACATTCATGGATAGGTGTAGAAGAGGAAGTCAACTACTGAAAGTGGTACGCTC
>NZ_JAWPOP010000120.1:0-1185 GCF_033344345.1 Vibrio sp. 1978
AAGTTTTAATTGATAATCAGTGTCAAAGTGATATTCCTTACTGCGAGCGTCAATCAACACTCGATGCTATAGATGCAGCGCGAACCCAATGCGTATCCAAAGGTGATCAATTCGCTTACTCCTGTAGTAACGAAACTGAGTCATGGGAATCTCAATGTAACGGCCGTGATTGTTCAGATGTTGAAGGTCAATCCGATAGCGTACGTTGGATGTCTAGCGTCTGGGGAAACTCGTCGCCTTCTTCTTATCTTTGCTCTTCTATTGGTGGCGGTTGTGGTGCCGCCATTGATCGTTCTAGCTCTTGGTGCGGTGAGTCTGGTTGGTGCTATGCAACTTTTACTGTTATAGGCCCTTCTTGTGACAGCACTACTGGTAATCTTTTTTGCAATGACCCTGAGTGTAAAACACTTAAAGACCCTAATACTGACGATAAACCAGATACTGACCCTACCCATAAACCAGATGACCCTACTGGCGGTGATATCGAAGACCCTAGCGTTTTACCAGATTCAGACAATGATGTTGTCGTTCCTGACCCTCCAACAGATGAACCTGATGTTGAAGACCCTCCAACAGATGAATCAACAGATACGGCAGTTGTTAGCGCAATAACGGGAATGAATAAGGATGTAAACAAGGCGCTCAATGAGATGACCATCGACATAAATCAGGCAAGTGCTGACGTTCAGAATCAAATCATTGCGCTTAATGCTTCAGTTGTTACCAATACGCAGGCCATTCAAAAACAGCAAGCTAACGACAATGAAATCTATCGTAAAACAAAGTCTCTAATTCAACAGGCCAATGCTGACATAACAACAGCGGTAAACAAAAATACCAATGCTATTAACGGCGTTGGTGATGATGTTGAACAAATTGCGGGTGCAATGGATGGTATTGCTGAGGATGTTGCTGGTATTTCTGAAACACTGGATGGTATTGCCAACACTGATACGTCCGGCGCTGGTACGGGAGGCACTTGTATCGAGGCTGGCAATTGTACTGGCTTTTATGAATCTGCTTATCCTGATGGGTTAGGCGGTTTGGTATCTGGTCAACTGAATGATCTAAAAACCAATGTGATTGACGACTTTGTTAATTCATTCGGCAACATAGATTTATCTAATGCTCAGCGTCCATCTTTCGTTCTTCCGGTTCCGTTCTTCGGTGACTTCAGTTTTGAAG
>NZ_JAWPOP010000121.1:0-1184 GCF_033344345.1 Vibrio sp. 1978
GTCTCTGCACTCCGGGATAAATTAAGGTAGTTCAAGCCCACATTTACAAGGAACTGTAGACGATCATTGATCTCCTTCATGACCTTTTCTGCGATTTGCGCACGTTGACCTTCTAGCTTGAGTGTTTGGAAGAAGGTAAGGGCATCTGCAATACTGAGCTCAACGATCTCAGGTAAGGTGGTATCGGCAATAAATACATTACGTGCTTCAAGGCGTAGACGAGTACCGCCACAGCTTGAGCATGATTTTGTCGAGATGTATTTGGCCAACTCTTCTCGAACCGAGTTGGACTCGGTGTCGCGGTAACGACGTTCAAGCGTATTTAAAATCCCTTCGAATGGGTGGCGCTTTACACGAATGTCGCCGCGATCATTGATGTACTTAAACTCGATCTCGGTGCGGCCTGAGCCTTTGAGAATAACGTCTTGCGTTTTCTTTGGCAGAGAGTTGAACGGAGCATGCAAATCAAATCCATAATGATCCGCCAATGAAGTCAGCATTTGGAAGTAATAGTAATTCTTTTGATCCCAACCACGAATGGCACCTTGTGCCAAACTGAGTGAGTCATCTTGAATCACTCGGCTTGGATCAAAATACTGTTGTACACCCAAGCCATCACAAGTTCCACACGCGCCTGCTGGGTTGTTAAATGAGAACAATCTCGGTTCCAGCTCTTGCATGCTGTAGCCACATTGCGGACAAGCGAAGTTCGCTGAAAAGATGATTTCTTCCCCATCGCCATCCATCGGAGCAATCACCGCAATACCACCAGAAAGCTCTAGCGTCGTCTCAAATGACTCTGCTAAACGTTGTTGCAGATCTGGGCGAACTTTGAATCGGTCGACCACGACTTCAATGGTGTGTTTTTTGTGTAGCTCAAGTGTTGGAGGATCTGAAAGATCGCAAGTTTCGCCGTCAATACGCGCTCGGATAAAACCTTGTGCGGCAAGGTTTTCTAGTGTTTTTACATGCTCACCTTTGCGCTCTTTTACGATTGGAGCAAGCAGCATCATTTTACTGCCTTCTGGCAGTTCCAATACTTTATCCACCATCTGGCTGACAGTCTGTGCGGCTAATGGGGCGTGGTGAGTAGGACAGCGTGGTTCACCAACACGAGCGTAAAGCAGACGTAAATAGTCGTAAACTTCGGTGATGGTACCGACGGTTGAGCGAGGGTTATGAGA
>NZ_JAWPOP010000122.1:0-1175 GCF_033344345.1 Vibrio sp. 1978
AAGTTCAAGGTCGATATGAAACCGTTACACCTTAGTCTACTGGCACTAGTATTAGCAGCGCCTCAAGCGTTTGCACTTAAGTCGGATACTCAACAGCCGGTTTACATAAACTCTGACACCCAACAGGTGGACATGAAGAGTAACCAGGTCATTTTTAAAGGTGATGTCTCGCTTAAGCAAGGCAGCATCAATATCGATGCAGATAGAATTGTCGTCACTCGCGATCCAAAAACGGAAGCAATCAAACAAATTCAAGCATTTGGTAAGCCTGCGACATTTTCGCAGCTGATGGACGATGGTAAAACGTTAAGTGGTCAAGCAACCGAGCTCGATTACCGCATCTCGACTGACGAACTGACCATGAAAGGCCAAGCGCAGCTCGCTCAAGATGGTAACACCATCAAAGGCTCATCGATTCGTTACCAAATCGGTCAACAGAAGTTGGTGGCTGACAGCTCTAAAAACGAGCGTGTAACCACGATTTTGCAACCAAATCAGATAGAGAACTAATATGGCGGTACTGAGTGCAAAAAATCTCGCAAAGAGCTACAAAAAGCGCAAAGTCGTCACCGATGTTAGCTTAGAAGTAGAGTCTGGTCAGATTGTGGGCTTACTTGGTCCTAACGGTGCCGGTAAACCCACCTCGTTTTACATGATTGTTGGTCTGGTGCCTCGTGATGAAGGCACCATCACCATTGACGACAAAGACATCAGTATTTTGCCAATGCACAGCCGCTCTCGCATGGGTATTGGCTATCTACCGCAGGAAGCGTCGATTTTCCGCAAACTGTCCGTGGAAGATAACATCATGGCCGTATTGGAAACTCGCCAAGAAATGACCCGCGAAGAGCGTCAGGACAAGCTGGAAGATTTGTTGGAAGAATTCCACATACAGCACATAAGAACCAGTGCGGGTATGGCACTATCGGGTGGTGAACGTCGCCGAGTCGAAATCGCTCGAGCTCTTGCGGCAAACCCACAATTCATTTTGTTGGATGAACCTTTCGCAGGTGTCGACCCTATTTCGGTTAATGACATCAAGAAAATCATCGAGCACCTACGCGATCGTGGCCTTGGTGTATTAATCACAGACCATAACGTACGTGAAACACTGGACGTATGTGAAAAAGCCTATATCGTAAGCCAAGGGCACCTCATTGCATCGGGAACTCCGA
>NZ_JAWPOP010000123.1:0-1174 GCF_033344345.1 Vibrio sp. 1978
GCATCCCTTTTCTGTTTTAGTTATGTGTGTTTGGAATGCCTGATCAAACACTGTTAAAGAACCATAGTCTGTAACGAGGTCACTTGCCAAGATATCAAGACGATTAAGCTCTTGATAGCCGTGCAGAGGTAGACAGAATCGCCATTTTTCACTGTTAAACTGCGGCGCATAACTTAGCCAAGTGTTACGTTGGTTCCAGTCTTGGATTAGCGCTGATGCGACCAGCACCGGAGTTGTCTGAGTTTGGAGCAGAATAAAGTGCTTACCTTTCTGAGAAAGTGACAACAAGGGCAAAATCTCATACCACTTTTCTCCTTGAACGAAGAGCTCCAAATTACTCAGCGCAACTGCGTCACTCAAGGTCATTGCCACTGGGTAGCTGGGCAGTTGAACGCGCATTGAAGACTCTGAAATATCATCAATGAGCATTGCTGAGTAAGAGGCGTCTTCGAAGGAGAGTTCAGTCGCTGGCTCGCGGTTTTCAAGCGAGTATTTCTGTTTGATGGCTTCGATTTCGCAAGCGCACCAAAAGTCTAACCAATGAGGGAAGCACTCTGCTACGGTTAATTCAAGTAAATAGACGTCGTCATGTAGGTTGTTCGGATGCAGTCGAACCAAATCTCGATAATCCATTAACTCAAACAAGACAGAAAGACTTTTGGACTGGTACTCAGGATAGCGTGCCAGCAAGTTCGTTTCTCGTTGATGAGTGATGGACTCAAAGAGAGAGGCTCTCTCTTGTGGTGTGAGGAAGCGAAGAACAATATCGATCAGTGCCTGTTGTTTTGTTTCAATAGGCAAATCTGTATTGGAAAGCGAAACCAAAGACAGCTTAAGACTCATGATACAACCTAGATCTGACGTTTTTTATAGTTAGTACGGGCGTTATATCACTTCAGAAAAATTATGCTATTAGTTTCTATTTGTATGGTTACGTAATGCAAAGAATCGAAAAAAAAGCCGCTCTTTTGAGCGGCTTTTAAGTATTTGTTAGGAAACTAAGCTTCTTGCTTTTGTAACTCTGCTTCAGCGGCAGTTTCTTCTACTAAAGCATCAACAATGACCGCACATGCTGCATCACCAGTAATGTTTAGAGCCGTACGAATCATGTCGAAGATACGGTCAAGAGCGAAGAGTAGAGGCAGACCTTCAATTGGGATACCCGCCGCTAGTA
>NZ_JAWPOP010000124.1:0-357 GCF_033344345.1 Vibrio sp. 1978
AAAGCCGCCGTTAAACTGATATTCCAACGTACTGTTGGCAAGCTGCATTGAGCTTAAGTCGATGTCGTACTGAACGCCACCGTGATAGAACAGGTAGTCGTTGTAGTTGAAATCAGCTTCAACTGCCCATGAAGAGTAGTTGGTTGTCTCGTCTGGAATGTTCGGGCTATTGCTGATTTTCGTCTTCTTATCGAAGTAGTAGATCTGACCAAACGACACGTTCAAACGTTCTTTGTAGTCATCATCAAAGAAGCGCGTACTTGCACCGTAGCTCAGCTGGTTAGCCGATGCGATCTTATCAATACCACTGTACTTACGACTGCGGAATAGACCGTAGTAGTCAGTTTGCAGCAGCGT
>NZ_JAWPOP010000124.1:367-1173 GCF_033344345.1 Vibrio sp. 1978
AGATGTTGGTTTGATCTTCTTCTGGTACGTAAAGGTACTGAAGCTGTGGTTCTAGCGTTTGTGTGTAGCCTTTGATCCAACTGGTGTCACGCTCTAAGTAAATCTGAGCATGGGTACGGAACTCAGGAATAACACGAGAAACTTGTTCATCAAGCTGGTTTTTCAAGTCCACGTCTGTCAAGCCAGTAAGGTCTTGAGAGTAGTAAGTGGAAAGTACGCGCGCTTCCGTTGTCCAAGTGGCCCAAGAGTTTGACAGCGGCATGGTTAGTCCCGGCTCTATGTGAACGCGAGTCGCGTTTGGTCGAGCGGTATCACTAGTGTCAAAACGGCTGACTTGGCTTTTAACGTCGAAGTTAAGGTGATCACCCCACAACGGCGTGTAGTAGTTCAAATCTAATTGAGGAAGCAAACGATATGGACGGTTTTCTTCTTTCAAGAGGATTTGGAAATCTCGAACGGTTAAAGACGCATCCCAGAAATCTGAACGGTACTGCACATGTCCTTCTTGGACTAACTGGCCGTCTTCACGGTTACCGATGTCAGAGTCCAAATCTAGGAAGTAATCAATGTCACTGACTTGTGAGTAATCGACTTTAACAATCCACTGTTTATTGATAATACCATCGTGCTTAACTTGGTAACCCCAGCGAGAATCATCTTGATATTTTTTATCGCTGTTGAGGTATTCGCCTTTCAGTTTACCTTCACCCCAGCCATCGGTTAGGTAACGGAAATCGGTGTCGAGTTTGGTGCCACGTTGCTGCATGTAGAGTGCAGTGAGTGTCATGTCGTATTGAGGCGCGATG
>NZ_JAWPOP010000125.1:0-1171 GCF_033344345.1 Vibrio sp. 1978
ATCTTGGTTCATGTTGTGGTTGTAGAAACAGAACGCATCACGGCCATCTTGCTTCACGCGGTACATCGCCATATCGGCACACGCCAACAGCTGCTCGGCGTTATCACCGTCGTCTGGGAAAACCGACATGCCGACACTGCCTGTCAGGAAAAACTCGTGATTATTCCAAACAAACGGTTCACTAAAGGCCGATAACACGCTCGAAGCAACGCGCTTCGCGGTATCGTTATCTGGTAAATCTGGAATCACCAACAGGAACTCATCCCCACCGATTCTGGCGAGCAAATCGGATTTTCTCGCGCCGTTTTGAAGACGCTGAGCACTGTGTTTGAGAATTTCATCCCCGACAAAATGGCCCATAGAATCGTTGATCTGTTTGAAGTGGTCCAAATCAATAAACATCACCAATACTTTTGAACCCGTACGAGATGCACGGATAAGCTCCAGCGCCAATCGTTCTGAGCCATAACTGCGATTTGGCAATTCTGTTAAGGTGTCGTATTTGGCTTGGAATGCGAGCTCTTTCTCCGATGCTTTTCGGCGCTCTATTTCTTTGGTGAGTTTGTGGTTTTGTTGAGAAAGAATATCTTTACGCTTTTTTTCTTCCTCAAGCTTAATCTTTAATTCCAATTTATTATTGTTTGCGATAAATGCATAACACAGCGCAATAACAATCATCACGGCGAGAATACTTAGCCCAAAAATAAAGAGTCGAGAAGTAAAAATATCTCGCTCGTTGAGCGGTTCAAACCATGCCATCAATTTAAAGTGATGTTGTTCCACTGGCACTTCGAAATATATTTTTCCATCCAAAACTTTAGAAAGAAAATGATTCTCATCTGCATTAGTGGTTGAATTTTTAGTGATGGAATCCCACACCACCATTTCAACATCTTTTATTTTTAGCACCATGCGACTGTAGCTGTCTTCGTGCTCTTGATTGGTTAATTGCTCAATAACAATATCTTTATTGATGTCCGCAATTAAAAAAGCCACTGGTTTCCCAGAAAATTTGACTTGCTTAATCACTTGAATCCGAATGTTGTCACCATCACGAGTGGCACAAACTTCTTCCGGATGCCCGTGTTGGGTCATCAAATCATGAATATCCATTGGCTTGAGATCTTTTGGGCCAGTCGTGACGATGGTTGTTCCGTCACTGCCCACCAGC
>NZ_JAWPOP010000126.1:0-1169 GCF_033344345.1 Vibrio sp. 1978
CCAACACCATATCCCCTTCTGCGACGTTGCCTAATTGATGTCCCGAGTTTATTGATTTGCTCTGCTGTCAGGTATTTATTAATCCATTCAGTGAGTTCTGATGGTGATCGCCCTATGCTGTTCAGGCTGTCCACGGCTTCAAGTTTCTTATCGAATGGGACGTCACGCCAGAAAGCTGGGCGCGAAGCAGCTCTGAGGAGATAGATCGCCGTAGCCTGAGCATCTTCATTGGATACTTTCAAAAAATCACCTTTTCCGTTACATGTCACACTTACCTTATCGTGACATGTAACACCTCAAACTGCAAGTATAAAAAAAGGCCAGCTATTGCTGGCCTTTACGTTCATTGTCGCAGTTACTCTTTAGGCGTTGTGATGCTTTTTTTCCTTCTGTTTCTCATGGTAGAGATACAGACTGCCGCCAGTGACGACAGTGAAAAAAATGAGCAACCCCAACATGCCTAATGTGAAAGCGTCCATTTGACCCCCTTAAGAATTGCAGACCTTGGTTAAGATTATACCATAGATGCACAGGATAACCCCAATGACCAACACCAAACCGGCTTCTTTGACGGTTATAGTGTCCCCAGATACAGCCAATCCTACAAGGGGTCGTCTCAGAAAACGGAATCTATGGTCACTCCCGTTTTTGCAACACCGATTTTGACGACAAGTTGGCTTGCTTGAATCTATCCGGCGTCTGAATGGGATTTTATTCCCGCGCCTTGATGAGTTCCGCGCCTGATGAACCTCCAGAAAATATACGGCTTCAATGAGCCTTTCCGTTTTACAGGTTCCTCAACAGGCCGGTGGGCCGTTAGTATCATCAATATCAGTATTCGCAAAACCAGATCAGTAATTCTTTAAACCGGTGTATTTCTGCCGTTATGCTACATAAGTTTGCTGTCGTGCCGTTAGGGCCCAGGCTATTCTGGCCAGCTTGTTTGCCAGAGCACAAGTGACGACAAAGTTGCTTTTCCGGCACAGTAAATCCCTGACCCAATCGGCCAATTTGCCAGACTGGTGTTCCAGTTTTTGTATGAATACCCTGGCACACTGAACCAACAAAGTTCGGATCTTTTTATTACCTCGCTTACTAATTCCCAGCAATGTCGTCCTACCTCCCGTGCTGTACTGCCGAGGTACAAGCCCTGTTGCCGCCGCAAAGTC
>NZ_JAWPOP010000127.1:0-1157 GCF_033344345.1 Vibrio sp. 1978
AGAGATACCGATAGAGCCCATGATTGCTGCTGCTTTACCTGCTTCTTGCTCTTGCTTAGTGAACTTCTTCTTGAATAGGAATGTTGCTAGTGCCATACCTAGAGGAGGCGTACAGATTGCGATACCAACACCACCCATTAGCCATGGTTGAGTATCAACTTGAGTTTGAGCGAATAGCGTTGCTACTTTGTTGATTGGACCGCCCATATCGAATGCAGTCATACCACCAAGAATCGTACCTAGAACCACTTTAGAAGCGCCAGCCATAGAAGCTAGGAATTCGTTCATAGAAGCCATGAAGATCTTGATTGGCTCACCGATACCCCATAGAACGATACCTGCAGAGATAAGCGTACCTAGTAGAGGGTAGATGAAGTAAGCGCCCAACGCAGTCATGTTAGCAGAAAGAGGGATCTTCTTAAGTTGGAATACCACACCACCTGCGATGAAACCCGCTACGATACAACCAAGGAAGCCGCCGCCCATGTCAGCCATGATGCCAGAAGAGATCATCGCTGGAGCAAGTGCCGGTTTGTCTGCAATTGAATAACCAATGAAGCCACCAAGAATAATTGGGAACAGCACCAGACCTTTAATACCGATATTAGAAATATCCGCCAATAAACCGTCCGCAGGAACCGCACCTTTACCTGATGCCATTACCGCCAGCGCCAGTAGTACACCACCCGCAACGATAAATGGAAGCATGTGAGAAGTACCGAATAAAAGGTGACCTTTCATGGTACTGAGTAGTTTTTTGAAATCGCTATTATTAGTAGCTTGAGCTGTGATTGTACTCATAATTTCACGCCTTATGAATTAATTAAAATATTTAGTATTTGGTTTTCGTCTTTTGCGTTATGAATATCTTCAATAAACTCTTCGCTAAATTTTCCGAATAATTCTTGAAGAACATAAATATGGTGGTCGGCACCGTTATCTGGTGAAGCAATCATGAAGAATACGGTCGGTTTGACTCCCTCTTCGTCGCCATACTCGATGCCTTCGCGCTTTACGCCAACAGCGATTGCAGGCTCTGTGACCGCTTTGCTTTTTGCGTGTGGGTAGGCGATGCCGTCCATTGAAGTCACGCTTAATGTTTCACGTGCTTCTATGTCGGTTAAAAAAGCCTCTTTGCTGCTGATTCGATTATTTTC
>NZ_JAWPOP010000128.1:0-1150 GCF_033344345.1 Vibrio sp. 1978
TGTAACGGCGATTAAGCCGCTGTATGACTCTGACGTTAATGGCAGTAATAAACAAGCGGCGAAAGAAATCTTAAAAGCGATGCGCTTTGAAAGTGACGGTTACTTTTTCGCGTATGATTCTCAAGGCATCAATACCTTACATGCCATCAAACCGTCGCTGGAAGGTAAAAATCTGTATGACCTTAAAGATGAAAATGGCGTAGCGGTGATTGCTGGCTTGATTGATGCGTCGCAAAAAGGCGATGGCTTTTTGTATTTCTCTTGGCACAAACCAACCATCAACGCTCAGGCGCCGAAATTGGGTTACGCTGAGTATCTACAAAAATGGGACTGGGTGCTTGGTACCGGTATCTACATTGATGACATCGACCAACAAGTTGCCATGCAGCGTGAATTGCGCACGCAAGAGTTAAATCAACACACTTTATCTGCGGTGACAATCTCGGTGATTGGCCTGATTATTACCAGCATCTTAACCAGCATTGCTGTTTCTAAAGGCATTAAACCACTTCAGCACGTCGCCGATTCTCTCAAAGATGTTGCTGCGGGTGGCGGTGACTTAACTGCGCGTCTAAAAGTGGAAAGTAAAGACGAAGTTGGCGAAGTCGCGGCTGCCTTTAATGAATTTATGGATAAACTTCACCCACTGATGCAGGATATTCATCGATCTGCTTCTGCCGTTCAAACAGTTTCTGAAGAACTGAATGATCAAACGCGCACAGCGAGCGGTCAAATGCAGAGTCACTGTTTGGAAACGGATAAAGTGGTGACAGCCGTAACAGAGATGAGCATGACGGCAAAAGAAGTCGCGAGCAATACAAATGCCACTGCGCAGGCCATTGACGATGCGAACGATCAGGTCACCGAAGCCCAGCGAGAGGTTGAACAAGCGATTCAAGGCATTACTGAGTTGGTTACAGAGATCAACAGCACATCGGATGCTATCTCTGAGTTGAGTCAGCAAACGGAGCAGATTACCAAAGTATTGGATGTGATTGGCGAGATTGCTGAGCAGACCAACTTATTGGCGCTCAATGCGGCAATTGAAGCCGCGCGAGCGGGCGAGCAAGGGCGTGGATTTGCAGTGGTGGCCGATGAAGTACGTTCACTAGCGAGCCGTACGCAAAATAGCACTCATGAAATTGGCGAT
>NZ_JAWPOP010000129.1:0-1146 GCF_033344345.1 Vibrio sp. 1978
TGAGGTAGTAGCTCTTGAATTTCAGAGATGTTCATCGTTTTCTTTTCAGTAGTCAAAGTCGTCTTCCTATATCAATTCTCTTAACCAAGATGGCAAGGCAGCGGCAAAGGCCGCAAACTGGGAAATGCCTGCAAAGTGTATACCAGCTTGATAATAAATCTACTAATAGCGCGTCATTATAGAAGAAAAAGACCCGCATTTCGCGAGTCTTTGTTCAGAATATGGAACTAAGATTCTTCTTTCTGCTCCAGCTGTTTTTCAACAGCTTTCAAGCGTTTGTTCATCTCGTCAATACGGTGAACACGAGTTGCCGTCTTGCGCCATTCTCGGTTCGTCTGTAATGGGATACCTGATGAATAAAGACCCTTTTCTTCGATACTGCGCATTACCATGCCCATACCGGTGATGGCAACACCATCTGCGATAGTGATGTGGCCATTTAGAACCGACGCGCCGCCGATCTGACAGTACTTACCAATTTTAGTACTGCCGGCGACAATAGTACCACCTGGCATCACGGTACCATATCCGATCTGCACGTTATGTGCGATTTGAAGTTGGTTATCAAGAATCACATTATCTTCAATAATGGTATCTTCAAGTGCACCACGGTCAATCGTAGTACATGCACCAATCTCGACGCGGTTACCAATGCGCACAGAACCAAGCTGAGGGATTTTAATCCACTCGCCTTTATCGTTCGCATAACCAAAACCGTCAGAGCCAATGACTGTGCCAGATTGAACCAGACAGTCATCGCCCAATGATACTTCATGATAAATTGTCACATTAGCCCAAAGCTTGGTGTTGTTCCCCAGCTTCGCGTTTTTACCGATAAAGCAACCTGCGCCGATAACAACGTTATCACCCAGTTCAACTCCCGTTTCAATAACCGCGTTTGCGCCAATTGCAACGTTTTCACCCATCTTCACATCGGATGCAATCACTGCACTCGGTGCAATGTCTTCAGCAGGTTTTGGTGTGGTATCCATAGCCTGAACAACACGAGCGAATGCAACATAAGGGTCAGCAACGACGAGTGCATTACCAGCACACTGGTCCTTATGCTCTGCCTTCACCATCACCACTGTTGCTTTACATTCAGATAGATGCTTTGCGTATTTTGGGTTAGACAAGAAAGTCACG
>NZ_JAWPOP010000012.1:0-149255 GCF_033344345.1 Vibrio sp. 1978
GCGGGAGCAAACTTCATGATTATCGCATCTCACTGTTTTTATGTTCAGAGGTGTCGCACTTCGTACTTGAATCCAAGATGCGAAACAAATACTTAGTAGCGATTTCTCAGAATCATTGGGAAATGAAGTTGACGTTGATGAAGAAAAAGACGTTTGCCCTAAATGTGGTAGTAAAGATCTATTTGCATTTACAAAAGGTAAACGCCCAGCTTTCTTAGTTTTTATTTTACTGGGTTTTCCACTGTTTTTTTACAAGCATGGTTATAAGTGTAAGCAGTGTGGGGAGTTTAGTGAAAAACTTTAAATCTTCAGATAACAAGGCATTAAAGAGACAACTTGTACTCGTAGTATTTTTACGATGAGTTAGGTCGAGTGCCTATACAAGAAGTCAGAGTTACTGCTTGCTTACAAGCAAAGTATTATACGATAGTGAAGGAATAACATTGAATGAGTGAAATTAAAACAATAGAGCAGTTAAAAGAAATTTACGCAGAGCCAAGTGCGAGAGCTAAAAATAAAGCGCTGCCTGTGCTGGATGTTCATGCGATTACATTAATTAATAATTGCCATTTTGCAGTTCTAAGTACCGCTGATTCACAAGGGTATATCGATCTCTCTCCTAAAGGAGGGGAGCCTGGCTTCGTAAAAGTTTTAGATGAATCAACATTGTTGCTCCCTGATAGCTCGGGGAACAATCGTATCGATAGTCTAAAAAATATCATTAGTAACCCCAAGGTAGGGTTGTTATTGATGGTAAATGGTATTGATGAAGTGCTCCGTATTAAAGGAATCGCAAGTATTCACACCGACGCCAACTTGATATCTGCTTGCCCCGATGGAAGTAAAGATCCTAAGGTTGTTATCAAAATAGTCATAGAGAGTATGTACTTTCATTGTGCGAAAGCGGTGATGAGAGGGAAACTTTGGTCTGATGACTATAAAGTAAATCGCTCAATTCTCCCTTCATTAGCTCAAATCTTTAAAGATCAACAAAAGTTAGAAAGTAAAGCGCTTAATCAAGAAGAGATGTTGAAATATTACCAATCTAGCCTTTAGAACGAGCGTGGTAATATATTGAAAAGATAGAAAAATCAGGTTCGACCGTGCTCTGCGGAAGTATGGATTAGGTTTAGTGGGGATGTTACTGTCTCAATAATGTTAGTTCACCAATAAGCAATTGTTAGTCCAAATTTTAAAATGAAAAATGCAGAAAAATTTACTCTAGAAAATTACGTTTTGGCTAGTCCGGGAGTTAGGTGTGTTGGACAAATGATTGATCTTTTTGTCAGTTTTAGCATTTTTACTCTCGTTTTATGGGTCGGCTTAGAAATCGGTATTGAAAAAGAGCTTGTGCGCGCTACAGCAGTAACTGCGACTGTATCGTATTACCTTTTTTCTGATTGTTTACCAAATGGTCAAAGTGTGGGTAAAAAACTTTTGGGCATTGCAGTTATAAGTGCAAGAACGGGTAAAAAGTGCAATATTTTTCAGTCGCTCTTTCGAAATGTTATTACTCCATTCTTCGGTTTTATTGACTCAATTTTCATTCTTGGTAAAAAGAGGCAACGTCTCGGTGATAAGTTAGTGAGAACGGTGGTGGTAGTGCACTAAATTGATAGCGCTGAGGACTAGGGTTCAAGTCGGGCTTTGTTTTCGTGGTGGAACAGCCTCGCTTAGGAGGTAGCGTTACTCACATACTTAATGTAGCGTTGTAAGAAAATTGGTATTGGAGTCCAAGTTTTATGTCAGAAAAAGAGAAAATGTTAGCAGGTGAGCTTTATGACCCAAGTGATGAAGAGTTATTAAAGTTAAGGTTGAGCGCTAGGTTACTAACTGAAAAATTGAATGCCACGTCTGTTGAGCATAAACAAAAGCGAGTTCAAATAACCAAGCGCTTGTTCGGCACAACAGGTGACGATATTCATGTTGAATCTTCTTTCAATTGCGACTACGGATCCAACATTCACGTTGGAGATAATTTTTACGCTAATTTTGGTTGTGTGATTTTGGATGTTGCGGAAGTTAAGTTTGGTGATAACTGTTTACTTGGGCCTCAAGTTGGCATTTATACTGCGACTCATCCCTTAGATCCTATCGAGAGGAACAGTGGTTTAGAGCTAGCAAAGCCCATAAACATTGGTGACAATTGTTGGATAGGTGGCCATGCCGTAATCAACCCTGGCGTAACACTTGGGAACAACGTGGTGGTAGCCTCTGGCGCAGTCGTTACAAAGAGTTTTGGAGACAATGTCGTTGTTGGTGGCAACCCAGCCAGAGTACTGAAGGAAATCGTCACTAAGCGATAATAAAGTATATGGACTATTTTGAGCCTGAGTTTAGGATTTATGATCAACTCACCCCAAGCTTTGATGCGTTTAACGGTTACTTGTTGACGCACTTGAATGTCTAAAATTTGCTTCAATATAGAGTCGTTACACGTAGTGCTTTTACCGTGCGTTGAGCTTGTTTAAAAGTCTCATACGAAATCATTTGTATTACGTGTCTCACACTTTTATTGGATTTTCGTCACCAATAACAAACCAAAAGGCTGACCCCAAAATGTTAGTAACAAAGATTGAAACGGAACGATTAATTCTAAGAGAGCTAGTTGAAGATGATGCAAGCGAATTGTTTGACATCTTCTCAGACCATGAGGTCATGAAATATTGGAACTCTGGCCCTTGGGTTTCAATTGAAGAAGCGCGGACATTTATAGCCAAGAGTACACAGGCCATGAATAGCAATACAGAAGTGACACTAGGCATCTTCCTAAAGAGCAATGGCCAACTTCTGGGTAAGATAATGCTGTTTAATTACGTGAAAGAGTCTAGGCGCGCAGAAATTGGCTTTGGCGTTAGTCGTCATTTCTGGGGTAAAGGCATTGTATTAGAGGCGGGAACTGCATTAATCGAACACGCATTCAAAACACTGAATCTACGTCGAATCGAGACTGAGATAGATCCAGACAATGCTTCTTCAGGTAAAGTCTTGGAACGGTTAGGTTTTATAAAGGAAGGTTTCCTAAGGCAGCGTTGGGAAGTGAATGGAGTAGTCTCAGATTCAGCAATTTACGGGTTGTTAGCTAAACCCCTGGACAGCGTTTAGTACCCAGCCTTAAAAGCATCTAATAGATCTAGCCTGCTCGTACTCAATACACAGCCTTACACTTGACGGCGAGGTTTCTTGAATTGACTTGGTGGTCACTGAATGTACTATCAAGGATAGGACTTACTGCAAGGATAGCAGCATGAGCGAGAAATTATTTTGGGTTAATCCCTACCAAACAGAACTTAACTCAAGAGTGACCAATGTAGACGGAAATAAGGTTGAATTGGACCAGACTATCTTCTTTGCAGAGTCTGGAGGCCAAGAGAGTGATAAAGGAACGATTAATGGTATTCCGGTTTTGATTGCTCAAAAGTTAGGTGTTCGACTTATTTACACATTGGAATCCTCTCCAAATTTTACTCTTGGTGACATTGTAACTACGAGTATTGATTGGAAGCGTAGATACGCCTTAATGAAGCTACACTTTGCGGCTGAAGTGGTGCTCGAGATGTTTTATCTGCGTCGGGAAGGCATTGTTAAGATAGGCGCGCATATTTCTGAAAATAAGAGTCGCATAGATTTCGAGTGGTCTGAAAATATTGGTCCGTTATTGAAAGAAATTGAAACTGATGTTCAAGATTTGATTAACTCTGATTCAGTTATTATTAGTGACTTTTCCGATCAAGAGAGTGAAAGAAGGTATTGGAGAGTGGATGGGTTTGCGCAAGTACCTTGCGGTGGCACTCATTTAAAACGCACATCAGAAGTCGGCCAAATTCAATTAAAACGCAAGAACATCGGTAAAGGCAAAGAAAGGGTAGAGATAACCTTATGCTCGTAAGTCGATAGGGCATTAGAAATAGATTCCTAACACGTGGCATTTTAATTCATGGTGAGATTCACATTTGCGATATGATGGTTGAGATTGAGGGCGTGTTGGCTACTTCTTAACGAAAGGTTACAGGGGCGAGAGGATGATATGTCGAAAGTTACATTGAAAGGCTTTATTTTAGTTCCGGAAAAGGATCTAGAATTAGTAAAACATGCGTTAATAACTCACAAAAGGCTCACGTTAGAAGAGCCGGGCTGCCTTAGTTTTCTTGTGACTCAAAGCTCGACTAATCCGTTTCGTTTTGATGTCTATGAGGAGTTCGTCGACAAAGCCTCTTTTAAACAACATCAGGAAAGAGTTCAAGCCTCACATTGGGGAAAAGTAACAGCCAATGTTAAACGGCAATACGAAATCTTTGAATGTGTGCATGACTAATCGAATCGGAGTGATTTAGAGCGTTTACACTTTGCTTTTCATGTTGCTCTACGCTCTACTATGTTGCTTTATTCAGCTATTCACCTGGCTTAGTGTTCTTAATACTTTGCCGTATTAAATCTAGAAATTTTAATGGAAGTGTTATGTTTAGAGTTGTGTATGAATGGCGTGTGCCAAGTGAAAAAATGGATGAGTTTCAAAATATATGGCGTTCGACGACAGATTCAATTCATCAGTCAGTAGAAGGGGCGCTTGGTAGTTTTATGCTTCGTTCTTACGATGTACCGGAAAAGGTTTTAACTATTGCCAAGTGGCGAACACGTGAAGACTGGGAGCGGTTTTGGGGAACTAGTAACCCAGAAAAAATGAAGAAGATGAGTGAAATTGCAGAGCGTATTTCAGTTGAACCATTCGATGAAATTGAAGATAGAACTAAGTAGGGCAATAGAAACGTTAAAGTGATACCTAATGAACAGTTTGGCGGACAATATGAAAGACAACCTTAACCAAGGAATAGGGTTATGCAGATTTTAATTGTTGGAGGTAGTAAGGGGCTAGGAAGGTTTTTGGCTACGAACTTACAGGGTACAGAAATTTATACGATTTCTAGATCAAAGCTAGTTGAGGATGGAGTAGTTTCTGTTTGTATTGACGTTGATCCCGATAAAAAACCAGATTACACGTGCTTCAAAGGTGTAGAGTTTGACATCATCGTTTATTTGGCGTCGATGTGGGGAGAGTCTTCAGAATTGACAACAAGCGAACTGATTGAGTTTATGAATGTTGGCCCGATTGGGTATCTTAATTTAGTCAATGAGCTTAACGCTTTAGGTTCACTTAACGATAAATGCAATATTGTATCTATTGGCTCTACAGCAGAGCTTTCAGAAAGTAGTGAATACCCTGCATTCGCCCTCAGTAAAAGATTACTCAAAGATATTTCTAGCCAGCTGCAAAACGTTTATCGTGATTACCGCTTTACTCACTTTACAATAGGTGGGATCGGGCATGCTGAAGAGGAACGTATTGAGTATTCGAGTGTTTTGGAGATTATAAATATGCTAACCAAGCTTGATCCAAACACATACCTTTCAAATATGCATATAAAGTCCAAGCTAGGAATGTAGCTCTCAAGCTGTATTACGTACCTGTTTCTATGGTTTGGCATCATGTGCATTCTTTTTATTGAGCTATGGTTATAACTCCAATGAAAGGAGTTTACTTATGTCATACATTGATGGGTTTGTCGCTGCAGTACCGACAGCGAATAAAGAAAAGTATATCGCACACGCAAAAATAGCAGCAGAAATGTTCAGGGAGTTTGGGGCCTTAAAGGTTGTTGAGACGTGGGGGAGTGAAGTACCAGATGGTGAGATCACATCATTTCCCATGGCAGTTAACGCTGAAAGCAACGAAACCGTTGTGTTTTCGTGGGTAGTCTGGCCTTCAAAAGAAGTTCGGGACTCAGGGTGGCAGCGGATCATGGGTGATCCTCGAATGAGTCCAGATAATAACCCAATGCCCTTTGATGGAAAGCGTCTCATTTATGGCGGATTTGATGTTATTTTGGAGCAGTAAAATACCAAAGAATCTCAACTCGATTCGTGACACTTGGTGTTTTAATCAGTATTACGCTTCTGATGTACGTTCAATAGACTATTCTGCGATAAGTGTTGATAAAACTCCATTTGGAGGCTTAGAGTAAAAATGGAAGAGATAAATTATTCACTGATTGTCGTATCAGCTATCGCTGCCATCGCTAGCCCCGGACCTGCAACTCTTGCGATAGCAGGCACGTCAATGAACCACGGTCGGCGCTTTGGTGGGTATTTGGCTGCAGGTGTTTTAACGGGGTCTTTATTTTGGTCAACCTCAGCCGCTTTTGGTCTCGCAACCATACTCTATAGCAATGTTTGGCTTTTTGAAATTCTTAGATATTGTGGGGCATTTTATCTTTTATATTTGGCTTTAAAGTCTGTACATTCAGCCTGCAACATCGAGCAGCTAAAGTTACCCAAAACATACGTAACGACAAAGAAGGGTAACTACTTAACCGGAGTGTTAATTCACTTAACTAACCCAAAGGCTATTCTGTTTTTCGGTGCGCTTTATTCGATAGGGGTTCCTCCTAAGGCCAGTCCGTTGGAATTGTTGTCGGTCATTTTTGTTGTGGGGCTGGTTAGTGCTTTGGTTTTCTTTGGCTATGCTTTTCTTTTCGCGCATAAAAAGGTCAGACAAACCTATCTCAGATCCAAAGCAGTTTTTGAAGGCGTGTTCGCGTTATTTTTTGGTGTAGCAAGTATTAAGTTGCTGCTTAGTGAGGCAGGAAAATGAAGCACAAAAGGCTTGAAGAAATAAGAATAGATAATCTATCTGATTTGACGGTCTATTAAGTATACTAAGTAGCCGATTTGTTAACTTCCATAAGAGCTGCTGGCTAGAAAAAGCTTACAACCCAATGATGCTAAATATTATCATTCAAAGGGCTAACAAAGGCCCATAATTTAATTCGTATCACTGTTCATGATTGTGCTCTTCGCGCAGTGCTGTAGTTTAGTAACGTGTTGTTAATACGAAATATAACCAATTGAAACCTGGACGTTGCATTACTTGTAGTTCGATGAAATGTTATCCCGCAAGACGTTAATTTGGAGAAAAGAATGGATTCAAACTCACTATTATTATTTGTTGTCGCTTGTCTCGCTATCAACATGATTCCTGGACCTGATGTAATTTATATTGTTTCCAATACAATGAAAGGTAAATTATCTGCTGGGCTGAAAGCGGCTCTGGGACTTGGTGTTGGTTACTTTTTTCATACACTAGCGGCATGTTTAGGTTTGTCAGCAATAATTCTGAGTTCATCTTTGGCTTTTAGCGTTGTTAAATGGTTAGGGGCCGCTTACCTAGTTTATTTAGGTGTTCAGTCATTACTGTCTATGTGGCGTGGAGAAAATAAAATCGTTGAAAACAAAAATGTTGATAATAATAAAAATGTGTTTGTTCAGGGGGTTATCGTCAGCGTCTTGAATCCCAAAGTAGCGCTATTCTTTCTCTCGTTTCTGCCTCAATTTATTGATACGTCTGCAAGCTCAACATCAATGCAATTATTAGTACTTGGCTTGCTGTTCAGCGTACTTGCGACGACATGTAACGTTTTGTACGCATCTGTGGGTAATTGGGTATTTAGTCGTCCACACTCTCAGCGTTATTCAAGAACTCTTGAAGGTGTTTCAGGTATTCTACTTATCAGTCTAGCGAGTAAAGTGGTATTTAGTGATCGTTAGATACAGGGCATTTTATTCTCGTGATTATTATATGGCTAAGGTTTGCTCAACCTATACGCTAAATGAGTGTTATTGCATAGGTTGAATCACAAATTTCAAAAATACCAATAAGTGAACGTATTTATTTATAGTATGGTTGGCGCGATTTTATCGTAGCTAGGTTAATAACATGAAAAATAAAGTAATTCTGTGTTCCGCATTCCTTTTGGGTTTGTCAGGTTGTGCTTCTGTTCCTACTGTTGATTCGACAGTATCAAATCAAATGAAATCATTTGAAGCACCTCAAAAGGGGAACGCAGGGATTTACATTTATCGAGAAGACGCTTTTGTCGGAGCAGCACTTAAAAAGTATGTTTACGTCGATGGGGAATGTATTGGTGAAACCGCTCCTGGTGTGTTTTTCTACCATGAGGTCGAAGGCAATAAAGAACATCAAGTAAGTACAGAGTCTGAGTTTTCTGAAAATCACTTAACTATCTTAACGGAAGAGGGCCGTAATTATTTCGTTAATCAATACATTAAAATGGGTGTATTTGTTGGTGGTGCGGGCGTAGAACTCGTAGACGAAAGCAAAGGTAAAGCAGAAGTACTAAAAGTCGACATGGCAGAAAAAGGAAACTGTTCTTCGATCTAGTTTTACAAACAGACCGCTTTTTAGATTAAAAAACACATTATCAATGTAACCCAACGCTTGATGAGATCCATTCAGCGTTGGGTTTTGTATTTTTGGCAAACAGTATACCTATTTCAGACCGCATGATTTGCCACCTCCTAGCTTGAGCCCACTTATTGTTCAAAGAATCTACTTGTGAAACGTGAATTTTCGAGAGGATTTCGTAGGGAGCAATCCTACAAACGCGATTAACAGATATGCCATTCCATCATTAACCTTGTCGAGTGTATTGCTAAACTAGGTAGCGGTGTGTCTCCTCTCATTAAACAAATAATAGGTATATCAGTTTTAGCTTCTATGCCTTTACATCATGCACTCGGAGCGCAATTTAAAATCAAAGGGCTAACACCAATATTAGAGAAAAATCTTGAAAGTCACCTTACACCACTAACGAAACTCTCTGTTTCAAACATTACCTCAAATCGACTAACGCAGATGGTTAATAATGCGTTAAACCCTTATGGCTACTATCATTCCGAGCTCAATGTTCAGAGATCAGAGAATGATCTCATCACGCTTGAGGTTGACGCGGGGGAGGTGATGTTGGTCAAAACATCTAATCTTGCTGTGTCGGGAGAGGCCAGTAATGATCAAGATTTCATCGAACTAATTAATCAAGCTCAACTTAAACAAGGGCAGCCGTTGCTTCATTCTGAGTACGACACGCTAAAACGAAACTTGATTTCATTGGCTCAGCAAAAAGGTTATTTAGATGGACGTTTTATCGAATCGTCTTTGGAAGTCATTCCAAGTTTGAATCAAGCCCATGTGAATCTGCATTTCTCTAGTGGTTCTCGTTACCAATTTGGAGAGCTCTCTGTTCTTACGTCGGGTATCGAAACGGCTCGAATAGAAGCGATGAGAACATTTGAGTGGGGCGACGATTTTGACACTGTGAAATTGAGTCAATATCAGGCCGATCTCTCCAGTACTGATTGGTTTCGCAGTGTGATTGTGAAAGCGGATTTCGAGGAGGTATCCGATGGTCATAAGGTGCCGATAGAAGTGCTAGCAGAGCCGAATTCACGCAATATTGTGCAAGTCGGCGGTGGGTATTCGACAGACTTGGGGTTACGCGCTTCGCTGAATTGGAGCAAGCCTTGGTATAACGCACGTGGACACAGTTTTGAGGCACAAGCGTACGCTTCCAAACCGGAACAATCGCTATTACTTGGTTACAAAATTCCCACACAAAATGTTCTAACGGATTACTACGGGATTCAGTTTGAATCTAAGCATGTCGACTATCGAGACACATCGAGTTTTTCTAATGATTTATCGTTTGAAAAACACTGGCAGTTAGACAGTGATTGGCAAAGCACCATGCACGTTCGTTATTTGCAAGAGAGTTATCGACAAGCGTCGGAGAATAACGAATCACAGTTGTTATTACCGGGGGTGACATTTTCACTGCTTGATCGTAAGAACGATCAATTAGAAGTAAAGCACCGTCACGTCTACTCATTGGAATACTCAGACCCCAATTTTTTCTCGGATTCTCGTTTGCTACGTATTGAGGGCAATAGTGTTCTGTCTTGGGACATTAGTGAAAAACACAAGTTTCACTTTCGTTCTAATGTTGGCATTAATGTCGCTGACACTTTGAGCGATATTCCATCATCATTACGTTTCTTTGCGGGAGGTGATGGCAATCTTCGTGGTTATGGTTATGAGTCTATCTCTCCGAGAGATGAAAATGGCGATTTAACCGGTGCTCGTTACATGTTTACTGCTGGGCTGGAATATCAATATCAGGTCTACCGCCAATTGTGGCTTGGGGCATTTTATGATGTCGGTGATGCCTTCAACGATAGGGTGGATTGGAAAAGCGGTACAGGGTTGAGTTTGATATGGAGCTCAAAATACGTGCCCGTCAAAGTGGATTTTGCTTACGGTTTAGATGCTCCTCAAGGAGACCAATTCCGCGTTCACTTTTCGCTAGGCACGCAGTTTTAGCGGGCATTAAAAAGGCTCTCATCCTTGCAGATAGAGAGCCTTTTTAAGTCTTGATTGTTTAGAGTTCGAACTCACCATTCAGTTTCTTGAATATCCAGTTAGGCGCCTTATGCCATCCACCATAGTTTGGATTCTTAGTATGGATCTCATTCATTGATTGCCACTGAGTTTGGCCTTGTCTATCTCGAGATACTTGCCAAAACAGTTCATCTTGTTGTCGAGTTAAGTAGTGCATGACATGTTCTGCAAAAGCTTCGCTTTGGACCAACACACCAAATTCCACATTGAGGAAATCCGATCTTGGGTCGAAGTTTGATGAGCCGATATAAGTCAGCCGATCATCGAGTATCACCGTCTTGTTGTGATAATAAGTATCTGCATGGAAGTAATGGTCATCATTTTTCGCTTGGTTTTTGTACTCTAGTATATGAACGCCCTTATCCAACAAGGTTTGGCGATGCTCCTCGTAATAAGCCGGAATAAAGCCAGAATCATTAGAGGCAGACGAGTTCGTCATTAACGTGATGTCCGCTTTTTGCTCCATCAAGGTATCAATAAAGGCAAATTCACCATCACTCGGTACCACGTAAGGCGTTGATATCACTGCTTTGGATGCAGTGGTTATTTGTTGCCAAACTTGGTGTTCTGCACGTTTTCTAAAGTAGGGTTTGTTGTTTGCTAACTTGTTTAATGAGTCGAAAACGGGGGTGACTTGCGCAGCGATGAAGTCGGGACTGGTCAGTTGCTTAACTTGTTTTTCAACTTCCGCCAGAATGATGCTTTTGTCTTTCTCACCTTTATTAAGCGCTTCAGTAAACGCGGAATAGTTTGGGGTAACGTTAACGATGTTTTCTATCGGCGTAACATGCTCGCTGTCCCAAAGTTGTTGGTAGTTCTGGTCGAACGTTCGAATAATGCTGCCTTTGAACAAGACATCCATATCAAAGAAGTTGGCTTTGCGGCTGTAACCAAAATAGTCGTCGCCAATGTTACGTCCACCTAGAATCATCCATTGATGGTCAACGTTGAAGTACTTCTCGTGCAGACGATTGTCCAAACGTTGTTGATGAGTAGAGAAGTTGACGGCGCGACCAATCCAACCTGACTTACGTGAATCAAACGGATTGAATAAACGAATTTGAATGTTGTCGTGAGCGCTGAGATCAGCAAGCCATTTCTCGTTAAAAACCAATAGATCATCGAGAGTGAGTCGAATTTGCACGCCTCGATCTGCTGCTTGCTTGAGTTCATTGAGTAGCATCAAACCAAGCGCGTCACTCTCCCAAGAAAAATAAGTCATATCGATGCTTTGCTGAGCATTTCTAACCAGTTCAACGCGACGCGCAAAGGCTTCTGGAGCGGTAGGAATTAAGTAAACTTCGGCTTGATGCTGAGTAGTTTGCCAATTGGCTTCAAAATCCGGTTCAACTTGCGGGTAGGGCTGGGCACAGCCAACCAATAGTGCGCTGAAGATAAAGAGTAGCAGGGCACGAAGGGCGTTAGGAAACATGAGTAAACCTTCCTAATGATGTTCAAGGAATAAGGATGAAAAAAGCCAGTGAACTGGCTTTTAGGTATTTGGTAACGAGTTTTTAGTAACTGAAGATAACGTTACATGTGACTCAGAATCAGCCCAAGTTCCTCGAGACCGTTGAGGCGACCTTGGCGCAGTTTTGGATCGATGCCTGAGTGATGAGCATTGTCCCAATCTTGTGTGGATTGAATACCGCCATCGTTATCGATCAGCAATACTCGGTCAGTCGCGCTGTTGTATTGGAAGTCTTCAAATAAACGTTCGCTAAACCACATACGAGAGAGCTCGTTCATCATTGCTTTGTCTTTGCTACCCGGGCGAACACTTGAACCATCAAGCTTTAATGCCTTGTTAAACACAAATGGTAATTCCGATGCATTACAAGCGCCCACAATACAACTGATGCTCTTGAGTAAATCACCAACGTCAAGATCGCCATTTTCACCTTTGGTGTTGTAAGTCCATACGTTGAATCCGGGTTTGTAGTCAAAGTAGTAGAAGCTTGGCGTCGCTCCTGTTGCTTCTTCAGTTGAAACTTTATGACGGTTTGGACCCGTGAAGAGCAAATCATGCAACGTGGTTTTGAATTGCTGCATGTTTTTGGCCGCGCCATTCAGTTCGCTTTCATCGTTAGGGAAGAAGTCAGTCAGAGCAAGTAACTCCGTGGTTGAATCGGAGTTCCCCAAACCGAAGAACAACTTAGTCATCGCCTCATAAGCGGTGCTAGGTAGCAGTTCAAATAAGTCAGAAAGATCGAGTTCAATTGAAGCTGAATCGCTGAGTAATGAACGATATTCAGCACGTAAACGGTTTAAGTTCGTTTCCGATTCTAGCCACTCAACCATGTATTCGACGATTAAGGTTTCGTCACCACTTTCAATGATTTCTGGCGCTTCTTGGCCCAAGATTTCAATAATAGTTGGGATCAAAAATGTCAGGCTCGGCAGCATGCCCAGAGTATTGCTTTCTGCACTGTTTGAGCCAATTACCGTCGGTACGATCCATTCACTCTCAATCGCTTGTTCAGTAAAGTGATAGCCCGGTACTTCTTTCACTAGAAACGCTGGTGGGCGATGCTCGATGTAAGGCGAAAATGGCATCAACGTAGCTAATGGGCTGTTGTCGCGTGTTGGGCTTATAACCGGAATATTCGCGGCGGTCAGTACCCAGTTCTTAAGACGTTGAATAGGGTCAAGCATCTCGCTCTGTACCTTCATAACCTCTTCAAGTGGCAGTAACGCAAGATCTTCAACGCTTTGCTCTGGTCTTTGGCTCTTGGCAACATCGTAACTTTTATATTCAAAGCCGTAAGCGTTGCTTTGCATGATGGCACGTTGAAAGTGCTCACCTGCGATTGCAGCATCGCCTTTTGATTGCTGTAAAATTCCCACAGACATGGCACCCGCACCTTGACCCATGAGTGTCACGTTTTGCGGATTGCCGCCGAATGCCTCTATGTTTTGTTGAACCCATTCAAGCGCGTGTTTTTGATCGCCTAGGCCAAAGTTACCGCCCTCTGGGTTGTCCAAACCATCGACCCAAACACTGCCCAACAAGCCCAAGCGATAGTTAAAAGTAACTGCAATAAACGGGTTACCATCGTCAGCACCTTGTGCAACCACCATATCACCATGAATCAGCGGTTCTGAGCCCGCGCCGTATTCAAAGTCTCCACCGTGAATAAAGACATACACTGGCAAATCTGCGTACGCTTCTGTCCCGGTTGGTCGCCAAATGTTTAGGTTCAAACAATTTTCTGACTGCGTTTGAGTCGTGGTTTTTAATTGCGGACACGCATCACCGAACTGAGTCGCATCAATATCGCCTTCAAGTGGGGCTACAAGGCTGTGCTTAAAGCGGTCTGCTTGCGCAAATTGGATACCTTTGAACGCCTCTACCGCTGCCAGTTTTTCATCCGCATCAAGCGGTGTGATGACAAGGGACTCTTTGGTCGCTTGAATGGTTACATCGCCAATTTCCAAAGCGATTTGCTCTGGTGGTAAGGGTTGTAGTGGCTTCGGGCCGTTAGGAACGCTAGGTTTACCAGAGTCATCACTGCAAGCTGCTAAGGCAAGAGTGATGGTAATGGCTAAAGTTGAGCGATTGAGTAAAGTCATTGTTATGTCCAAAAGTCATTTGGTGCGTACACCGAAAATGTTAAACGGCATCTAACAAGCGACGTCCTGACGCTTTGGCATTAATCCGTGAATGGTTGGATGGCTTGTTGTATTGATGGCTCAAATGGTAGGACATCGGCGACAGTTTCAGTAATCGCCTTTGTAGGATGCAGTCCTACCATCGTCTAGGGGCGGGCTCTTTATGAGAGCTAGAAACGGTAACCAAGATTTAAGGTTACTGACTCTCGAGTTTCCCCTTTGTTATAGAGAAAGGTCAGGTTGTAGTTTTTGCCGATTTGCTTATTGAAACCAGTCAAAAACGCCCATTGATTAAGATCTACACCAATGTCGTAATCGAATTCGATATCACCACTTTTTACATGCCCGTCCATTCGAGCGTCCAGTCCTTGATATTCTGCTCCGACAAAGAACTGCGTGCGATAATCGACAAGTTGATAACCCAACATCGGCTGTACAGTAACAATACCATCGCCCCAATCATCTAAGCCCTTTAAGCGAGTTTGCGAATAGGTACCAGTGACAGAAGCAAAGAACTCTTTATAGCCAACCGAAAGGGTTGTACCTATACCACGAAGGTCATATTCCAAATGCAGCGGCACGTCTAAGCGTCCGCGACTACAAAGTGCAGATAAACCATCGCAAAACTTATCACCTAATCCTGGCAGTTTATCGTTCAGCTTATCTTTTATGTACTGGCCACCTTCACCCGTGTAGGCGGCATCAACATTGGCATCGACATTAACTTTTCCGATGTAACCAAATACATTCCAAAATGGCAGGATGTTTACATCGCCACGAAGCGTCATGCTCTCAGCACTCACGATGCCGACACTGTCTTCTGGATCAAACAGTTCATTAAGGCCGATGCCTTCAATCGTGAAATCATTAAATGGAATATTCATATCTTGATTTCGATACGCTAGCGACACACCAAACGGCAGAGGCAAATCGATACCTTGACGACGCACCATATCACCCATTAAAGGAAAAACTCGGTCTAGCTTAACACTGGCTTCTTGCATGCGTGGATCAGAGACCTCATTCAAGCGTTGTTCGTCTAGTACTTGCACGCCAAGCTTATCTTCATAAATCGCTACCGGTTTTACGCTACTCATCATTTCGAGTGGTTTATTTTTCTTTGAACCAACTATCTTGGTGTTTTTGCTGGCAATCGCAATTTTGCCTGATGTTAATTTCTGGAAGAGGATCTCTTGATCGTAAGAATCCACTTGGTAGTTGTGATGTGTGAACGGTTTATCGTTGGTAATGACCATACGTTTCGGTTCACCATTAACCAACTCAATATCAACGCTTAAAAAGCGAAAGTAGGCGATATCTTGAGGAAGACCGTATTTTGAGTAATTGAAGCTGATGATTACATTACCGTTCTGATCCTCTTTTGCTCTTACTGATGACGGATCAAAACTCTCCGCGTAGTTTCGAAGGCGGTATTCTGTTCGTGTGAAAGCTTCGATCTCATCAAGTACTTTTTCATTTTCATCGAGTTGTTCAGGGTTGTACTTGATACGCAGATCAATGTTGCCTTTGTTATCGGTGTTCTTAACCAAGTAGACGGACGAATCGCGAACGCTATCACCGATTTTAACACTTCGGTGGGCATGCTCGACCAAATGCTCGCCTTGAACTAGAGAGCTGATGGCCAGTTTTGGTAAATCATGACTGATACCGTATTTGTCGAACAGTGCTCGGCCTTGCTCGATTACTTCGTTGTAGGTCGTTGTCTCTTCAGCGGCGAAGCCAAAAGTGGGGGTAGTAAGCATTAGTGCGCTCGCGAGCACAGTAAGAGAAGACGTCTTGCCGGCGCGTAATTCAAAAAAACTCATGACAGTTTCCACTCTGAATAGTCTCAAACCTTCGAGACTCAGACAGTTAATGTGTCACTGAACTTCTTGTTCAGTTAGATAGATATGTTTGCTGTGATTGACGTTGTGAATGCATGGTTTCCGATTGCATTTTGTAAATCAATGAGAGGATTTTATGGTGGGTAGAGAAATCCCGTTAATCGCTTTTGATGGATACTATCCTCGCTTTATGGGTTACGGAGGAATAATGGCTAGCTCACAAACAAACAGCCCCGCAGAGCAGAAGCAATGCAGGGCTTTAGTTTCAAGAACGGAGGTGACGCTTAGACCGTAACGCGAACACGAAACAGATCAGTAAACAACTTGGCAATCATCAAAATAATCATAATGTTTACCAGCATCAGCAAGGGCGTTTCAATTCGATACGCTGGGGTTAAATTGAGCGCTCCTGATGTCAAGACAACCAATAAGTTAATACCTAGAATTCTGTGTACCATCAGCTTTGGTGTGGAAAATACCTTCCAAATCACGATGATGTTGATGAAGTAGAATAGCCCAAGCTGCCAAAGCTCGGTCATCATTGGCATTAGGAAAATGTATTGCAATAGAATCACCGTGCCAGTGCCTATCACACCAAAAAATGCATCTTTAATAATGCTTGGTGGCATAGTAGGAACGATTGAAGAGAACACGCCTGCTAGCATCGGAAAAATGAAACCTCCGGGCACAGGAAGATAAATCCAGATCAACAGCGACGTCACGAACATGGAGACACCTTGCAGTACCTTTCTGCCGTCTTCATTCAAATGCTGGATGAAGGTCCGATGCTCGTGATGCCAAACCGTGTTTTTCTCTCTTTGCATGACATAAGCAACGTGACCAATGAGCGAAGTACTTGGATTTTTAATATCAAAGCTTTGAAGTTGCTGCGTTAGCGTTGGCCAATCGATGTCACGACTTTGCGATTTATCTGCTTGTTCTAGCAATCGGTCTTGGATTTGTGCCATCTCATTTAAACGCGCACGCCATAGCTGACGATGTTCTTTCAAGTGGTAGCTGCCAGTAAGTGGTAAACCGACCAGTTGGAACAACTTTTCTATGTTGGCGCTGTTGGTCTCAAGAGCTTCAATATCTATATCATTGGGCGATTTCATAGCGTTAAGCATCGCCTCTCTGCTGGTCTCAAAACGTTGAATGAAGTTTTGTTCTGTACTGACTGGCCAGACTAATCGGTACACAACAGAAAACGTGATCACACCAAGAATCGTCTCTTGCATGCGAAGAACAGCGAAGTGGAACGTTGCTTGACTATCAAATCCTCCCATACATGCGATGATGGAGCACACAGCAAAACCGATAGAGAACACATAACCATACTTTTCGTCGCTCGACATAAAAATGCACGCACCTAAAAACAAGGTGAAGAAGGTGAGAAACAAAAAGCGATCTTGAGAAAACTTCGTGATGAGGAAAAAGGCATAACCGATGCCAAGGAGGGTTCCTAATAAGCGATTATGACCTTTGTTTATTGAGTGAGCGAAGCTTTCATTTAATGCCATTACCGCGACTGCGATCGCTGCCCAATACGGTTTCTCCCATTGAAACCATAAGGCAAGGCAGATCGCGATAACGATAGACAGCGCAGCTTTGATCGCTTCTTTGGTTGAGGCATTAAACATACATTCCACCGCATTATTGTTTGATGATTTTGATAGAGGCCGTCATACCAACACGTAGTTGAAAATCTTTCGGTAAGTGATCTAATTTCACTTTAATTGGAATGCGTTGAGCTAAGCGTATCCACTGAAAGTTAGGGTTCACATTGGGCAAAAGATCGTTACCAGTACTACCATCTTGCTTCGCAATGCCGTAGCCAATGCTTTTGATTTTTCCTTCCAGCACAGCTTCATTGTGCATCATTAAGGTCACGTAGGCTTTATCTTGTGGATCAACGCCAACTAAATCCGTTTCTTTGAAATATCCTTCGATCCAAAAGCTGTCTTCATCAATCAAAGCCACGACTGGGGAGTTAGCGACGACTTGAGAGCCGACGCGTAAGTTCAAATTAGTTATATAACCATTCGTTGGCGCATGAACTTTTGTGTAATCAAGGTTTAGCTTGGCTTCTTCAACATTGGCTTTCGCGAGCTCTACGTTGGCAACGGCTGTCTCCACCGCATTGTCTAGGTTATTCAATGTCAGTACAGGTACAGCGCCAGGTGTGCGCTTTTCTAACTTAAGTGCTCGCTGCTCTTCATTTTTGGCCTTTGCTAGTAATGCAATGGCTTGCTTTTGAGCTGCTAGCGCTTTGTGGTACGCCGCTTTATAGATGCTTGGGTCAATCTCAAACAGCAAATCGCCTTGTTTCACTTGCGAATTGTCTTCGACGTAGACTTGGATGATTTGTCCTGTTACGCGGGGGGTTATAGAAACGATGTGCGCGCTAACTTGGCCATCTCTAGTCCAAGGGTTGTCAGAGTATGATTGGTAGTAGCTGAAAATCACGGTGCCAGCTGAACACAGTAGTAGCAGTGTGATGAGATAACGTTTTATCACGGAATTTGCCTCAAAATATGGTAATGAATCGACCAATAACGCCAGTAAAAATCACAATTAGGCTTAGCTCAGCGAGCGCAGGAAATGCAACGTATTTGTGGAGTCCCAGTTTTGTTGCAACGGTTCCAACCAAAATGGTGAGCATGTAAGCCAATGCAATAACCAGCAACAAGGGAGGGAAGTAAACTTCGCCCCACACAAGTTCATGTGGCATTGAGTTCATGGTGTTTTTCTCTATTAACTTGATGAATGTAAAGATAAGGCAAGTGATGGCATCAGTGATAATCGCTTTTGTAGGATCTAATCCATCAAGAGAAAGGTGTCATGCGCTATATAGAGGGAATAGCGCAACAAAGTAGCTTTTTGGACAGTGAACATAAAAATAAATTTATTTTCCAATTTATTTGATGCTCATTTAAGACCACTAAGTTATTAAATTTTCGACAATTATTGTTCAATGTTTGCGTTTGAATATGCGAAGTGATGGTTTCATCCTTCAAATGGGATTACGAGTTGTGAGGTTTTGTTTCTAATATTCGCTTCGAAGCAAACGAGATGCTTTTTAAATTAAATAATCCAACAAATATGAGTGAAAGATTATTCGTTAGATTATTTGAGTTTTATATTTATTAGTAAGAGTAAAATTGTCATGGAAATTATTTCTAACCTTTTTGACATGGCACCATTTGTTGCTCTCTTTATTACGCTCTCTCTCGGTTATATGGTTGGTAAAATTACCATTGGTCGATTTGTTCTTGGCGGTGTTGCCGGAACATTATTAATGGGTGTGATTATTGGGCAATTTGGTGTTCATATTGATCCCGGCGTAAAAAGCATTTTCTTTGCGCTCTTTATTTACGCAGTAGGGTATCAAGGTGGTGCGCAGTTCTTCAAAGCACTGAACTTTAGAACCATCAACATTCTACTTTCCGCTGTAGTGATGACGGTGTCTGGCCTGCTTTGTGTACTAGCAGCAGCTTGGATGTTCGATCTAGACAGAGGTACGGCAGCAGGCCTTGCAGCTGGTGGTTTGACTCAATCGGCAATCATAGGTACAGCGGGTGATGCGATCGCACGTCTTGGTGGTGTGACAGAAGAAGCGAAGCACCTAATGCAGACCAACGTCGCAGTAGGCTACGCGGTTACGTACATCTTTGGTTCGCTTGGTCCAATTCTGATGGTGACATGGGTATTCCCAACACTGATGAAGTGGGATATCCGAGCAGAAGCGATTGCGCTAGAAGAGAAAAATTCAAATGGTAAGCGTGATTTAGCGCCGGGTGAGTTCAACGCAGTAACCGCGCTGGTTACACGAGCATTTAAAGTGAGCAAAGATGGCGGGCTAGCAGGCAAAACCCTAGCTCAGTTAAACCAACACGCTCTAGCTGCTTGTATTGAATTGATTCAACGTGATGGCAAAGTGTTAGAAGTGGACAAATTCACAGCACTGAAAGAAGGGGATGTCATTGTTGTAACAGGTCGTCGTAATGCGGTACATCAGTTGCAAGATGGTTTGGCTGACAACGAGATTGCACTTCCAGAAGGCTATGAAGTTATTGAAGAAAACCGTCAACTGATCGCAGACAACCGCAAACTGATTGGTAAGTCGCTGCAAGAGATCAAAGAGGCTTCGAACCAAGGTTCAATGCGCGGCATTTATGTGACGGATTACATTCGTGAAGGCAGCTCTATCGAAATGACGCCGGACCTTGTGGTGAAGAAAAACGACGTCATCCAGCTTACAGGTACAGCAAAAGACATTAATCGCGTTGAGAAAAACATCGGTCAACGCATGGGCTCTGCAACCATGACGGATTTCATTGTGCTTGGTATGGGTATGGTGCTTGGTCTATTGATTGGTCTTATCAGCTTTAAGATTGCAGGTATTCCCGTCACCATCGGTTCTGGTGCAGGTTGTTTGATCTCAGGTTTGATCGTCGGTTGGTTGCGTAGCCGCAATCCCCACGTTGCTCAGTTCCCAGAAGGGGCGGCGAACTTCATTCGAGATTTCGGTTTGGCAGCATTTGTGGGCATTGTTGGCCTAGAGGCAGGCCCTCAAGCGGTCGACACCATCAAAGAACACGGTATGTCTCTGTTGTTCCTTGGCATGGGTGTAACGATTATCCCTCAGATTATTTCGTTCTTCTTCTCATATTTTGTATTGAAGATTAAGAATCCAGTTGAAGCACTTGGCTGTGTTACAGGTGGACGAAGTGCGAACCCAGCATTCGCGGCTTTAATGGAAAAAACAGGTAACGCAACGCCAGTATTCTCATTCACCGTGACTTATGCTGTCGCCAATGTACTGCTCACCCTATGGGGTCCAATTATTGTCGGCATTATTACTTTAAACGCAGGCATGTAATTTAAATAAATTCGAACACTCTTATCGCCTAATTAAATAGGCGGTAGGGGAAGTATTATCCAAATTTCACTAAATAATAAATTCAGGTAAATATTATGACTACGCAAAATACAACAATTGATTTTTCTAAATTTGCAGATTTAAGCCCATTTGAATTAAAAGATAAACTTATTGAAGTGGCACAAACTGTTCCTGACCGCGCTTTATTAGATGCAGGTCGTGGTAACCCTAATTTTCTAGCGACACTACCGCGTAAAGCGTTCATTCGTTTGGGTGAGTTCGCAATATTGGAAGCCGAGCGCACTTATTCATTCCTAGATGGTGGTTTCGGTGGCATTCCAGATGGTGTGGGCATTGTTGAGCGCTTCGATACGTTTGCAAGCAAGAATAAACAAGACCAAGGCGTACATTTCTTGGAAAAGTCGCTGAGCTACGCAAAAGACCGTTTGGGTCTAGAGAAACAGGCATTTTTGAATGAGCTGGTTAACGCATACCTTGCATGTAACTACCCAGTGCCACCACGTATGTTGACGAACATCGAAACCGTTGTGAAGCAGTACATCGCAGAAGAGATGTACGGCCCGATGCCAATGACAACAGACTTCGATCTGTTTGCAACTGAAGGCGGTACAGCGTCTATGACGTACACCTTCCAAACTATGTTCAACAACGGTCTATTAAAGAAAGGTGACAAGGTTGCGCTAATCACTCCAATCTTTACGCCGTACCTAGAGATCCCAGAGCTTAGTGAATACGAACTGGAAATCGTTGAGCTACGTCTGGATGAGACAACATGGCAACTGCCGATGGCTGAAATCGAAAAGCTTGCAGATACAGACATCAAACTGCTTTGTGTCGTGAACCCAGCAAACCCAGCGTCTGTGAAGTTCTCGGATGAGACTCTGGATAACCTATCAAATTTTGTGAACAACGAACGTAGCGACTTGTTCATTGTGACTGACGATGTATACGGCACATTTGCGGACGACTTTGTCTCACTGTTCGCGAAACTGCCATACAACACGCTTTGTGTTTACTCGTTCTCTAAGTACTTCGGTGCAACAGGCTGGCGTTTAGGCTCGATTGCGATTCAACACAACAACGTGTTTGACGATGCAATGCGCTGCCTTCCTGAAGCGCGTCAACTTGAGTTAGACGACCGTTACAAAACGCTGACTCCGGAACCACGTGAGATCAAGTTTATTGACCGTATCGTTGCAGATAGCCGCAGCGTAGCGCTTAACCACACAGCAGGTTTGTCTCTTCCTCAACAAGTTCAAATGGCGTTGTTCTCATTGAACTGCTTGATGGACTCAGAACAAAACTACAAAGAAGCATGTAAACGCATCATCCGCGAGCGTTACAAAACTCTGTACAAAAACATGGGTGTAGAAATTGAAGAAAACAAAGATCGTGTGGACTACTACACGCTGCTTGAGCTCGACACTTTGGGCGGCAAATTGTACGGACCAGCCTTCGTTGAATGGTTCAAAGCGAGCGAGAAGGGCAAAGACTTCCTGTTCCGTCTTGCACATGAAACCGGCGTTATCCTACTTCCAGGCCAAGGCTTCGATGTAGTACACGCATCAGTTCGAGTTTCGTTAGCAAACCTTACTCATCACGAATACGAGCTTATCGGTCGTGCAACGCGCAAAGTGTTGGATGAGTACTTCGCTGAGTTCCAAGGCTAATTAATCCAGCCTGATTAAGAATAAGCCTCGGCGTTGTCGAGGCTATTCCGACCAAATAAGCACAGTGCGCGATATTGTGTTTATTTAGTCGCCAAGCTAACAAACTTCTCAATTAAGAGTGACTTATGAAAAGCATTATTTCTATTCAATCTCATGTGGTTTATGGCCACGCAGGAAACAGTTCTGCCGTCTTCCCGATGCAGAGAATGGGCCTCGAAGTCTGGCCAATTCACACGGTTCAGTTTTCAAATCACACTCAGTACCAGCAAGGTTGGACTGGACAGAAGTTTGGGGCAGATGAAATTCATTCTCTAATGAGAGGCTTAGATAACATCGAGAAGTTAGGCGAATGTGGCGCGATACTGTCCGGTTATCAAGGCAGCGCAGAGCAATGTCGAGCGGTGGCCGAAGCGGTAAGTTTAGTCAAATCGCGTAACCATAGTGCACTGTATGTGTGTGACCCAGTTATGGGTGATCCAGACAAAGGTTGCATTGTGGCAGACGGTGTCAAAGAAGCGATAAGCCATAGCTTGTTGCCCATCGCTGATGTGATTGTTCCTAACCAGTTTGAACTGAGCGAGTTAACAGGTGTGAAAATTAACTCTCTTTATGATGCGGTCACTGCATGTAAAAAAGCCTTAGAGTTAGGACCGAAAATGGTATTGGTGAAACACCTGCATGCACTAACAGATGACGCCTTCAGTATGATTTTAGCGACGCCGAAAGCAAGCTATTTGGCCCAACGACCTAGTGTTGAATTTGCTATGCAGCCAGTCGGAGTCGGTGATTTAATTTCTGCTATTTTTACCTCTTGTTTGGTGAAGAAGATGTCTCCTGTCGCAGCCTTTCGTCATACACATAACGCCGTTTACGGTGTATTGGAGATCACAAAAGGCTATGGCACATGGGAGCTACAGACGATCAATGCCCAATACGAATTTGTCGAACCGACGCATGAGTTCAACGTCGTGAAAATTGCTTAGCGCAGTACCTAATTAACGGAGAAGCGTAAAGTTAGCATATAGAAACTTGGCATAATTGCTTTGATGGATAGCATCCTACAATCGCGATTATGGGGTTTAGCCGTGCCTAGCTATAGTAACTCCAAACAACGAAACGGACTTCATTTTGACCCAATTAACTTCAAACTGAGTCTCTGGTCATACGCCAGAGAACATTAAATGAGACTGATTATGAATCGTTTAATTTCCTCTGGTGTGACGGTTGCACTTTCGCTGCTGATAGTAGCTTGTAGTTCACCTCATACGCTGGATGTTCGTGTTTCTCAAAGCAACTATAAAGATGTCGAGATCGCGAGTTCGACACCAAATGAGCCACTTCGAATGTGGGCCAATGAAGCGCCGGATTTTCTCTACTCAGCGCACAATCAAACCACACCGATCAAAGTAGAGGGTGAACAGCTCAATATTTTGGCCTTATCGGGTGGTGGCGTAAACGGTGCATACGGGGCCGGCGTTTTGATGGGGCTACAGGAAAAGGGGGAGCTAAAAGATTATGCCATCATTACTGGAGTCAGTGCGGGTGCCCTAATCGCTCCTTTTGTTTTCATTGGCGGTGATGCGATGCCAAAGATGAAAGAAGTCATGCTCAACATCAATGATAAGAATATTTTGGGTAAGAAGAACTTCTTAAATACCCTGTTTAAGGACGCGTTTACCGATGGTGAGAACCTCTATGATTTCATCGCAGACGCTTACCCTGAGCCCATGATCGAGGCGATGGCGCAGCAACACCGCAATGGTAAACGCCTCTTTATTGGCAGTACCCATTTTGATTCAGGCGAACTGGTGATTTGGAATATTGGTGCGATTGCGAACAGTGATTTAGCGGACAAATCTGAACTTATTTACAAGGTGCTTGCTGCGAGCGCATCGATCCCTGGTGTTTTCCCTCCACAATTTATCGATGTTGAACATGATGGAGAAACACTTGAGGAGTTACACGTAGATGGCGGTCTCGCAGCGCAGGTGTTCTTTAATCCGTCTAACTTCAACTATCAACAAATCTCAGATGCTTTGGGGTTAGAAAAAGCGCCTCAGTTGGATGTGATTCGCAATGGTGCGTTAAAAGCGCCGTATCGTCCACTAAAAGACAAAGGTTTGGACTTGGTATCGAAGAGTGTCTCAAGCCTTACGCTAGCGCAAACTCGTGGTGATCTCTATCGAATGAAATACATCAGTGAAATCAACGATATCGAGATGCAGTTTACCTACATTGATCAAGATTTCAGATACGCCAAAGTAACGAAAGATATGTTCGATCACCGCTACTTGCTGACGATTTACGAATATGGATTCAAAAAAGCCACCCAAGGGCAACTTTGGGTAACTGAACTCCCTTAATACAGGAAAACGATACAATGAAAAAAGCCGTTCTTACACTCATGATGCTTACCGCTTCCGCGACTGCATTCGCCCAAAGTGGAGCCCATCTTGACCAGCAAAAAGTGGATAGTGATATGCAGCAACTGTCTGCAATCAAAGAAGAAGGTGCAGCCTTTATTATGATTGACGAGAACTCGAGTTACGTGGCGGTCGAGTTCGTGGGAAAGTGGGAAGAGATCAACAACTATGTGTCACACAAAGAAGCGAAACAACGTAAATTGGAAAAAGTGAACAAGCAGTTCGTGTACTCTCAGGTCGGTGAAACGTTGGAGTCACTTGAGCAAAAAGTCGTTGACCACATTTACGCTGATCAACCTAAATATTTCAGTGTCGATGTCTACCGTGATTACCATGGTGACTCAGGAGAATTCAACTATTTAGCTCGTGTCGTTGAGTACAACTAAGTTAGAGAAAACCTACTGACGCTAGTAGGTTTTTTTTGTGTTGTCGAGAAGGAATTCAAACGCAGATTGTTACCGTTACCAAGTAGCAATTCTACGATCTTGTGGTAATTTAATTAGATAACTCTAAAAAGTAAGCACAACCTATGAATTTTAGTTTTGAACAACTTCTCGCGTTCGTAACCGTTTATGAACAGCTTTCGTTTAGTAAGGCGGCGGTCAAACTCAATAAGCACCGAACTACAATAGGGCAGGTGATTACCAATCTTGAAGATCAACTGGCGGTCAACCTGTTTGAGCGAGTGGGGCGCTCGGTAGAACCGACAGAAGATGGTCATCTTCTTTACCACTATGCTAAGCAAACCATCGAACAAGCACGTACTTTCGATAAAGTCGCATTAAGTCTGGCTTACGGTGGGTTAGAGAATGTTAGTATCGCCTATTCAAGCGCTATACCACACCGTTTTCTTGTATTGCTTCGTATTCAATTAGCAGCAGATTTTCCGATGATGCGAGTTAACTTTCTTGTTCGTAATCGCAACGAAATTAAAGAGGGTTTACAGAATGGTGAGTATCAATTCGGTATTGTCAATGTGCATGATAGTCGAGCAATACATAGTTTGGATGCGACGTTTTTAGGTCATTTTGAATTTGTTCCTTTCGTCCAGAAAGGTGGTGAACTCGCTTCTGTGGCACCAGATCGAGTATTGACAGCCTTGAGGAATAGTAAACAATTTGTACTGCGGTCTCTTATTGAAGAGGGAATGGGCGAAAAAGTCATCGTAAGTTCGAACCATGAAGAGGTCGACCAATTGGCCCTTGTAGTGAAAATGGTTGAAGCAGGTTTAGGATGGGCGATTCTCCCCAGAACGTTTGCCCATTCGGAGTTTTCTAATAATCATATAGAGCCAGTGGAAGCTTCTGAATTATTGGAAGGTTTTAAGTTTGGTTTTGGCCTATGGTGCCAACCCTCTAAGCAAGTCGGTGATGTAAAAAATTCAATCATGAAGGTCGTTACAGAATACCGAGAGAAAATAATCCGTGATATGACTTAGCGGCGACATGTATCCTGCTCATCCCTATCAACAACAAGACTCAATGTGAGTCTTGTTTTTTTGTGTCTGAAAAACGTTATCGTTCTAGCGAAGAGCTAATGTCTATTGGAAGGATATAACCCTCTATATGAGAGTATGGAGTCCATAGTTTTTGGCTTAATCTAACCTCGCTCAATGGGTAAGCCCAGAGCAAAAAGTGTTTTTACCATATGTCCGCTGCAAGGACGCAGATTTTCAGCCGGGTTTAGTTACCCGGCTTTTTTTATAGTAATAAAAAATGTCAGCTGTCACCCCAAGCTCTCTGTTACAACTGGCTTGTTACTTCGCTTAGCAATCCAGTACGCAACGCTACCCCAAAGCACGGTGAGTGCCCAAAGCGCCGTCCAATGTGGAGCGACTTGTTGCCAGGTTGCCCCCATTTGGTTTAGCGCTAAGAAAGCTTTTATCGCCCAAGTGCTTGGGCTTAAATCAGCAATCCATAATAAGGGAGTAGGTATGGCTTCAATTGGCCAAATAAAACCAGCCAAGAAAATGAGCGGCATAGAGCTCACTAAGACGACTAAGGTGACAAGTTCACGCCGAGGTAATAAGTAACCTAGCCAGAAGCCTAGTCCGCAACAACCTAAAAAGAACGGGAACAACATAGCTAGCAATTCGCCCGCGTTGGCGATATGGTTTACGTTTAAGCGTTCGAAGCTAAAACCAAAATAATAGGCGCCGAGTAAATAATAAATTGCCACAAATACTAACGTTCTCACAAGCAACAGCGATCCCGTTGATACTTGTGACCAATAGCCACGACCATGACGCTGTGTTCCCGTTTGTAATCCAACCGCCATGATCAACGTTTGTTGTAAAATCAGAACAAATACTGCCGGCACTACGTATTCGATGTAACCCATGGTTGGGTTGAACGTTGGTTTCATATTAAGCTTAATAGCAGAGTAATTATGGCTAGCCATACTCATGGGCACACCATCTATCACCATTTTACTGACTTTCACTTGGGCCCCTAATGTGCCTCCAGCTTGGGCCAATCCTTCTACCACGGTTCCGTACACGAGAAAATACGAGGCGTCCGCAGCGTAGGCCAGAGTCGGGCTTTTACCTAGCATTAGGTCTTTGTAAAAGTGTTCCGGTATGACTAAAAAACCGGTGATCTCTCGTTGTAAAAATGCTTGCTTTGCATCGGCAATCGCATGAAGTCGAGTGACTACGTTGACTTGTGGGGTGGCATCAACCATACGTTCCAGCTTTAAACTCGTCAGACTACCATCTAGATTAACAATCGCGATTGGTTGTTCACGAGGCGTTTGTTGTGCATAAGGCAAAGGGTATAAAAACGAGTAAAATACGACACCACCAAACACGGTCAACGTAACGACTGGATTGGTTAGAACGGCCTTAAGTTCCGCTTTAATCAGTTGCCACAATGTCATACCGCCTCCTTCGCTTGGCGTGTTGATGAAGCTGTTCGATGTTTACCCATCAAGGCAGCGGTAATGAGCAGAGGCATAACGTAACCAATCATAGGCCATAGCGAGCTTAAAGATTGCGCGGCCGATGCTCCATAGTTTGCTTGACTCACTTGTACTTCAATGTAATGGGTAATCGGCAATAATGAACGCCATGCATAAGCGAGTGTGTTCATGTCAGAAACTGGGAATGTAATTCCCATGAAAGCGAAACTTGGAGCCGTAAACGCGCCAGCAAAACTCATCGCACGTGCAGGATCCATCGACAAGAAGAAGAACAACGCTCCCATAATGATACAGGCGATAACCGTCGCCAATTGTGCTAGTAGCATAACCACAAAACTGCCTTCCATTGGCCAATCAAGCACGGAATAAAACCAGTACAAGAACAACGCACCTTGCGCCATAAAGACCGGAATGTACTGACTTAATAGGGTAGTGAGCCTGGCGTATGGCTTTTCGCCCAAAAATGCAAATCCATTCTTTCCACCATAAATGCGAAAGTGCGCGGCAAGAATCAAAATAGTGCTTACTACAATACATATTTGCCAAATGGCTGGAACGATAGCCGTTACCAAAAATTGTGCGTAGTTATTGTTACGGTTAAATAATGCGGTTATTTGTGTCGACACGGGTACAGCTTGTCCAGCCGCTGCTAACGTTGTGGTGTTACCCTTAGCCAAGTTTCCCATTACTTCAACCTGAGCGTCGAAATAGCCTTGTGCTTGCGCAACGGCAGAGTTGATCAGTTTCGCTACCAAAATGTACTGACTGTTGTAAAAGACAGAAAGTTGAGGTTGGCGGTGTTGGAGAATATCTTGGTCGAACTTAGATGGGATGACCGCGTAAGCGTAGATATCGCCTTCAATCATCGCATTTTTTGCTTCGCTTGCACTGGTGTAGTGATAGTTAACAGCCAGACTCGACGACGCATCCAAAGATTGAATGAGCTTTCGAGAAAGTTGGGAATGTTGTAGATCAACCACACCGATTGGCAGATCCCGGGCAATGCCCGCAGAGAACACTCCCCAAATCATCATCGCGAGCAAAATCGGTATCCAAGTAAGGCACGAAAGCAACCACTTGTCTCGTCGTAAGATATGCCGCTGTGAAATCTTAATCGTCATAGCATTAACCTAGTGGTTGTGATTAAAGTTCAACGACAACACTCATTCCCATACGCAGTTCAGGTTCGGGTTGAGCTGGACGAGCTTCTACTTCAAAGGTACGAAGATCAAAACCTTGAGAAGCATCGGTTGCTCTCCACGTTGCAAAGTCACCCATAACGGCAACATGCGTTACTTTGAACTCAACATTTTTGTTTAAGGCAGGCAAATAGGCATCAAAGGTTGCTCCTTTTCTAAAGTGTTGAAGGTAATCTTCACGCACATTAAGTGTCGCCCAGGCATCTTCTGTATCTATCACAGTAACAACCGGGAAGCCCTGAGGTGCTAATTCACCACTTTGAAGTAGAACTTGAGAGACTTCGCCGTCAAACCAGCTGTAGATCTGAGTATCTTTCGCGTACGCTTCTACTTCGGCTACGGCACCTGATGCCATGCGCGCTTTTTCCGCCGCAGCCACTTTGGTTTCACTTCTAGCGCCTTCTTTTGCCATTTCGTACATTTGAAACGCGGCACTTTCTGTGTATTTCGCTGCTTGCCACTGCGTTAAAGCTTCATCGCGCTTTTGTTCTGCAACCACGCCATCGTTATAAAGGTTATTTACACGATTGTAGGTTTTTTCCATTAAATTCGCAGCGGCTTTGGCTTTCATCCACTGATCTTTTGCTGCTTGGATTTGTTGCTCACGTGCGCCTTTCTCAGCTTCTTGAGCTAAAGCGTCCGCCGCTTTTTCACCTGCTTTTGCTTGTTCTAACTTCGCTTCAATTTCAGGACTATGAAGGGTAAAAATAAGCTGACCTTTCTCTACATCGTCGCCTTTACGTACCATTACCTCATCAATACGCCCTGGGACTTTTGAGGAAATGCTGTATTGCTGGGCTTCAATTAATCCCTGTAAGCGGATCGGTTCCGAATGATAGGCTTGGTAAAATTGATACCCAACCCAAGAGGCAACACCCAAAGCACAAAGTGAGAGTAAAACGGGTTTTAGTGATTTAGCTGCCATGATTTATTTCACCTCTTTGGATGTTGAAGCAGGGATATAAGCGGTATTTTGATATTGTTCGAAGCTGTTCATTTCACTGCTCAATGCGAGTAGCTTGGTTAAAGATATTAAATAGCGGAAACGCGCCGCTGAACGCTGTGTTTCTATACTCGCGACATAAAGTTGTGCATCCACAACATCCAGCGAAGACGACAGACCCTGAGTAAATGCTTTTTCACGCAAGCGCAGGTTTTCGTTAGCGAGTTCAATGCTAGATGCGAGCCCTTGTACTTCATCAATGGCTTGCTGAGCCTCCAAGTATGTCTTTTGGACTAACAGCGATAAGTCTTGTTTGGCTTGGGACTTTAATGAGTCGACCTGCGAGACGACGCTTTGAGCGGCTTTGACTTTTTCGCTTCGCCCTGATGATTCAATCAGTGGAATGCTGACACCAACACCAACTAACCAGTCTGGCTTCATTTGGCTTGCGAGAGAATCGTCTTCATACAAGCTGTAGTCGCCGTAAAGATAAACTTCAGGGTAGTATTTCCCTTTTTCTGCTTTGATTAAGCTAGAGGCTTGTTTGTGTTTAGCGCTCAGAAGTTCTAACCCCGGATAGGTAAGCAACGTTTGATCGACAAAAGCGCTAAGAGGGGGAAGACTGTCGTTGATAAACAAAGATTCAGCGGGCTCTACGGCGTCATCTTGTGCGAGTAATTTACCTAATGCAGCCTGAGCGATACTCAAATCGCTGGCAGCTTTACGTGTTTCTACGGATGCTTTATCTAAAGAAGCCTCGGCTTGCAGGCGCTCAACGTGCGCGATTTGTCCTTGCTCTTCAAGCTTAATGGCAAAATCTCGATGCTTTTTTAGCCCAGCTTCAACCGCTTGCCGCGTTGCGAGTACTTCCTTTGCCAGTACGACAGAAAAGTAGTACTTCGATAAATCTTCAAAACGCGCTTGTTGTTCCATTAGAAGCTGACTTTTCGCCTCATCCGTTTTGCCTTCTGCTGCTGATTGAGCCGCAGAAATTCTACCACCAGTAAAAATTGGCCAAATGGCACGAATAGACGAAGAGAAAATATCGCGCTCGGTTATGGTCGAAGTGGTATTAGCTAAGGCACCAAAAATAGGCTGAAAAGCAGGAGGTACGTTAATGTGTGCTCCTGTGCTGTCTAGGATCTGTTTTCCCGACAGCGTGATATCGGTATCTAAACGCGTGTAATTCGCGCCAATAGTAACCTGAGGTAAGTTGAGATTGCTGGTGGCACTCTCTTGGTATTGGTAGTTCTCGACGTTTGAGCGTTGAGCTTTAAGAGAATAGTTGTTTTCTAGCAATAGCTGCCATGCGGTATCAAAAGTGATCGGTGCCGCATGACAGGCAAGGGAAATCGAGCTGCTAAGTAAGCCCAGTATCCAAACCTTTCCTGTTTTTTTCATAATGGCTGCTTTGTCGTAGAGTATTAGCTCTAATATAAAGGATTCGTAACTGCGTGTTAAGTAGGAGGGAAAATTGGGCAGTAGTATGCGCCCAGTTATATTTGTGCTGGGCGCGGGAGATGTTACAAATTTATTTCGTATATGGACAGTGAAACTCCGCTCTCCACTCGAGCTGACGAGAACCTCGCATCGTATTCAATAGATCTTTTCCACTCATTTGAGGGAACGATAACAGGACTTTGAGATCAGAAGTACCGCCTCCGTTTTTTTCATAAGCCCTGACGTGTGTAAATGTTGAATACATATTCTCTGACAGCATCGCCTTATTCAGGCATATTCCAAAGGTATCGCGTTCCATGTTTGGTGTTCCTTCTAACTATAAATGCACCTCTGTTTATAGTTTTCCAGTTTTCAGATGGTGTCTAAGTGTTTGTCATATAGTCAGTATTTGTGTTTTGTTTTATTTTTGTCCAAACCACTGACATCAATGTTGAGCTTTTAATAGACTTCCAGCTTCACTGCTTTCAAACCGAAACTCTCATTGGTTTCGTTGATTAAAAATTATACGTTGTAAAGTCTAAAAACGCCTCAAAAACCGCTAAAATCGATGTGATCGCGATCATGATTTTAAGGGCAATTTATGTATGGAATTGAGTATCAGAGAGGAATGCTAAATTTGGTGAATGGTTGTAATTTTATGTTTCAGCTCGTCGATTAATTAACCGTAAACTCTGCGGTTTGTTTGCCTTCCTCACAGATTTATCACCGCGACAACGTCATGCTGTTAACTGAGTGTTAACGTTACGCTCAAGAGTGAATCACAAGGATGTATCAATGAGTTGGAAAACCATCAGCTTTCGTAAGCGGATGCTCATTATCATGACGCTATCGGGGTTGATAGAGCTGTTATTGCTTGTCGCCGCGGGGTTCACTTATCTCAAAATCAATCAAGAGCAAGAAATGGGAGAAAAAGCACTGGGTGTTGCCCGTTTTTTAGCGGACTCAGCGGTTGTTCGTGAAATGATCGAAACCCAAAACCCCCAGCCATACCAACTTCGCTTTAGAGAATTAACCGAAGCCATAGGTGCTGCATTCATCGTTATTGGCGACCATAAGGGAGTACGCTTAATCCACCCTGTTGATGAGCGGTTGGGCAAGCCAATGAGAGGTGGCGACAATCGTCGAGCGCTAGAACAGGGGTTGTCTTATGTTTCGACGGCACAGGGCTCGTTAGGTTATTCAGTTCGTGGTAAAGCTGCGATTTTTGACGAGGAAGGGAACATCATTGGTGTGGTTTCGGTTGGCTATTTGCTCGACCGACTGCAAGACCGCATCGAACCATTTTTGGCCTTTTTGATTTTAATGGTCATCGTAGTTGTCGTCGCTAATGCCATTGTATCCAATTATGCGTCGAGAAAGTTTCAGCGCGCCATTTTAGGCTTTGAGCCTGAAGAGATAGGGCGGTTGTACGGCGAATTAGAAGTGACGATGAGCACTATCAAAGAGGGCGTGTTAAGCATTGATGCCCAAGGGATACTTCGCTCGATAAATCGTAGTGCCTGCCAGATTCTCGGTATTGATAGAGAATCAGCGCTCAATAAACCTTTGACTGATACGCTGCGTGATAGCGATCTATATACAGTGTTAGAAAGTGGGCAGGAAGATCATGATATTGAAATATTCCTTAATCATAAGCGCCTGATTGCAAATCGCTCTCCAATTTATGTTGATGGAAAAATCGTGGGGGCGGTATCGAGTTTCCGTTTAAGGGATGAAATTAATGATCTAACCGAGCAGCTATCACAAACCAAGGAATATGCAGATTTGTTACGTTCGCAAACCCATGAGCATCGCAATAAGCTAAACACTATCAGCGGGCTAGTACAAATGGGTGAGCTTGATGCGGTGCAAAAGTTAATTGGACAAGAAACCGCTCACTATCAAGCAATGATTGAGTTTTTAAGAGATACCGTTAAGGACCCGCTAATTGCAGGTATGTTGCTTGGAAAAACTGAACGTGCTCGCGAGTTAGGCTTACAACTGGTGGTTGAGGAAGGCAGTCGTCTGGAGCCCCTGCCTGAGTGGCTAAATTCGGAAGACCTAGTCACAATTTTGGGTAATTTGATTGATAACGCTTTCGATGCCACGTTAACTTCAATTCGCGATGAATCAAATGTTGCGTCAGAACGCAGAAACATTGATGTGTCCGTTAGCGATTACGGAAATGAAGTGATACTTGAGGTGATAGATCATGGCTGTGGCCTCCCAAAAACAATGGATCCACAAACATTATTTACAAAAGGCGTTTCGACGAAATCTCGCCAAAATCGAGGTGTTGGGTTACACCTTGTCAATCAGCTTGCTACTCGATATCACGGCCATGTTGAGATGATACCCAATACAAATTATGGGACAAGAATAACGGTGTACTTACCCAAGGAAGAACAATTATGAGTATGGCGACTCGCGTAATGATCATTGAAGATGATCTGGCTATTGCTGAGCTGCACCACAAATACTTAAGCCAACTGACAGGTTTGGAAGTGGTCGGAATTGCGACCACGAGAATGGAAGCGGAAATGCAACTCGACATTCTTAAGCCAGATTTACTATTGATGGATGTCTATCTTCCCGATGGCACAGGGCTTGAGATATTAAATACACTGCGTGCAAGTAACCAAACGTGTGATGTCATTTTGATTACAGCCGCAAGGGATGTCGATACATTACAACAGGCGATGAGGGGTGGCGTTGTCGATTACCTGTTAAAACCCGTGATGTTTCCACGTTTAGATGCCGCACTGAAAAAGTATGTGTCCCAACGCCAACAACTAGACATCGTAGAGAGTTTGGATCAGAACCTCGTTGATAAAATGCTGCAGTCTCACGCTAATCAAGACAACTTGCCGAACCGATTACCGAAAGGGATTGATGGTGTAACGCTAGACAAGATCAGAGAGTTGTTCCCAAATGGCAGTGTACTGACCGCTGATGAGGCAGGCGAAAAGATCGGCGCGAGCCGAACAACGGCGAGGCGCTATTTGGAGTATCTGATCAGCACTGGTGAACTAGAGGCTGATTTAAACTATGGGTCGGTAGGTAGGCCGGAAAGGTGCTATAAAAAAGTGACACGGTAGCGTTTATATTGATGCTCTATGCAAAATAAAAAACGATGGCTTGTTGTAGAAACCATCGCTTTACAAATTACTGCTGTTCCGTTCTAAGAGGTTAGAAGTTGTATTCTAACTTCGCTTCGATAGAGCGCTCAGCGCCAAACCAACAGTTATTTTTGTCGTAACAAGAATAGTATTCTTTATCGAATAGATTGCTTGCAGAAAGCGTGACGCTAGCCCCTTTCATTGATTCAGATACCGTTGAGAAATCGTAACTTGCTGCCAAATCAAACAAGGTGTAGTCCGGTACTTTTTGACTATTCTGTGCATCAATTTGTGCTTCCCCGACATAGCGAACGCCAGCACTGGTACGAAGGCCTGAAAGATTTCCTTCAAAGAAGTAATTGGCCCATAGAGAGGCCGTTTGCTCAGGTACCCAAACCGGCGTTTTACCTTCTTGGTTGTAATAACTGTCCTCGGTAATCTCCATATCGGTATATGTATAGCCTAGAGTGAAATCAGCTTGTGCTGTGGCTTGCCATTTTGCCTCAAGTTCAATACCTTGTGATACCACTTCGCCCGCTTGATAGTTCGGTGCATAAGGATTATTCGGATCGGTCAAGATCGCGTTTTTCTTCGTAATATGGAAGAGTGCTAAGTTACCTGAGATATCACCAGATAATGGGGCGTATTTAAAGCCTAACTCCCATTGATGACCGGTTGATGGCTCAAATGCTTTACCAGAAGAGTCGGCACCCGCAATTGGCTCGAAACTTTCCGAGTAAGTAAGGTATGGCGAGAGACCAAAGTCTAGCTCATACAAACCACCGACTCGGAAAGATACGTTGGTATCGTCTAACTCTTCCTTGCTGTTGGATACTGTTCCTAGATAATCGCTAACGGCGTCTGTATTTGAATCGTATTTATCCCAACGAAGACCTGCAATCATTACAAGTTGGTCGTAACGAACTTGATCTTGGAAATAAACGCCAATCTGCTTCGTTTTGATATCTAAGTTTTGTTTGTATTGGAAATTCAGTGCATTACGATCAATGCTGTTGTGGTCAGGATTAAAAATGTCCTGAGTTAGCGAATACCCAAGCGTGTCTTTGTATTTTACATCTGAATCTAGATACTGATAATCAAGCCCGAACAATAAGTTATGTTCAAAATTTCCTGTTTTAACGTAGCCAGATAGTTGGTTGTCAATCACAAAGGATTTGGACTTTTCATCGGTTAAATAGGCATTTCGACCAACGGTACGGTTATCCGCTTCAAGTGCACCGTTATATGTGTTTTCCTGATAGGCATCGGCGGTCATGTAGCGGGCATTCTGTAGAAATTGCCAATTGTTGTTAAAGTCGTGTTGGACTTTGTAACCCATCATCAGAACTTCGCGTTCGTAAGTGTTCCAGTCCTCATCCCCCAAATAAGTGCTTGGTGACATCGAGCCAAGTGGGTTTTTAATCACTGAGCCAGACGCAGGCACAGTCGTGTAGATACCTGCTGATGGATCATTTTGATAGTAAACATTCACGTTCACTAATGTGCTTTCTGTCGCTTGCCAATTGAAAGATGGGGCGAGTACATAACGTTCGTCTTCAGACGTATCGGCTTGACCATCTCGCTGTTTAGCTAGGCCTACAATACGGTAATCCACATTAGAATCACCAATTTGTCCTGTGGTGTCGAACGTCAGTTCTTTTAGGCTGTTAGTCCCAGTACTAATCGAGACAGAGTGCGAGGGTGTTGACTGAGGCGCCTTGGCGATAATGTTGACCATACCTCCTGGTGGAATATTGCCGTAAAGAACAGACGTTGGCCCTTTAAAAACCTCGATTTGCTCAAGAGCAACGGAATCGACCTGAGGTTGAAGGTTCCAACCGTTGTACAGCAAAGGAAGACCATCATAAAAGTTGGTGTAGTTAATAAAACCACGAATATTGAATAGGTCAAGTCGGGAAACGGCACCGCCACGCAATTCTGTATTTACGCCAGGCGCGTAACGCAATGCTTCGCTCACCGAGTTTACGCCGCGCAGGTCCATGTCATCTTTAGTGATTACCGTGATCGCTTGCGGTGTTTCCTCCGGTTCTAAAACGGTTTTAGTTGCGGTGTTTCGGTATGTTTCTCCTAGCACCGTAATCGTTTCGTGTTGGGATACGCTCTCAGTCGCATTGGCGTGGCCAGCGAGCAATGCGGATACGACGATAGCAACCGCTGAACGATGAAATCGAATCGGACTTTCCATATTTATAAATTCCACTACTTTTTCTATTTATTGATAATGATTGTTATTTGTATTCTATATTCAAAGAAATAGGAAAAGTTAACAATTTGGTGCAAAACACTAATCTTTGGAACTTATTCTTCTGTTCTTAGGTTTTAAAGATAGCGAGTCGTTTGGCTCGACAGGAATCCAATACTGCATTTGTGCTTGTTCGCTATCAACATCATAACCTTCTGGATAAAGCTCTAACTCATAACCATCGATAGCATGATAATTAGAGTAGGGTAGCCAATGTAAAATAAACCATTCCAGCGTTGAGGCGAGCTCTGATGCTTTGCCTATGTGTGTAATGACGGCGTAGGTTTGCTCAGGAACAGCCAAGAGGTCTAACCCCGAGTTGGAAGAGTTCGTTGATCTTGATGCGTTTGCTGTTGGACCACACTCATAACCTGCCCAGTACTCAAGTTGTTGGTTGTTTGAATACGCTTGCGTCACATCAATCACGCCAAAGTAAGTACTTTCCGAATTATTAAGGTTTTCAGATGAATAAAGACGTGACCAAAGTGACGGTACTTTGGATTGGAAATCGGGCGTAGCGGAAAACAATCCGTGAATAGGTTCATGATAACCAGCAAGTTCAAAAGCCGGTTTTGTTTCTATTCGAACTTCAATAAAGCGCTGATGTTTTTTCTCTTCTTCTGGTGTCTTACGCAGCGTCAAAGGTTGCCTCAACCCGGAGAGTTGTTGCGTTTTTCGATATTCGCGGGGGCTTTTTGAAAACATATTCCTGAACGCTCGGCTAAATGCGTGCTCAGATGTAAATCCCATTTCTATCGCTATATCTAACGAGCGGTCAGAAGTATGGATTAAGCGCTCAGCCGCAAGGCTAAGTTTAAGCTCTCTGATATAGTGAGCGACGGATACGCCAGTGTGTTGTTGAAATACGCGTTGCAGTTGCCAGCGCGACCAACAACTTGCTTTTGATATTTCATCTACGCTCAGAGTGCTGTCTAAGTTAGTGTGAATGTAGTCAAGCACCGATTGTATTCGGTTTATGGGATGTGGGTTAATGGCGCTTGATTTCATGGCGTTCTACTTTCACATTAATAGTGATTTCATTATCTTTAATTGAGTATCATTATCAATAGGATGATGAAATAAAAAGTAAGTAACACAGATCACGATAAAACTGTAATGGATTGCAAGGATGAGTAATTATTGCCCATATTAGAGTTTTTGCTTAAATTTTGGAGCGTTCAGATGAAACTTTTTTTATCAATAAAATACAATCGCTTATGACGTTTTGTGCAACTTATTTAAACGTTTGCACTGGCAAGTGTTGATGTAAATCAAATAGTCGTAGACAATATTGCCCCGTGTCGGACTCTCCTCAAGCGAGTACAGTGTGTACTTTTGAGACATAAGTGACTTAAATGACCTCAATACGTCGTGTTTTCAAGAATCGGAAATGCAACTTCTTGAGGTTCTTTGGGCCCATAGACTTTACCTATCAACGTAATAGGTAAGACCAATTTTCTATTTTGAGGTGCCATTGATAGGGTTGGCTCATTCTCTAGCCGTATCCGGGCACACAATAAGTACCTCGTTTTTAAGGGAAAGATGATGGTAATACCAGAAAACAGCAGCATCGTTATTTTTGGTGCTTCAGGTGACCTTACGTACCGTAAGCTCATTCCTGCTTTATACCACCTCTACGCGAACAAGCAGCTTCCAGAGAATTTTGCCATTCTGGGTGTAAGTCGCACTGAATACAGTGATGAGTCTTACCGCGCGAAGCTGAAAAAATCGCTTCAGGAAATGGAAAAGACTGAGCCAGAAACGCTTGATGCATTTATTAACCATCTGCACTACCAAGCAATTAATACTTCTGACACACAAGATTACGGTAAGCTATCTTCTCGCTTAGACCAACTTGCGGACGAATATCAATTCGAGCAACGCAATACGCTTTTTTACTTAGCAACCCCACCAAGTTTATACAGTGTGATCCCTGCAAGTCTTGCAGCACATGGTCTTAACAGTGAAGAGGATGGCTGGAAACGCCTGATCATTGAGAAACCATTCGGCTATGATCTTGAATCGGCGCGTATTCTGGACAAAGAAATTCACGAGCACTTCCAAGAGCATCAAATCTACCGAATTGACCATTACTTAGGTAAAGAAACGGTACAAAACCTACTTGTGCTTCGTTTCTCTAATGCGATGTTTGAGCCGCTTTGGAACCGTAACTTCATTGATTACGTTGAAATCACAGGCGCAGAATTCCTCGGCGTAGAGGAGCGTGGTGGTTACTACGACAACTCTGGCGCTGTGCGCGACATGTTCCAAAACCACTTGCTACAAGTATTAGCAATGGTAGGTATGGAACCACCAGCGCAAATCAATGCAGACTCGATGCGTGATGAAGTGGTAAAAGTGCTTCAATGCCTAAAGCCATTAGACGAAAACGCTCTGCGCAATGACCTAGTATTAGGCCAATACACGGCGTCTGAAGTTCGTGGGCAAAGCCTGCGCGGCTACCGTGAAGAGCCGGGAGTTGCAGACGATTCTCGTACAGAGACTTACATCGGTTTGAAAGCGTACATCAACAACTGGCGTTGGAATGGCGTGCCATTTTACGTGCGTACTGGTAAGCGTCTTCCAACACGCGTTACTGAGGTGGTTATCCACTTTAAACAAACACCGCATCCTGTGTTTGGTCAAAACGCACCAGAAAACAAGCTGATCATTCGTATTCAACCAGACGAAGGCATTCAAATGAGCTTTGGCTTGAAAGAGCCAGGCGCAGGCTTTGAAGCGAAGGAAGTGAAAATGAACTTCCATTACGCTGACCTGCAAGAAACGCAAATGCTAACGGCATACGAGCGCCTTCTACTTGATGCTTTGAATGGTGATGCTACGCTATTTGCACGTAGTGATGCGGTGGAAGCGTGTTGGCAATACGTACAGCCAATCTTAGATTTTAAGCAAGATCCACAATCCCTCTTCGGGTACGCATGCGGCACTTGGGGACCTAAAGAGTCAGATGACTTGTTACAGCGTGATGGCCGCGCTTGGCGTTTCCCATGTAAAAACTTAACAGATACGGATTACTGTGAACTATGATCAACCATAAGATCTACCAAACAGCAGAACAGGTAGTTGAAAGCCTAGCTAACGATATGAAAGCGTTTAGCGAAATGGGCAGACCTGTTCACATCTCTCTTTCTGGCGGCAGCACTCCTAAAATGCTGTTTAAACTACTGGCTTCAGAGGCTTACGCAACCTCCATTCAATGGGAAAACCTCCACTTTTGGTGGGGTGACGAACGTTGTGTTGCCCCTGACGACGCAGAAAGCAACTACGGTGAAGCGAACACGTTGTTGTTTAGCCAAGTAAATATTCCTGCAGAAAACATTCACCGCATCCGTGGCGAAGATGAGCCTAAAGCAGAAGCCGAGCGCTTTGCAAAAGAGATGGCAGAGGTAATCCCGAATGAAAACGGCACACCTGTGTTTGACTGGATCTTATTAGGCGTTGGTGCAGATGGTCATACAGCTTCTCTGTTCCCTGGCCAAACGAATTATGATGATGCGAACCTATCTCTTGTGGCGTCGCATCCTGAATCGGGCCAACTTCGTGTGTCGAAAACCGCACGCGTATTAGAAGCAGCGAAACGCATTAGTTACTTAGTGCTTGGTGCAGGAAAAGCGGACATTGTTGAAGAAATTAACAGTTCACCAGCACACGCACTGCCATACCCAGCGGCTAAGATTCAAGCGAAATCGGGCCTAACGGAATGGTATTTAGATTTAGACGCGGCAGCAAAAATTGCTTAAGACGCTGCTCGTCGATGAAATAAAATTGGAGAGAAACAATGAAAGGTGATATCGGTGTAATTGGCCTAGCAGTAATGGGTCAAAACCTTATCCTAAACATGAATGATCACGGCTTTAAAGTGGTTGCTCACAACCGTACTGCTGCTAAAGTAGACGAGTTCCTGGAAGGTCCAGCAAAAGGCACGAACATCATCGGTGCATACTCTCTAGAAGAACTAGTAGAGAAGCTAGAAACGCCGCGTAAAGTAATGTTGATGGTTCGCGCTGGTGACGTTGTAGACAAGTTCATCGAAGCGCTAGTACCTCTGCTAGACAAAGGCGACATCATTATTGACGGTGGTAACACTAACTACCCAGATACAAACCGTCGTGTTGCTGCACTACGTGAAAAAGGTATCCACTTCATCGGTACTGGTGTATCTGGTGGTGAAGAAGGTGCGCGCTTCGGTCCATCTATCATGCCTGGCGGTGCTGCTGAAGCATGGGAAGCGGTTAAGCCTATCTTCCAAGGTATCGCTGCGAAAACTGACGCTGGTGAGCCATGTTGTGACTGGGTTGGTAACGACGGTGCTGGTCACTTCGTTAAGATGGTACACAACGGTATCGAATACGGTGACATGCAGCTTATCACAGAAGCTTACCAGTTCATGAAAGACGGTCTTGGTATGTCTGCAGACGAGATGCAAGCAGTATTCGCTGATTGGAACAAGACTGAACTAGACAGCTACCTTGTTGAAATCACGGCTGACATCCTTGGCTACAAAGATGAAGACGGTGAGCCTCTCGTTGAGAAGATCCTAGACACAGCAGGCCAAAAAGGTACTGGTAAATGGACTGGTATTAACGCACTAGACCTAGGTATTCCACTAACACTTATCTCTGAGTCTGTATTCTCTCGTTGTCTATCTGCACTGAAAGACCAACGTGTTGAAGCTGAATCTCTATTCGGTAAGACAATCACTCCTGTTGAAGGCGACAAGCAAGAGTGGGTTGATGCACTACGTCAAGCGCTACTAGCTTCTAAGATCATCTCTTACGCTCAAGGCTTCATGCTAATGCGCGAAGCATCGAACGAGAACGGTTGGGACCTAAACTACGGTAACGTAGCCCTAATGTGGCGTGGTGGTTGTATCATCCGCTCTGCGTTCCTAGGCAACATCCGTGATGCGTACGAAGCGAACCCAGACATCGCATTCCTAGGTTCTGATGAGTACTTCAAAAATATCCTACAAGGCAGCCTAGCAGCATGGCGTAAAGTAGCAGCGAAGTCTCTAGAGTCTGGTATCCCAATGCCATGTACGATTTCTGCGCTATCTTTCCTAGACGGTTACACAACAGCTCGTCTACCAGCGAACCTGCTTCAAGCTCAACGTGACTACTTCGGTGCTCACACTTATGAGCGTATTGACCGTCCACGTGGTGAATTCTTCCACACTAACTGGACTGGTACAGGCGGCGACACAGCGTCTACAACTTACGACGTGTAATTGTTTTAAGTAAACCGACTAAATATAAAGATATAAAGGGATGCCCAAGTGGCATCCTTTTTTGTGTCTGCTTTTACGGAACTTCAAGAGCGCCTAGGCGCTCTTTTCAGTGGTCGTTTTCTTGCTTTGATAAAACCTGTCTTTTAGGTAGAGAATTGCACTGACCACAAGAGCCACTAAAGAAACAGTAAATAGGGCGTACATGCTGAGAATCCATGCGAATGTGGCCGTCAAGAATGCAATGAAGGAAAACATCCTGCTGAAAGACATCACATGGCCAAGTTTGTTACTTTTCATAAACGCCTCCCGAAGCTAAGTGGGGATAGACAATTGTGGTCATATGCCACACTTTTAATTGTCTGCTCTTTTGGGGCGTTTCACACAAAAAAGTGGCTAAAGATTTCTCAAAAAAGGTGAAATATTGAACCGGTAGACAAATCGTTAAACTGAGTTGCACAGATATGACTTCGGTTGTCTATCACTTCAAAGTTTTTAACTACGCAGATTAAGGGCATGTAGCGTTATTATTATCGTATTCGAACTCTACGATACACAATTGCAAGTGAACCTACACTCGTAAGCTCATCCCTGTCGTCAGTTACAGTAAAAGCTTTTTTCTCTTTTTAACAATACCTTAGTAATTACGGGCAATTAAATCCGTTTTTCGATCGAAACTCAGATTGCACAAAAGGTGAAAAAGAGTGCTAGGTAAGCCTTTAAACTACGCCTATAATTAGCGCCCACATGGAGGATGTTTATTATATGAACATCCTTTATTTTTTGAAACTAGCAACAAGGATCCAGTAAAACATGTTTTTCTGGTTTTGTTTACGTCGACCAAGAAGGTAATTAACACAGCAAATTGAGGTTCTAAGATGACTCTTAACAAGTACTTTGTTTTCATTCCAGCAGAATTGGAACAGGAAATGCACAAGGACAATCAAGTGATCTCTGAGAAGGAAACTCAACGTCAGGCATTAGTAAAACAGGCACAACAACAAGGCGGCCTGTAAGCTAGGTTTCAAAGAGAAAGAGCACCGCAACGGTGCTCTTTTTGTATCTGAGGTCGTAGAATTAACTTAATATGCCAAGGCTTTTCAATTTTCTGTAAATGGTATTTCGGCTCACACCAAGCATACGAGACGTTTTGCTAATGTTCCCCCGGTTGGCTTGATATGTTTTGAGCAACTTATCTTCGACGGTTGCACGCAGTTCTGAAGTTGGTTCAGCGGATACTACTCCTTCTTGAGCTTGGCTGAGTTTCTTACTTAGGTGGGCTGGGACGTGTGTGAGTTCCAATATTTCTTCACCTTGCGCCATTAAGGCGGATACTTTGATTAAACTATCGAGTTCACGCAAATTTCCTGGCCATGAGTAAGACAGCATCAGAGAAAGTAGGTGAGGGCAAAGCTGTTGTTCAGATTCGGCGTGACGCCGATGAATGTTCTCAATCAGTTGTCGTTTATCTTCACGCTCCTCAAAGCGAGGTAGCTCAATGATCAAGCCATTAAGGCGATAATACAAATCTTGGCGGAACAATCCTTCGCTGACCAAATGTTCCAGATCTTTATGCGTGGCTGCAATGATTTGCGTATCGACTTGAATGCTTTGGTTGGAACCCACGGGAAGCACGGTTTTATCTTGCAATACATGGAGCAATCGGCTTTGAGCTTCCAAGGGTAAATCCGCGATTTCATCCAGAAACAAAATCCCTTTGTGCGCTTGGCGAATTTTTCCCTGATAGCCTTTGCTGTTTGCGCCAGTAAAGGCACCGGCTACGTAGCCAAACAATTCAGATTCAACCAGATCTTTTGGTAGCGCTCCGCAGTTGACGGAAACCAACGGTCCCGTTTTTCTCTGGCTGTTTTTATGGAGCGCTTTCACAAACTCGTTTTTGCCAACACCAGTCTCTCCGAGAATCAACAAACTGATGTCTTTATCGATGACGCGATTGGCTTGCTGCCAACAGTGCTCAACAGCGGAGTCGCCATAATGAAGATCATTGGACGCCGCTACAGCACGAGACTTGACCTTGCTATCTTTATCGGTAAGCGGTTTTGTTTTGAAAACGAAAGGGTGCTCATTTCCCCGAGTGGATAGAATGTCGTCTAAGGATTGCCCAATGATACTTTTTTGCGCAAAAAGTTGAGAGGCTACTTGATTGTGAGCCAAAACTTGTCCGTCTTCATTTGCAATGATAATTCCTTGCCAACCACTATTCAGTAAACCTTTTTCGCACGCTAAATCCACACGAATATGCCCTTGTGGAATCAAGTTAAGTAGTTGATTCTCCACTTGCTGGACCATGTTTTGTACTAGTACTTGCGTTGAGAAGTCATGTCTCTTTTGCTCGCTCGTAATATCTAATACGCCAATGAGGTTACCAAGATGATCGAAAATAGGATTAGCCGAACAGCTAATAAAACGATGGTGTTGGATAAAGTGCTGATCACCAATAACAGAAACGGGCTTTGCTTCAACCAAGGCTGTACCAATAGCGTTGGTGCCTTTGACCTTTTCTTGCCAGCATGCTCCAGAGCTTAGCGAGATTTCCGTCAACTTCTCACGAAATCTAGGCTGTCCCCAACTGCCGATGATGACACCATCTGAATCCGTCAAAATTAAGCGACTGTCGCTATGAGCAAATAGCTGATTAAACAAAGGGAGTGCAAATTGAGTAACTGCCTCTAGCAAAAAATTGAGTTGGTGACGCCTATCTTGGAGCGTTGCTGGCGTTACTCGAATATCTTCAGGGCGTCGACGCTGTTTTAAACCCGCTTGTTCACTTCTGACCCATGAAGTTGAAAGCCAATTGTTATCGCTAATATGTTGAAGTTCCATGACTGTACCATTTTGTCACAGTGAGGGTGTGCCATTTTGGAACACTTGAACATTGGTGTTCACACCATACATCCGCTCAAACATCGCTCACTTGGTTTGTTATCGCTTGGTAATCATAGTTTTACATTTAATTAACAACAAGTGTGGCGTAGTTGGCGTGTGACTTGCGTAATGCTCTTTGTGAACAGTGCGATACGACACTGCAATAACACATTGAACGAGAAACAAAAGGAAGAGTTATGATCTATGCACAGCCAGGTAGTGAAAATGCCATTGTTAACTTTAAATCGCATTACGATAACTTTATCGGTGGGGAATGGGTAAAACCAACGGGTGGTGAGTACTTTGACAATATCTCACCAATCAACGGACAAGCGTATTGTAAAGTTGCTCGCTCTGGCGAGGAAGATATTAATTTAGCACTGGATGCCGCGCACAACATCAGAGCAAAATGGGCCAAAACCAGCGTGACAGAACGTTCGAACATCTTGCTGAAAATTGCTGACCGTATTGAGCAGCATCTAGAAGAGCTTGCTGTTGCAGAAACTTGGGAAAACGGCAAACCAGTTCGCGAAACCTTGGCGGCAGATTTACCTTTAGTAGTGGATCACTTCCGTTACTTCGCTGGCTGTATTCGCGCACAAGAAGGCAGTGCGGCAGAACTGGATGAGCACACCGCAAGCTACCACTTCCCAGAACCGATTGGTGTGGTTGGTCAAATTATTCCGTGGAACTTCCCAATGTTGATGGCGGCTTGGAAACTAGCACCGGCACTAGCGGCGGGTTGCTGTGTGGTATTGAAGCCAGCAGAGCAAACCCCAACATCCATTCTGGTTCTGATGGAAAAAATCGGTGACCTTCTTCCTCCTGGTGTCATCAACGTTGTAAACGGATATGGTTCTGAAGCGGGTCAAGCATTAGCAACCAGCAACCGCATTGCGAAACTCGCGTTTACCGGGTCTACGCAAGTTGGCAACCACATTCTGAAATGTGCAGCAGACAACTTGATCCCATCGACAGTTGAGTTAGGTGGTAAATCTCCAAACATCTACTTCTCAGATATCTTCGATTACGAAGATGAGTATCTTGATAAGTGTATCGAAGGTACGTTACTTGGTTTCTTCAACCAAGGTGAAGTTTGTACTTGTCCATCTCGCGTACTGGTTCATGAAGCGATTTATGACAAGTTTGTAGAGAAACTGACGGAACGTGCACAGCTGATTAAACAAGGTAATCCGCTCGATACCGATACTCAAGTTGGTGCTCAGGCTTCTCAAGAACAGTTTGATAAGATTTTAAGTTACCTGGAAATCGGCCGTGAAGAAGGCGCAAAAGTGGTCTTTGGTGGTGGAGTGTCAGAACAGCCAGAGTCTATCAACCAGGGGTACTACATTCAGCCAACCATGTTGGAAGGCCACAACAAGATGCGAATCTTCCAAGAAGAAATTTTTGGCCCAGTGATCGCTATCACCAAATTCAAAGATGAGGCTGAAGCGTTGGAAATCGCAAACGACACTGAATATGGCTTAGGCGCAGGTGTTTGGACACGTGATGCGAACGTTGCATATCGTATGGGCCGTAATATTGAAGCTGGCCGGATCTGGATTAACTGTTACCACGCTTACCCTGCACACGCAGCGTTCGGTGGTTACAAAAAATCGGGTATCGGGCGCGAAACGCACAAGATGATGCTGGATCACTACCAGAATACTAAGAACTTGCTGATTAGCTACAGCATCGACCCGTTAGGCTTCTTCTAGTGAAACTAAGTAATTAATAAAGAAAAAGCAGTATGAATCAAAACCCCGAATCTTCGGGGTTTTTTATTAGCGTGAGCTTGTCGGCTGAAGGTTAACTTAGATGTTTAACCTACTTATATTGTGATATCAGGAACGTTGAATTATCGCCACTTTTCGTTCCATAAGCTTTTCTACGGCGGCGTTTTGCTTGTCAATATTGAGTTGCGGATCAAAGTCCAAAACGCGATTGCAAGATTCGAGACTGGCAAATTGATTTAAACATTCACCAAGCTCTCTTTTAGAGCTTGTTCGCGTCATACTGCTTTCTGATGAGGAGAGTAGGGTGACTTTACGGCCATGAAACGTTCCTTGCGGCACTGCATCACTTTGCTGCGCTTGTTGAACGTCATGAACCGATGAATTGGTGTATGTGGATTGGATGTCATTGGACATAAAGACACCTAAACTCTCAAGTCTAAAGTTTGTGGCATCGGTGGTGCCTCATCAATGGTTACATGAGAAGACAATAACGCTTCCCACGACTCGCTGTGCGTCAGCAATTCTGCTAAAGCTGTTTCAAATTATTCGTAATCCAGTCGCCTAATGTTAATGAGTCGGTTTAAACATAGGACATGTCGGTGGTTATCCAAACTAAAAAATAACTGGTGCTCAGGCCAGTGATAATTAAAGGCCAAGAAAGAGCGATAGAGATCGGAATTTACAATTTGAAGGCCAACAATCTCAGCTTCGAGCTGCAGAGTTGTCGATTCAGGATGAAAGATGATATGCACCCTTAGATTATCATCAAAGGCTAAGCTTACTTCATTTTCCGTTAGATGCAGTGCAGGCAAGCCTATTTGATGAGCAAACTTTAGCAAAATCTCATCGATAGTTTGGCGTGCTGACATAGGAATAGTCCCTTTTGAAATTTTATCAAGGAAAATATTAGATGTATCTCTTCATGTTTATCAATATTAGTCGGTTGTTATTATATTTTGGCTTTTAAATGTGTTGAGAGAAATAGAAAGGCAAAATTAAATGTGTTCAGATGCATATCTCGATGGCAGTGAGATATATGAATATCATTTTTCTCTAATAAACTTCAATTAAGGAAGGAATGAAAGTGAGCAGAAACTGCTTTTGAAATTACAGTCCATGTTAACTACGTGTTGTTGAAAAGTGCGATTTATTGTCCGCTTGTAGTATAAATATAAGTTGATCTTTTATATTTTTACATAAAGAATTGTGTGAATTTCAAATGAGCTAGATTATATAAAATAAGTTTATGGGGTCATAATGAACAATTCTATATGGGCTGGTTTTATTGGGTTATTCATACTGAGTGGGTGCAGTCAGACTGTGTCCGTTAATGGGGTGGATGGCTTTGATACACAGAGTCAGGCATCAGTCTATGGTTGGGTTTCTGTCGACGGCTACTTTCCACCTTCGATTACTTCTCTTGAAGTGGAAATATGTAAAATTATTGATAATCAATGCTTTAAATCGGCATCTCAGAGCTACCAAGGTGTTCAGTTGCCTGTGCAGTATTCGTTTTTAATTGCACCAATTCAAGCTGGTGAAGGAAAAATGAAGATTATTGGAAAGCTTTATTCAAACGGTGATCTCGTTGCGGAAAAAGAAAAGAACTATTTATTTTTTGAGGGAAATAAACAAGAAAACTTGATTCTTGTTCCAAAAATAAACAGATAAAATTTTAAGTACTACATTTTTATTAGAATTTTCTAATTTATAAAAATAAAGACTATATCTTTCCTGTTGTGAAAGATTTGTTGTCTTTTATAAACATTAATTACATGACTTTGAAGTCATCGGGTCAGTTGTTTTTTAGACTCATACTTGTTGCAAAAACAGTATTTTTTATGATTATATCTCGCTCCTTGAACACGTTGGCTTGGCGTTTTAGGCTATAAAACATACATTTTTATGATTTTGGAAATTTAATTTTGTTCTAGAAACGATGCCGAAATCTATTTAATTGTATTCTAATGTATAACAAAACAACCAAACTTAAATAACGAAATGATATTTAAGTTTGGGCTAATGATAAACGCTATCTGATAAAAATAATAAAGACGGACAGCAGAAATTTACTAAGTCAAACTTTTACCTTTAGGTAAAGGTAATGCTTGGGTTATTCGCTAATTATTCGGGGGGTATGGTAAGTGATAGAACTTCTATGCTCTTTTCTTTGCTTCTTTAATTCATACAGCAGTACTTAGAAATAACAACAATCAAAGTAGTGCTTTGAAAGTTTCTCAACATTTGCACTGAGAAACTCAAAATAATGAAGGGTAGAAAATGGATGTGTCAGGCCAACTAAACTCAGAAAGGGTCGACTCGAGTTCACGAAAAATTCGTAGTTTTTCCTGCTATGAAAAATCTGACGAAGTATTTCACTCAGACCAGTCTCACATTGTTGTCGTTCACAATGGTCAGCTTCGAGTTCAAACAGGTGATTGCACAATCGATGTTGCTGCAGAAAATGGGGTATTTCTATCCCAAGGAGATTACTTGTTAGAGTACTCTCCGCTAGATGGGGCATACAAAGCGTCGATTATTGCCTACGACAATGAACTCGTTAGTCAGTTGCTGCAAAAACACAGTGATCTCTTGATGATGCTGCCTAAGGTAGACAAAGTTTGTTCTGGTTTGTTTACTTTTGGTTTGAACATACTCGTTGAACAAGTGCTTTCCAGCATGCAGACGCTTGAGCAACAAGCGTACCCTGATGCCATTATGTGCCTAAAATACGAAGAACTACTCATTCTCTTGCTACACAGCAAAGGAGGAGAATCACTGTATGCGTTGCTGTCACAACAAACAAACCGTACGTCGGAACGGTTACGTCGATTTATGGAACAGCATTACTTAAAAGAATGGAAGTTGACAGACTACGCGCAGGAGTTTGGTGCCAGCTTAACCACTTTTAAAGAGCTTTTTAATGAGCACTATGGCATTTCTCCAAGAGCCTGGATCAGTGAGCGTCGACTACTGCATGCTCATAAACTGCTGTTGACGAGCAAGATGAGCATCGTAGATGTGGCGATGGAGGCAGGGTTTTCCAGCCAGTCTTACTTTACGCAGAGTTACCGTCGTCGTTTTGGAACGACCCCAAGCCGCGTACGTTCGGGAGACGATCAAGTGGCTATCGCGAAATGAAATGACTTGGGACTAAAATTTTCTGACTAATTTTGAAAGTCACTCACCAGTGTAAATTCTATTATGTATCGTGTAACAACGAACGATTAAAAATTATTACATCTCTTTCTTTCTGGATTGTTCGAAAGGGGTGCGGAGACGAACATAAATGAAAAAGCAGCATTGGCGACGCCGTTCGCTTTTTCCAGACAGCATAGTGACACAGCGGAAAGTGACTGTTTTACAAAGAGGAGCTCGTTATGAAAGCGCCTCGAAACCTACGCAGGATCTCAATGTTGTGCACGTCAATCACCGACAATTGTTGAGTGAAGGCGTCATAAATTATGAGCAGTTATCTTTACTTCAACGCTTGTTGGATAGAAATGTCGTCGATAGCCTATGCGCTAGCCAGTTAGTTAAAACGTATCAAAAACTTGGTGCTTCGATAGACCGGTTTGCCATGCGTTTATTTTTGGAAATTGGATCGCAGCTCAGTGATAGCAGCACAATCACAACGTTCGAACAAAGGCTGGACTACATCAACTCTCGTCTGGGCTTTCGCTTTAATTTGGCTGTCCCAAAAACGTTGATGCTTTGTTTCCATTTATCACTCAACGAGTGGATTAACCGACAAGTCGATCAAAGTGCTCTTCATGCTTCGATTAAAGTTGAACAACTTATCAATCAACTCGATATTCAGAAGGAATATTGGTCGAAGCTATCAGGGGAAGACACCAGTGCCGTCTTTGTTCAACAGCAACTCGATCTTATTAAGAGCCAGCAGCATCAACTTAAAAAGCAACTTGGGACGTTAAGCGAACAACAGTTGCAAGTGATTGAATGTCATCGTTTGTTAATTGAGAAGTGGCAACCGTCTTTAGACGAGCTGAAAGGGTTCGCGGAGTACACCTCTACAACCGAACAATTTATTTCTGAGTGGAAAAATTGGTGTTCGGAAGTGCGACTTGAAGCCCCTGAGCTGAACGAAGTTTGGGATGCATGCGATGTGGTTTACAACGACCAAAATGCGGTTGCGAAAGTATGGCAATGGTTCAAGAACATGCAAACTGTTGGTGATATCGATCACTACTATTTTGATACTCAAAGTGGTCAGTGCGGCCAGGCTTGCAATCACCTCAGCCAGATCTAAATAGGGCGTTAAATGTTAGATAAGATGATGAAATCTTTAGCGGAAGCGCTAAAGGTAGGGGATTTTATTGCCTCAGAAAATGGTTCTTACAACATCGAGGTTGACCAGTTATCACTGACCATCAAGCAACGTGCGTCATGGATTTTATGGGAAGCGACGTTACCCTTCCAGTTTAAAGAGCATCTAGATTATCAACAAGAACAAGCGTTACAACGTTGCATGCAGCTCTCATTAAAAACCATTCGTGAGGATGGCGGCGTACTGACAACCAATGATGATCAGCAATTGATTTTGCAAAGTAAAGTACGGGTTGAGGACTGTTCGGTGGAACGGTTCTCTGCTTTGCTTTCTAAGCACGTCAATCTATGTGAGCGTTACATTGCATTATTGGAACAAGAACGCGTGAACCACACAATCAACCATACAGTGTGGTTACCATGATGCTAAAAATCTTTCCCAACATTAGGCGTGCTGCAACAAAGGCATTGTTATGCGCAGTGAGTGTTGTTCCTTTGGGATACGCGCAAGCAACAGACTTACACTGGCCCGAACAACCGTTCCGCTACTATGCAGATAATGACTCATTAAAAGAGTTGTTGAATAACTTCGGTGCAAATTATCGTGTCTCGGTTTCTGTTAGTGACAAAGTCAACGATCGAGTGAATGGGCGTTTTACCCCTGAAGATCCGGCGGAATTCCTCGATTACTTATCGCAAGTGTACAACTTGATGTGGTATTTCGATGGAGCCGTCTTACATGTCTATAAGGCGACAGAAACTCGCTCACGTTTACTTCAATTGGAATTACTTACGGCTAGAGAGCTACGCAGTACGTTAATTTCCACCGGCGTTTGGGATTCTCGTTATGGTTGGAGAGCTGCTGAGAGCAAAGGGTTAGTCTATCTTGCTGGTCCTCCACGTTATGTCGACTTAGTGGTACAAACGGCGGAGGCATTGGAAACGCGCTTGCTGCAGAAATCGAATTCAACCGACGAATTATTCGTTGAGATAATTCCTTTGAAGTACGCTTCTGCAACGGATAGAGAAATTGCATATCGAGATCAGACAATTACGGTCCCGGGCATCGCATCGGTGTTAAAACGGGTCGTGTCTGGTGTTCAAACGCAAGTGGCGAGTGCGTCTAGCAAAGAAGTTACCAGTCCAGATAAGCCTGTAAAAAGTAATAAAACCGCCTCAGTTCATGGTGGCGCAACAGTTGAAGCAGAGCCGGGCCTTAATGCGATTATCGTTCGTGATACTCAAGCACGATTACCGCTCTATCGTAAACTGGTCGCGCAATTAGACCAGCCGCAATCAAGAATTGAAGTCGCGCTATCGATTGTCGATATCAGTGCCAACGATTTAAGTCAGTTAGGAGTGGATTGGCGAGCGGGAGTGTCTGTCGGAAACAACCGCATTGTCGATATCAAAACAACAGGTGATGTGAATTCGGGGGATGTGACGCTCGGCAGTGGACAGAACTTTAAGTCCTTGCTTGATTCAACCAACCTAAATTACTTGCTGGCTCAAATTCGTTTATTGGAATCCAAAGGCAGTGCTCAAGTGGTTTCAAGGCCAACATTGTTAACTCAGGAAAATGTCGAAGCGGTACTGAACAACAGCAGCACGTTTTACGTCAAGCTGGTTGGTAAAGAAACCGCAGCGCTGGAAGAGGTCACGTATGGCACGTTACTGAGAATTGTCCCACGTATCGTTGGTGATAGATTTGCTGCACGACCTGAAATTAACCTGAGCCTTCATCTCGAAGACGGTGCAAAGATCGCTGATGGTGGTGTCGATGATCTTCCTTCCGTTCGTAAAACTGAAATCAGCACCTTAGCGACGGTTAAACAAGGGCAAAGCTTACTTATCGGTGGTGTGTACCGAGATGAAGTGAGCCATCAGTTACGTAAAGTGCCATTGCTAGGAGACATCCCATATTTAGGCGCGCTGTTTAGAAGTAATACCAATACTAAGCGCCGCACAGTACGAATGTTTATTTTAGAACCTCGAATTGTTGTGGATGGTATTGGCGATAGTGTGTTGATTGGCAACGAATATGACTTGCGACCAAGTATAGGCAGGCTTAACAACATCTCCAACAATAGCGCTGAATTTAAATCGGTAGTGGAAGTATATAGCTGCACATCGAGGGTTCAGGCCGAGCGCTATCAACAAGACTTATTGTCACAGAAAAAGTCGTCTCAATTAACGCAGTGCCAATTACCAACAGGGCAAAAGGGTTGGCGGGTGAAAGTATTGGAATGTGATGACTCACAAAGTGAGTGTGTGCGCCCTTCAGAGGAGTCTTAACCGCGATGCAGCAATGGAAAATTCGTATTTTATCAGGCGTGCATACCGGAGTAGAAGTCACCTTACCTGAAGGTGTTCTCGTGCTTGGCAGTGACGACTTTATTGCTGATCTTGTACTGTCTGATGCTGGGGTCGAAGCGAACCATTTCACCCTCGTTTGCCAGCAAGACTCGGTCATTTTACGAGGCTGCGAAGAGGCAAATATTAACAGTGAAGACATCGCTGTTGCAGGTGATGGTATCGAGTTGTCACGCCATGCTGTTGTCTCGGTCGGCGTTGTGAAGTTCGCTCTGGGATACGCGGAAGATGCGTTAATTGTGAGTAACGTCAGCGACGAATCTAGCCAACAGAATACACCTGTGGTTGCTGTGCAACGCTCTAGCTGGAAAAAAACAACGCTCATCGCTTTGCTCTGTAGTTTTGTCCCGAGTGTCATTTTTGCCGGTATGTGGTACAGCCAAGCTAACGGAAACAACAATGAAATTGTTACAGAAGCAGAACCCATTGTTTTGGTACGTAACATCTTAGGCGAGCTCAAACTTAGCGACGTTCGTGTGGAATGGAATGCCGCCGCACGCCAAGCAGTCTTAGAGGGCTATGTTGAAGACCGAACACAGAAACTCGATCTGCTTGGTCGAATTGATGTATTGGGCATCAATTACAAAAGTGACTTAAGAACGATGGAAGAAATCCGTCGCGGGGTTCGATTTATTTTGCGCAACCTCGGCTATCACCAAGTGAAAGTCGAAAATGGCGATGAGACCGGAACACTGCTGCTGACGGGCTATATCGATGATGCAAGCCGCTGGAACCAAGTTGAACAAATCTTGGAGCGAGACGTGCCGGGTCTTATTGCGTGGAAGGTTGAACTGCAGCGAGCGGGTGCCTACATGGATACGCTAAAAGCGTTATTGACGGATGCGGAGCTACTGAAAAAAGTCCAGTTGGTCACCAGCGGTGATCGCATCGAAGTTCGTGGTGAGCTTGATGATATCGAAACGACTCGATTTTACGGTGTGACCCGAGACTTCCGGGAACAATATGGTGAGAAACCGTACTTAGTTTTGAAATCCATACCTAAGGTGAGTAAAGGCACCAACATCGATTTCCCGTTTCGTAGCGTTAACTTTGGCCAGGTTCCATATGTGATTCTGACCGATAATGTTCGCTATATGGTCGGTGCAAGAACGCCTCAGGGCTACCGAATATCCAGTGTTACACCTGCTGGTATTGAGTTGGTTAAAGGCGGGCGGGTGATAACAATAGAACTTGGATATGAAGGCGAGACGAACAATGACAAATCTTGAACAAATTTTAAATAACGACACAAACGGTGCGGAAGTGCACAAGATTAAGAGCAAGCTCTTAGAAGCACAAGCGGTGGTGAAACGTCAGTTGGATTTAGGGTGCTCACCACAGCAGTACCAATTGCTACTCAAACAGTATGAAGCTTACACAGCCGCCCATGCGGTCGTTGAATCATACGAAGCTAACTAAAAAATACGAGGAAGTCTTATGTCATTTTACGATGCTAGTAACAGTGTAAACCTTGATGATGTTAAAGCTAAGTTAGAACAACAAGCGAAAGATGCCAACACAGAAGTGACGGCAGCCATCAAGAACCTAGAAACCAATGCCGATGATCCATCAAAGCTTGCCGAGCTTCAGCACGCGATCAACAAATGGTCTGTTGTTTACAATATCAATGCGACCACCACTCGTGCGATTAAAGATGTGATGCAGTCGATTCTCCAGAAGGTGTAAAGCATGGAACGAGAAACGCGCCAACTGCTGGCTGAAATCGCGCTGATGGCAACAGGTATGCATCGTCATCAAGAAGCCAACACGATTGCAGATGGCCTTGAAGCAAGCTCAGGTTCTGAAGAGACCGTTGCGATGATTCGTGCAATGAGCCTCATGAATAAAGGCTTGTATGAAGAGGCTCATCAATTACTCGAACCACTTTGTAACGCCTATCCAGATCTGATCAGCTTAGCGGCTCTTGCTTCTGCCAAAGCCGGTTTACTGAGCAAAGCGGAAAGCTGGGTAGAACTTGCGTCACAAGGAAGCGAAGAAAGCCAAGCATTTGCTGCGAGCTTTTCTCAGGACATTAGGAATCTTGGATGATCATTGATTCAAGTAACCTAAGTCTTCAACACCAATCTTTGCGTCAGTCGGAGTCGCGCCATTATGAGCGGAGCGATGAAGACAAGATGAAAACGTTCATGGAGCGAAGTGACAAGCAAGAGCAAGTTTCACATGTTTCTCCAAAAGAGACGCTAGAGAAAACAGAAGCGAAACTGGCGGAGATTAAAGCGTGGTACGAATCATTAAAAGACGCAGAGGTTGTCAGTAAACAAAGTGTCTTATCATCGTTAAATGAAGCGTTCTCCGACCCTCAAGTTAAACGAGAGGCAATGTGGTACGCCTTTCATGAGGCGAAGAGTGCAAAAGGCAACGAGCAGCCACAATCTGATTTGTTAAAGGTGTTGAAGCAGGAGTTACTAGGGAATTTTTCGGGACAGCTTATTGCCGAACCACCTGCTGATAAAACAGCACTAAAAGCAATGCTAGCGCAGCATTTTCCACTGGGTGCCCAGAAAGAACAAGCCTTATGGCATTGCTGGGCAGAGTTGAAGTCGTTACCTGATATGGCATCAACACTGGACATGGTTCGTGATGAACTTAGCTTCATGATCCAAAAAAATGCGATGGTGAAAAACATCATGACTCACAGTCACAAGTTAGATTTATCTTAGGAGTACATATGATAAACACGCAGTACACCGAGGTGATGCAAACCAACATTGATAAGTTACAGGATGCGCAAGTCGAAGACGGTTTAAGCGAACGTTTTGAGCAAGCCATGTCGGTTCCCGAGGCAAGTAATGGCCTGGAGGGAGGTTTGCTAGAAAACATCAGCGAGTTGAAAAACACTATCGATAACGCGAAAAGTAACCTGCAAGACAACATGAAGATGGTGGGTGATGATCCGGCGCAATTACTGCAAATGCAGTGGGCGCTCACACGCATTACTTTTCAAGAAGAGCTGATCGCGAAAACCGTGGGTAAAACCACACAAAACGTAGAAACCTTATTGAAGGCACAATAGTGATGATGAATAAAATGAGAGCAGTTTTCATCATGCTCACGTTGTTTCTGGTAGGTTGTCAGACCGAGTTATACACCAACGTTACTCAGAAAGAGGGTAATGAGATGTTGTCGATCTTACTATCCGAAGGTGTCGTTGCAACAAAAGAACCTGACAAAGACAACACCGTCAAGTTAATGGTAGACAGTTCTCAAATCGCCTTCGCGGTAGACGCGCTAAAGCGAAAAGGTTATCCAAGAGAGCAGTTTTCCACACTGAAAGAGGTGTTTCCCAAAGACGATTTGATCTCGTCACCATTAGCAGAGCGAGCACGTTTGGTGTACGCGAAATCTCAAGAGCTCTCCTCAACCTTATCTCAGATTGATGGTGTGCTGGTGGCACGTGTTCATGTTGTTTTGGAAGATCAAGATCTGCGTCCAGGAGAGCGTCCAACTCCAGCTTCTGCCTCCGTATTTATTAAACACGCAGCAGATATTGCGCTTGATTCATATGTTCCGCAGATCAAATTATTAGTGAACAATAGCATTGAGGGGCTGAACTACGATCGAATCAGCGTAGTGATGGTACCCTCATCAGAGGTTCGAGTTGCTACTCAAAACAATCAATTTAAAAGCATTTTGTCGGTTCAGGTCACCAAAGAGACGGCGAATAATCTTATCGCCATTTTGGTGTTCTTGGTAGCGGCACTCATCGGCTCGAATATCGCTACTTTTACATGGTGTCGTAGGAACACGAAGCGTGGTTAAACCAGAAACACCACTCGCGCAGGTACAACACCAGTTTAACTATGCGCCTTGCCAGTACATCCATAGAAGTTGGATAGAGCAAAAGCAGCCTTGGTTACTAAATATCGAAGGCTGGAGAGATAACCCCATGTTCAACCAATGGTGTATCAATGAGTGGGCGTTATCTCCCGTTCCTGAGACGGCTTTTAACAGACCTTGTCATAGTTTGGCATTGCTCCCGACAGACGCGTTGAATCAACTCGTATTGATGGTGGGTGGAGCTTTGCATTGTGTTGCGATGCGAAGCGTTGTCTTAAAACATCCTAAACAGGTTCTGAACAACGTTTTTGGTTTGGAAGGCGCTCGGTTCTTAATTCAAAACGGGCCGATGCTGTTATCCTGCTGGCCGCAAGGCTGGCAGCGTTCGTTACCAGAACTACTGGATGAAAGGTCTGTTGAAGCAAGCATGAGGGCGCTGGGATATTTTTGGATGAGGTTTATTTTGATTAACTCACCGGAAGATGTTGTTCTTCGTTGGCAATTCAAATTGGAAAAGCAACTTAGCGAAAACGCGGAAACAGCTAACTGGTTGGAAGCAGATCAACGGGATCTGGCGTATCGACTCACAAAAAAAATCGCAAAACAGGTTATTCCTCAATGGTTTCATTTGTTGAAATAAAAACAGACAATTTGCAGCTGGCACCTGGCTTAAAGGTGCTGAAAGCGAAAGATTATGCCAGTTATCTGGATTCGCAACACTTAGTTGAAGCCGCGAACTCCAAAGCTGAGAGCATCATTGCTAATGCCCAGCAAGCCTACGAAACCGAAAAACAACGTGGTTATCAAGATGGCCTTGCACAAGCCAAGATTGAAAATGCGCAAACGATGGTTGAAACCTTAGCACGTTGTAATGACTACTATCAGCAAGTCGAAGAAAAAATGACAGATGTGGTGTTAGAAGCAGTACGCAAGATCATCGATACCTTCGATGATGTCGATACCACGGTGAGTGTAGTTCGAGAAGCGTTGCAACTGGTGAGCAACCAAAAGCAGGTCATTTTACATGTCCACCCAGAGCAGGTTGTTGAGGTGAGAGAAAAGGTGGCAGGAGTATTAAGTGATTTCCCTGAAGTCGGTTACGTTGACGTGGTAGCAGATGCGCGCTTGAAAAATGGAGGCTGCATTTTGGAAACAGAAGTTGGGATCATCGACGCCAGTATTGATGGACAGCTGCATGCATTAAAGCAAGCCATGGTGAAGCAGCTCAGCGAGCGTAAAATTACGATTCATGAATAAACCTCAAAAACTCAGCACTTGCTGAGTTTTTTCATTTTAATGCCTTTAAACAAAAAAAATCCGACCATTTCTAAAATATTCACTGCCATAAATCCTTAAGAATACACCTAAGAAAGCTGCTTAGTTGATAAGTGTTGCAACCAAGCAGCGCCTCTAAAACAACAAAAATAGGATTATTTAGTCGAATGGCTAATGGATTTATAACTTCTTTACTGACAGATTTTGCCAGCCGCTGCCAATTGGAGCCGTTGGTTTTTGATGAGGATGATTGTTGCCATCTACTCGTTGAGCAAAACACAGCAATCACAATTCGTGCACAAGAAGATCGTGTGACGCTTATCGGGCTGATTTCAGGTGATAAACCGAGTGCTGATATTTTGCATCAACATATGAAAGATGCCTTAACGCAAGGCTCTCCAGCGGTATGCTGGGAGGAAGAGACCGGATATATCGGTTTCATACACCTGCCTCAGCAACTGCTAACTGCATCTTTTTTCGATGAGTCATTTGCGAATTTCATCGAGTGGTTAAAAAGTGCGAATACACAAGAAGTAACCAATAAAACAATCGAAGTACCGGAAACGAATACCACTCATTTTTCCACATTAAGGGTTTAAAGCATGATCAGTTTTGGAAGTGTTAGCGCGTTGCAGGCCGCCATGCCGCAAGCTCGTAACGAGATACTTAACGAAGGTAAGCTGAGTATTGGTGGCAAAGAATACCAAATCAACGCAGCGACCCAAGAATTTACTCGTACCAATCCTACTAATGGTGCGGTAGCGCGATTTTTTGAAGCGACAGGAAAATTGTTTCGCGAAGGCAGCTCACAATCGGTTGCGAAAGCCCTTACAAAAGCCGTATTTGATAATGAGCAAGGCCAAGCTCAGCGTTTACGAGCTGCTTCTTCTGTTGAGCATGGACAAAGGTTCTTCAAAGATGGAAACATAAAAACCGCATCAGATGTCTTAAATGCCTTTGCGAAGTTAGACAGTAAATCAGTTCAGTCGAACTCTGCTGAGCTAAACCAGTTAGCAGAGCGAGCGATGACAGAGGCAATGTTAGAAACCGATTCTGGTAAAAAACTCACATCACTGATTGGCGAAAGTGCAGCGAAGTCGCTTGCTGGACGTGTAGTAAAGGACTACGGCGGTGGTGTATCTGCAGCGCAGAAAAACCCGGCAGGTAGCATTAATCAAATGCAAGCGGTGTTTGATATGGAGGTGATGCATCTTAAATCGGCGCAACGTCATATCGAAGGTCTAGCAAGCACCGATCTAAGCCAAGGTGTATACGCTGAAGGACTGGCGGAGGATGCGTTTAACAAAAGTGGCGTAACCAATAATGTTGAAAGAGCTGCGGCGTGGATCATTAATGCTTCTAACTCTAAAGGAAACGATGCCGAAAATATTACGTCTTTACTGAAAGAATACGCGTCTAATGGTAAAGACTTATTGAATATGGAAAACCTAAAAGAGCTACACGCTCGATTGGTGCCTAATGTTGAGCGTGATTACCGAGGGCCAAATATTTCGGGTGGCACTTTGCCTTCAAGTATTGGCGGTGAGGGCATGTTAAAGCAGCACATTGAAGGCTTTTTGAAAGAGAACCCTGTAGAAGATAAAGACTTAGGTAAACATTTGTTCGCCGGAGTTATCGGGTACCATGGCTTTACCGATGGAAATGGTCGCATGGGGCGTATGCTATACGCGATAGCAGAACTTCGTAACGACTCGTTCAATCCTTTAGCTATGGATGCAGAAAATAGCCTTCACGGTATTAAGTGATTTTTTACTTCTATTTAATTTTTGGAGCGGCGATTGCCGCTCTTTTATTTTCCAGCTTAACCTTAATTTTTCTTCTCAATAAAACGGCTAATAGCAATAAAAATGAGACGTTGAAATAAAGTGTCGGTTTCTATCTCGCCATAAAATCTCTTTTATCCTTATTCGCTTATTTAAATGAGCCGTTATACCCAAGTGGCTTCGCTGAAACAAATATATCGATGTCACTTAGTTATAATAAATTAGACAGGACACAACATGGATACAGGAAAGATTAATATGCTTCTCTCTGAGCTAGGAGAAGTGCTGAACCTTGAGCGCGTGACAGCGTATGACGATCAAATGTGGTCACTGCATTTTGCTGAAAACAACAGTGTCGATGTTCTGCTCGTAGAGGAAAAAGGCGAGTTATTGATTTCCAAAAACCTGCTTATAGAACAAGATGATATTACGCTAGACAAACTTCAAGTTTTACTTGAATACAACTTTTTGTATCGAGAAACAGGTGGTGTGCAGTTTTGTGTGAATCCAACACGCAAAGACGTTGTTCTTCAAGTTGCTATCGCGACTGGAAGTGAACTCACCAACATTGCTAACTTAATCATTCAGTTGAACGAATTAGTTGATACTTGGGGACAGTTATTTCAAAACAACACGGTTGTAGATTTTAGCCAAACAGACGTACACGCATTTATTCAAGTTTAAGGCATCACACATGGTCAATATTAATACATCGCACATGCACTCGTTGAGTCAGTTAACGTCACATTTGGCGACACAAAATCAAGCTGACGACAAAGAGGTTCGAGCACACAACGGCAAAGATATTTTTGTTAAAGAGGGTGCACCAAAAAATAAAAGTATCAGCGCGCGTATTAGCCACCAGAATAAAGCGAAGGATATTGTAGTGAGCCTGCTTACTAAGCAGGGTATTCCTAAAGATGTTGCGAAGCTCATGCTGAAAAATGTGTTGAATGGTGAAAACAAGTTAACGCTTGGGAGTCTGAAAAATCTTGAGAGATTGTCGTCTGGTCCTAGCTCAAATTGGCCAACTGCACAAACGGCAGCCTCTTCTTCCAAAACCAATAAAGCTTCATCGAGTGTCGCGCTTATCAACGAACATAAAGCCAACCTTCAAAAGCTTGGTGATTTTGCCTGTACGGACTTAAATACGTTCGGTGTTAAGGGGTCACAGTTTTATGAAACAAAAGGAAAGCCACGACTAAAAGAGCTTCACGCGGATCAAGCGCGAATCATGCAAGATCACAGAGCGACGATGTCCGCAAACGGAGTTCAAGCTGCAGCACAAAGAGGAACCGCACCGCAATTAAGCACTCTACAGAACATTGCTAAGGCAGTACAAACCGCGAAAGCCGGCTGCTGTACTACATTTGCCTTTGCTGCCGCCGCTGAGATGATTCAAGGCATGTCAGGAACATCTGAAAGTGAACCCAAAGTAGAAGTGGTTGCGTTTAAAAAGGGTCATTCAGGTACACACCTTTATGTACTGGTTGGTCGACAAGAGGAGAGCGACATAAAAGATCCATCAACGTGGAGTAAGGATGTGAAAATTGTTGACCCGTGGGCGACATCTGCATTCGGTGCACCAATGTTTGGAGATGCACAACGACCACCTGTTTCGAATATGTTCCCGCCAACAGAAGTCATTTTTGATAGCCATAAACTGGGTTAGTCACTCTGCAAAAGAAGTGAGCAAATACATCATGCTAAGCATCTAACCTTTATTGAAAGAGCAGCTCTGAGCTGCTCTTTTTTATTACTCTGGCAACTCGATTTTAGAGCGAGATTTCTGCGGAAAACCTCACAATGAAGGCGAAAAAGTGACAAAAATAAAGCCATTACCGACATCGTTCAATCTGCAATCGTTGTTCAATAGAGTTATTGAAACAAAAGGAAAAAGTTATGAACACGATTCAACAACTGCTCTTGGAGTTTTGCCAACTCAATGAGTTGCCCGAACTGAATTTTGAAGAAAATGAACGTTGTCAGCTACTGGTCGATGATCGCTACATGTTGTATTTCATCGCTACAGATACGGATGATTTGATGCTGTCTGTAACGTTCGGAGGGTTAGAAAAATCCGGTGAACAACGACTAAAAGGTTTAGAGCTTCTTGCTCATGCTAACTATCAAGGAATAGGTAGTGGCAGCCTCGCACTTGCTTTGGCTCCAAACGGTCGACAGCTTGTCTTAGCAGGACGTAAACCCGTTGAGCATCTAAATACGACGAACCTTACCGCTTGGTTTCACGAAGTTATTGAACAGGCCGAGCTGTGGCAAGCGCGTTTCGCAATGTTGGATCAAGCGATTCCAACCACCTCTAATCATGAACAAGCTCATGTTCAATCACTTCGTGTGTAGGAGAGAAAAATGGTTAATACAACACAAAAAATCAGCCAAAGCCCAGTACCTGATCTAGAACAGTTTCGTGCAGTTGCTGCGCAAAAAGATGATCGAGTGATCAGTAAAAGAGGTGAAGTAAAAGAACCTTCCACATTCCACAAAGGTCATAAGTTTGCTTCTATTCACGAAGGCGTATTGAGAAGCAAATACACTAAGTTTTTCCAAGAAAACATCAAAACTCACCTTGATTTAAAGCAGGCGCTACTTAAGCAAGAAAAACCTGAGGTTGCGCTGTTGGCTTACTCCCTAGTGAGTCCTTCAGGCTATCGCGGTGAGCCACTTACTGAGCGTAAAATCTTAGAAGTTGTCAGCCTATTGGATGAAATAAAAGTGAGCAGCGATACGTACCAGCAGCTTAAAAATACGTTTGATGCGATCAGCAAAGATCCGCGTATGCAGGTGAGTTTAGAAGCCCAGTATCCAGGAAAAATGGATGGCTTCGCTGCTGAACTGTTACAGATGGGCAAAGAAAAGCTAAAAGGTTCTGGTGTGAACGCCGTTATTAACTTGGCATTACCTGGCGTTGGCTTATTGATTTCTACAGGTCGAGAGCTGCACAAAGCGGCCGTAAATGGTGATGCTGAGGCTTACCATCATCAGTTAGAACAAATTTCACAGCTGCCAGGGCGAGATCAACGTCTTTCTATGCCGATGCAGCAAACCTTGGCTCAAGGTCATGCGATACTGTCGGCTGAAGGTGGCATTGGAGCTACGTTAGGGATGGCGACGGGGAGCCTGGGCACGTTCGGTGTTAGCTCTGTAGCAACGGTGGGCGTCACACCGATAGCAAAAGAGGCAATCGGTTCTGCGGCAACGACTGCTATCATGAGCGGCGGTGGCTTTGTGGCGAACCAAGCTGGGGCATACGGGTTAAATACGGAAGTAAAAGAGCAACTTATGCAAGGCGAAATGTCTGGTGTTTTACCTAGACTTGAAGTTTCCAATGCAAAAGGAGACTTTACCTTCAGTATGCAAGATCCGGCTTCTGTCCGCGCATTAATGGCGTACCTTGGCCCTAAGGAGGATACTGCAATGACTTCTCCTCAAGCGCCTAAAGAAGCACAAGAGATGGAAGCCGCTCGATTAACACTGAAAAAGATGTTGGGTTCAGAGCCAAGTGAGCACTTGGTTCCTGACGTAGATTCTATCTTGAAGCTAAGCCCAGAGGATGCACCAAGTAAAACCGAGTCTATTGCTAACGGGGCGTTTAAAAAACTGTTAGGAGAAGATTGGGATTGGCTCATGCCAGCTGTTCGAGCGATTGATAAAGGGGAAGCAAGTAAAATAAACGAAAAGCTAACCTACAAGCTCCCCCTAGATGCAGCAAACGGACGAGTTTATCTTGATAAATGCCCAAACCTGAGTGACGTCCAATTAGATGCGCTAGAAAAATTAGGCTCACCAAGTCAATTGCGATTGATGTACTTGGCAGAAGGCTGGGTGTAATTTCAAATGGTAAAGTAGGGAGTAGGTGCTGCTCCTTACTTTATCTATCGTCAGCGTTACTTTTTGGGGCTGGCTCATCTCCATTGAATTTAACTTTTCGACTGAAGAAACAAACACACAAGTGTCAACGTTATACCAACCCAACCAATGAAAGAAATTTCTTCCCCAACAATCGCAACTGCTAGTGCTGCTGCGATAATAGGTTCAAATAGCGTGAGTATGCTAGCTCCACTGGCTGTAACAAACCGTAGCCCAAACCCAAAAGCGACGTAACCTAACCCCATTGGAATCAAGGCCATGTAGAGCATGACCGTCGTATTAGTTGATGATGCAAATAGATTATCGCCCGTGATGAAAAGTGTTGGTAGAAGCAAAACTCCACCAATACCAAAAACACTTCCCATGGCCGTTTGCGATTCAATGCCGTGGTCAATCATAGCCTTTACTCCCCATGAGTAAATGGCGTACGTCAGACCTGCCAATAGGCCAAGTAATACACCCCAATGCTTCATATCCTGATCAAATAAGCTATTTGCGGATGACTCAGAAGCCAGCAACAAGGTAATGCCAATGACCCCGATTGCGAAACTCATCATCCAGCGCTTGGTTATGGTCTGATTTCGGCTAAAGAGGCACTCTAACAAAGCAGAAAAGAAAGGTGCAGTGGAGATAGAAACAACCGTACCAATAGCCACACCGGCGAATCGCATTGATGAATAAAAAGCCAGTGGGTAGGTGGCTAAGGCGATAATACTAACCAGTAACGTTTTCTTCTTATGTACGACTTTTCGAAAATCTCTCTTCAGTGACTTCGCAGACAGACATGCTTGCATAAATCCACCAATACCCATAGAAAATGCGCCAATGGCGAGAGCACTGACATCCGGTGCCAAGCTGGCAGCGGTGCCCGTCGTTCCCCACAGGGTTGAAGCAAAAAGTATGGATAAAGTTCCTAATTGATAGTCGGTGAAATGTTTTTTTAACACTGTAATTTCTACCTAGTGAATGGCTGTTTTAGGGTAGAAAGAATAAAAGAAAGCGATAGAGATTTTTGTGCTGAAAAGACGGAATACTTGTTCCAGAAGACTATTTTAGTGACTATCGGGAAAACTCTCTAGGAGACATACCAAAATGCATTGAAAACCGTCGACTAAACGCGGAAAGGTCACTATAGCCAACTCGTTCAGCTATCAACTGAACTGGAAGGTCTGTATGAGTCAGTAGTGCTTTGGCTTTTTCCATACGTTGTAGTGTAATGTACTTATGGACGCTTACTTTTAATTGCTCTTTAAAAAGCTTTTTAAATTGCGTCGGACTCAAGCAAGCGGCATTCGCTAACGAGGCAATGGTGAGTGGCTGATCAAGCTGCTCGGCGATCAAAACCTGTACATCTCGAATACGCGAATCTACGGAGCGAGACCGCTTTTGCTGCTCCAGCAACAGATAGAAGGTTGCAACCATTGAGTTTTCAATTTCATCACTAACCTGATACTCAAGTTGCTTTTCGACAAACTGGATAAAGCTCAGTAGAGGCGGGCTAATCGAAAACACAGCCACACTATTATCCATCAAATGAGTGGGCAAAGTGGTCATATCCGCAACAATAAAGCGTGATGACTCTTCGGCATTAAAACCGTGAGCACAACTTTTGGGGATGACTATGCAGTCGCCAACCGCCACCTTTCCGACATAACTATCCATATCAATATGTATGTTGCCCTGGAGAGGAAGCACCAGTTGATGATAATCACTATGAGTATGTCGGCTCATACGTTTCGTGTAGGAGCGAATGCTTAAGCTAGATTTCATAAAAACAACATACAGTTAAAGGATACCGCATTATAGCGTTGAAAGTATCGAGGTTGAAAGCTGGGCAGTTGTAAGCCCAGATCTTGAATGGGATGTGGTTTGTTAGTCCGCCTCGGACTCTAACGAAGCCAACCAACGAAGCACTTCCGCAGTTGCCTCAATAAGATCGCTTGGGATGTACTGGTCGACGTTACCGTCGGCGTATAGTGCGCGAGCAAGAGGGACTTTTTGCATCACAGGCACGCCTTCCTCTCTAGCGATTGCGACCATACGTTTGGCTACCGCATCGGTTTCCATCAAAGTGATGACGGGCAGGGGCGTTTCGCCTTTCTTGTAATAAAGGCCAACCGCGATATGTGTTGGGTTTGTAACTAATACATTAGAACGTTTAACGTTTTCGCGTTGATTGGAGGCTTGTAGCTCTTGGTGCAACTGACGACGTTTGCTTTTTATTTCTGGACTGCCTTCCATCTCTTTGTATTCGCGCTTCACTTCGTCCTTGCTCATTTTGAGCTTCTTCGTGTGATCAAACTTTTGGTACGCAAAATCTGCGGCAGCGATGACGATGAAACCTACCGAAGAGATAATCATTAATTGTTTAATCATGACGCCAGTAATGGTCGGGACACATTCTAGCCCACAAGTTGGAATTTGCATTAAAGCGTTGATGTTACCGCGTAATGTCACCCAGATAATGCAGGAAAGAAGAGAGACTTTAAGGATCGACTTGATAAACTCAATCACACTCTTGAGGGAAAAAATGCGTTTGGCCCCTTCGACGGGATTGATCTTTTTGATGTCGGGTTTAACGGACTCACCACTAAATAGGAATCCGAACTGCCCCATATTGGAAAAGATGGCGACGAGTGCAGCAACCAGAATAATCGGAGCGAGTAGATAGGCAATTTCTTTTGCGATGGCGATAGCGACATCGACTAGCGCATCTTGGAAACCCTGATAAGCAAGCTTACTTGGTAGGAGAATAAGCGCTGAGATGTGCGACATGTAATAATCGGCGAACGCAAACAGTACAATTATGAGCGCCAAAATTAATGCAGACGATACGATTTCTTGGCTTTTGGCAACCTGACCTTTCTGTCGAGCATCGCGTAACTTTTTTGCGGTGGGTTGCTCTGTTTTTTCTGCACTCATAAAGAATCCTAAGCGTTATTGCCAAATGGTATTGAGTTGTTCTGCGAATCGGGTAATGCCGTAAAACTGTACTTCAAAGTGATCCATCATTATTCCGAGATACACGATCAGTAAAACACTCGCGATGGCACTTTTTATTGGCATGGCAAGGAAAAAAACATTCAATTGCGGTGCAAAACGACTGATAAGCGCCAGACCAAACTCAGCAAGAAACATTGCCAACACTAGTGGAGCGGACATCAACACACCAAGCCACATAAGCTGTTCAAATTGCGCGTAGAAGAAGCTCACCCATGCGTCGCTAACGGTTGGGAAAAAGTCCACGATCGGCCAAGATGTATAGCTTTTGAATAACGCATAGATAAAAGTGACAAAGCCCCCGCCAGAGAAGAACAGGGTAATCAACGTTTGGGTCAGTAATACCGCTGTTGGTGTGGATTGTGAGCCTAGCGTTGGGTTAAACATACTTGCCATGGCAGCCCCACGTTGGTTGTCGACCAGAAAACCGGCCGCTTCTATCGCCCAAAAGGGGATAGCAGCAACAAACCCTATCAATAGCCCAATTAATACCTCCTTACCCAAAATCATTATCAGCCAAATGCCGTCGGTTTCTGCGGGCAAGCTTTGCTGATTAATCATCGGAAATATAAACAGTGCGAGTGAGCAAAGCACACCATTTCTCACCATGGTGCCGCCTAGCATTTGCTTGCTCAAAATAGGCAAAAAGATGAAGCACGCCATTAACCGAGGTAACGTCAGGCTGTACAAAAATAAAGCCTGGTGTAAGTCGTGATAACTCATCGTATTTGAGGAATTTTATCCATAGCAAGCGAGGCGAAGGCGTGGAGCTCTGCCCCTAGCCATTGCGTTGTGACGAACAGCGTAATAATGACCGCGATAAGCTTGACCACAAAGCCTAACGTTTGTTCTTGGACCTGAGTTAACGCCTGAATAAGCGACACCAATGTACCAACCAATGCTGCGACTAAAATCGGCGGTAATGACAAGTACAACACTAGGGTTAATGCTTGAGTCGTGAAATGAATGATTTCAGCAGAATGCATACTTTCTCCGTGATTAACCGTAACTCAACACTAAGCCGTGGGTGAGCTTTGTCCAGCCGTCAAGCAAGACAAAAAGCAACAATTTGAAGGGGAGGGAAATCGTCATTGGCGATACCATCATCATCCCCATCGCGAGTAGGATATTCGACACAATTAGGTCAATAGCGATGAACGGTAAGTACAACAGAAAGCCAATTTCAAAAGCGCGAGTAAGCTCGCTGACGGTAAATGCGGGCAGTAAGAGCAATAAACTGTCCGACTCTAAACGGTCTACGTACTTCTGTGGCCACAATGTGCGTGCAGCATCAGTGAAGAATATGGCTTCGGTTTCCCGAATATGCTTTTTCAAAAATTCTCGATAAGGCTGTAAACCGCTTTCAATGAGGCCTTCTACACTTGCAGAATCTTCAAGGGAGATATCATGCTGCTTTACGTAGTCGTAGGTTTCAAACCCGACGGGAGCCATGATGAAAATTGACAAAATAATAGCCAATCCGTAAAGCGCCATATTCGGCGGAATTTGCTGTACACCGAGAGCGTTACGCAACAGTGAGAATACAACGGCGAGTTTCACAAACGACGTCGCCATCATGGCGATAAATGGGATCAGTGCCAGCAGTGCTAAGCTGACAATGAGATTGAGCTCGTCGGGTAACTGGATCATGCTGGCTCCTGCGTGCCACCGAACAGCTCCAGTACGCGCACACCTAAATGTTCGTTAACATTAACCAGTTCACACTCACCAATGATTTTGCCGTTGGCACGCAATGTTACCGGCTTAGATACAGGCTGGTTTAGCTCGAATACGTACCCTGGCTGAAGCTGGTTAAGCTGCTCTAGCGTGATGGTTTGATGGCCGATATCAAACGTGAGTTCCACAGGCAGTTGCTGGTGGTCGGTTAACATTTCTGAAGTGTTTACGTCATTCATATTGGTTTCTTTTTCCATAATGTGAAGAGTTTGGTCATCCAGTTGGCAGCGCCAGAGATTCTGGTTAGATACTTGAAAAATGGCTTGTTGCTTGGCGATGTAACCATCGTCAAAAAAGATGACATCTCCCAGCTCGAGCGAATTAAATTCGCTTAACGTCAAATGGGTCCTTCCAAGACTTAACCACACAGGTAAAGCGAGGTGTCGAGCTTGTAGAGCAGCGCTGTTTGGTAGCGCATCCAACAACACGTCTGATCCTTCGCTAACCCACAAACAAAGAGAGCCGTTAGGCTTATTGAGGGTTAACATTAAAGTATGCTCTTGGGCCTGGCTCGCCTCTAACGGCTGTAGTTGACTAAGAATGGGTAACTGACCAAATAGCGCTTTGATTGCCTCACTATGCGGTTCTATCTGTGAGCTCAAAAGTGCTAACTGGAGGGAGTTAGGCAGGGACGCAAACGCAGTAGCATTTAAGGTCGATTTCAGCCAATGTTGGAGCTGCGCACGAGAAAAGTCTACTTGTAGGGTTTGCCCTCCAATCAACGTGGTTAAACGGAACCCTTCAAATGAAGGGATTTGAGCAACAGTAATCGATACGCTCTGACCATCAGTCCCTTGGAAGTGGCACTGTTTTGCACAAAGTTGATTGCTGAGCGCGATACTTTCTGCATCCACTTTGGGGATTATTAACGGTGTCATAGGTCATTCTCCGCTTGCCATTCTTCATACACGCTGCGTTGTTGGCGTGAGTGTTGTTGTTCATGTTGTTGTTGATCGAGCTGTTGAGTTTGTTCGCTGATCGCTAAGCGAAGTGGCTGCTCACCGCCGAATCGGTTTAGCCGTTCAGCAAGATCTTGTCTAGCTTGCTGGCTAATAATGGAAAGGGCATGCTCTTGTCGAATCGTCACGCTATACCCTTGAGCGTCCAACTTTATGTGGATTTCACCACCTTTTAATTGCCCTTCACTTAGAAACAGCCGAACCTCTTTGTTGTCCGATGCGGTTGGCAGAGCAACATAGATTTTGTCCACCAATTGCTGGAGTAATTGGTTTACGTCTCGCGTTGGGCTTGGTTGAGCCTGCGAAGCAACACTTTTTAAGATGACATCGCCTTGTGTTACCGCACTTGCAAAGGGTTGAGAAGGCACTTTTTCTTCATCCGTTTTAACGGCGACTAGTGCGCTTTTCGTCACGATTTTTTCAAGAGGCTTGGTTTCAGGCAGGCCACCAGTTTGGTCTGGTCGTTTGCCTGTATTCTGTAGCGGCGGAGTTGCACGCTTATTGTGCGTTTTTTCAGTTTGCTTTTTCGTTAAGCCAACAATGTTAATCCCATATTGAGCGAGCTCTGTCTCTGTCGCACTTTGGGGAAGCAAGCCAGATTCAAGCGTAGAGAGACAATCCGGCGAGGTATGTTTATCCATCGGCGTCGGTTTATCATCTTTCAAATGAGCTTGAGCTTGAAAGTGAGGATCAACACGCTCGGTAGAAGGGGAGCTTAGAACTGTGTCGCCATCGCTTTTTCCATCATTTTTAAGCAATTTATTGTTTTCGCTAATTATTTCTTCGCTATTTGCTGCGTCGTCTTGCGGTTTCTCTATATCTCTCTTAGTGACGACGTCACTTTTACCTTTTAAAGTGGAGGTGTTTTTGTCAGCGTTGGCTTCTTGGTTCGATAGGTTAGGTTTCTTATCTAGACCTTGAGATGTCTTATGCCTTAGCGGTATGTCTTCTTCGCCAGTATGATTTTTTTGGGGATTCCCAACGATAGACTCCTTTCCCTTGCTAGGCTTCTTCGTCATTGCATGCTCGAATTGTGATTGAAGCTCGGCCTCCTTCTCGAGAGGCGCTTGTTCTGGCGTTGATTTGTGCAGCGTATTCGATGTTTCAGTTGTTGGGGTAATGCGCATAGTGAACCTTTAGATAATGTCGACAGTGCGAAACTCTTCCTGTTCGAGTTCTTCTTGGTATTGCCTTTCTCGCGATTTTTCCGCGACTTCTTGTTGCTGCAACTGAACGAATTTTTCTTTGGTTTTATGGGCTTGTCGCGCCTCTTTTTGCTTTTCTTTAAGTGCCGAGCGTTCGATTTCAAGCGCTTTTTTTGACTCGGCCACACGTTGTTTAAGTTCGGCTTCTCTCTCTCTTAACAACGCGATTTCTTGTCTTAATGTTTCCAGCTCTTTGAGAACGAGCGTTTGTTGTTTTGCTTTAGCAAAACGTCGCTCTTCTTCTTCCTGGCGCCAAACGTGATAGTCCGCGACAGAACGTTCGGCCTTTTGAACCTGTGCTGCGGCGTTTGACACTCGGTATTCTTGACGCTTGACGGCTTTATCCGCACGGTCAGCGCGAATTTTTTTGATTTCTAATAAGCGTTCTATCATTGTTTCACCATCCCTTTAAGTTGAGCGATAGCGCCATCAAGATCGCTTGGTTCATGAGTGCCTTGGCGTAAAAAGGCGCATATATCATCACTTTGTGCAATGGCCATATCCGCTCGGCTATCTGCGCCATGTTGGTATTCGTCAATTTTGATTAGCAGTTCAACTTCTTCATACTTAGCTAACATTTCGCGAATATGAGCAGCAGACGCCTGATGATCGGATTCAACGATTTGATTCATCACTCGGCTTGCTGACCGAAGTACATCAATCGCAGGGTAATGGTTCATTGCGGCAAGTTTACGCGAGAGAATGATGTGCCCATCTAAAATGGAGCGAGTTTCATCCGCGACAGGCTCTGTCATGTCGTCACCTTCCACCAACACGGTGTACAGTGCTGTAATTGATCCTTTGTCTGATTGTCCAGCTCGTTCCATCAGCTTTGGCAAAGCGGCAAAAACGGAAGGCGGATAGCCACGTCGTGTTGGTGGCTCGCCTGCGGCTAGTCCAATCTCCCTCTGTGCGCGGGCGAAACGCGTTACAGAATCCATCAGCAGTAGCACGCGTTTACCTTGATCACGAAAATATTCTGCGATAGAAGTGGCAACAAAAGCGGCTTTGGCACGCTCCATTGCTGGGCGATCAGAGGTAGCGACCACTAAAACCGATTTGGCCATTCCTTCTTCGCCTAGGTCATGCTCAATAAACTCGCGCACTTCGCGTCCGCGTTCACCAATTAAGGCGAGAACGGTCACGTCAACTTCTGCGGAGCGAATCAGTTTTGCCAGTAGGGTACTTTTACCCCCGCCAGCCGCTGCAAAAATACCCATGCGCTGACCTTCACCACAGGTCAGTAGCCCATCAATGGATCGAACGCCAAGAGAGATTGGCTTTTCAATTAGTTTACGTTGCATTGGTGGTGGCGCATCGCGATAAACAGGATACCAAGCACTTGGTTCCTGACTTTGCGTACCATCGAAAGGACGTCCAAGCCCGTCAAGCGTTGTACCTAACAGGTGGTCGCCAACACCCACTTCGTGCATTTTGCCCATTGGGCTTACTTCTGTATTTGAGGAAATCCCAAACATATTTCCTAACGGGGTGAGCAAAGCGTGATGCTGCTGGAAGCCAACCACTTCCGCTAACAAAGACAGAGTTTGATCGGGATTACGCAACTCACACAGTTCACCTACACGAACGCCAGGGACGACAGCTTTGATAATGGTGCCGGTGACTTGTGTAACGCGCCCGCGAATTTGGATCAAACGCGTGTGTTTAATCGCAGATTGTTGGATATCAGTGATGTATGAGAAATCGTTCAAGGTAAAAATATGCGCAATGATTGATGCTGAGAGAATAGAAAGTATAAGAATCAATTTATAGTGAATATCAGTCGGGAGTTTTTAGAAAACTGAAAGCGCACTAAAAAAACACGTCTGATTTTGACAGCTTCAAAAAAGCGCACTTCCTATAATTCGCCTGTATTGTGCGGAAGGAGTGCAAGTGAATGAGTATTATCAACAATCATATCGCAACAAATCCAAAGTTTGATGCGTCTATCCAAAACGGGTTGGAATCGTCTCGCCCCGACGTTTCACAAAAAGGCAATTATCGCGGTGAAACCGTCCGTGTTCACAATGCCACACAATCACTTTTTGATGCGATGGAAGAACTCACTTCACTCGGTTCCGAAAAAGCAGAGAAAGATCTGACTAAGCGCAAAGTGAAAGACAGTGGTGTTCGAGTTAATGAAGCACATGAACTCGTTTCGGACTATTTAAGAAAAGTCCCTGATCTTGAAAAGAATCAAAAGATCAAAGATTTGGCTACAAAAATGGCGGGAGGAAATATCTCGACCATCGCGCAATTACAAGCCTACTTGAATGGGTTTTCCGAGGAGAAAAGCCATCAATACCTCGCGCTAAAAGCCGTTAAAAAGTTTTTGAGTGCGAGTCCAGAAAGTAAACACCTACTAGCGCTGATTGACCAAGCACTTCTAAGAATCGAGCAAAACCCAGATACATGGTCTCAAATCGATACGGAAATCCGCGTCTCAAATTTTGCTGATGAATACAGCCAAGAGCAAGAGTTTAGCTCTTTACATCAGCTGCGCGGCTTCTACCGCGATACCGTTCATAGTTATCAAGGGCTCGGCGCGGCTTATCAAGATGTAGTGGCGCGCTTTGGTGAGCAGGAGGTATCGACCGCTGTTGACTTTATGCTGCAAGGCATGAGTGCAGATCTTAGTGTTCAAGGTAGCAGTATCGATTCGGTTAAGTTGCAGTGGTTGATGTCCGATATGCAAAAACTCAAAACTCTAAATACGTTGCAAGATCGTGTGAGTCAGCTGTTCCAAATGTTTAAACCTGAAAGGACGAATTATGGCTTATCAAGTTTCTAATTTGATGGCTGATGTGATTGCGTTGGTAGAGCAGCGATGGGTAAGCAGTGATGAGATATGGAAAGTCGCCAACGCAATGGAATTGACGGCGGTAGAACAAAAAATCGATTTTTTTCGAGAGTTCCATAAGTTAGTTCGCGCAATCCCAATTGACGTATTCGCCGATGAAGAACAACGACAGAATTTAATCCAAGCGGTACAAAAGGCGCTAGACGAAGCCATTGATATAGAAGAAGAGGAAGCGTGGGAAGATGAGTTGGATTGATGCATCCGTCGATGAATTTTGCCGAGGAATGGGGCTCGATGCCGTCGATTTCTCATCAGCTGGACGGGTGCAGCTGGATTTTGAGCAAAGTGGTACGCTGCATATTGAGCGACAGGGTGAGCAGTTATTCTTGATGTTGTCTCGAGCGTTATCTTGGCATCAAACCAGTGACATGATTCAAAGTGCACTGTGTTTGTGTCATGCCGATCAAGGCTGGCCTTTCGAAATTAAAACCGGCTTGTTAGATGAGCAAACTCTGGTTTTTTCAGCAAGGCTAAAAGGAGAAGAAGTAACACTTCCGACCTTAGAGCAAGCGTTTACGCTTTTGGCTCGTCTACATAACGATGTGGCAGGCTCATGACTCGAGTCAGCACTTTAAACGTAGGCATCGAAGCCTTTACGCATGTTACTCATAGTGAAGTTAAGGCCGATTTCCCAGAGCGATTTCAATTGCTTCCTGATGGTCAGGCGGTCGCTACACATTTAGAGAAGCTCTATGATCTCAGGCCTTCAGACCAATATCTCATCGCGTTAACTAAGCCCAAGCTGCTGCACTCAGAGTTGTTGCGTCCAGAAAAATACCGTCAACAATTTGATGAAACGTTAGCTCAGCTGCAAGTTCTTGCACAGGATTCAGGCTCCGCTTCTTTTATCAAAGCATCTGAAACGCTACAAAGTACGCAACTAGATCAGCGTTACCTCACTATGGCGCTCAATCTCCTTATTCAGGTCTAACCAACATGTTGAGATCCAAAGACATTGAACTCTTACTTGTTCACGCTGCGCTACAAGTTCAATACCAAAAGCCAGAGCATGCCATTTCTATTCTCGATGCGGTTCTAGAAATAGAACCGCAGCACAAAGAGGCGATGCAAACACTTGCTGTGGCGTGTTTACAAAGTGGTCGATATACCCGGGCGATTGAGGTGTGTGAGCACTTATTAAAATCTGACCTTCATCCTGACTCGGCAGGACTCTGGTTTTGTTTAAGCCAAGCGCGTTGGAAACAAAATGACGTCGATGGGGCACGCCAAGCGCACCGACGCTATCTGCAATCTTTAAATAGTGAATCACATGAATAAGTTTATCGATATTCTAAACAAAGTAGGGCAACGCAAAGACATCATGCTTGCGGTGATGTTACTCGCGATCGTCTTTATGATGATATTGCCACTTCCTACCGCACTGGTGGATGTGCTGATTGGCACCAACATGAGCATTGCGGTGGTGCTGCTTATGTTAGCGATTTACATCACCACGCCACTTGAGTTCTCTGCATTTCCTGCGGTGCTATTGATCACGACATTGTTTCGTCTGTCTTTATCTATCACGACAACCCGCTTGATCTTGCTACAAGGCGATGCTGGTCAAATCGTTTATACATTCGGTAACTTCGTTGTGGGCGGTAACTTAGTGGTCGGTATCGTTGTGTTCCTGATCATTACCATTGTTCAGTTTATGGTGATCACCAAAGGCTCAGAAAGGGTAGCAGAAGTTAGTGCGCGCTTCTCACTCGATGCGATGCCTGGTAAGCAGATGAGTATTGACGGTGACATGCGTGCCGGAGTAATTGACGTACACGAAGCTAGGCACCGACGATCACTGATTGAAAAAGAAAGCCAAATGTATGGCTCGATGGATGGCGCGATGAAGTTCGTTAAAGGCGACTCCATTGCGGGTCTGGTCATCATTGTGGTCAACATCTTAGGTGGCGTCACGATCGGGGTAACGCAAAAAGGCATGAGTGCTTCTGAAGCACTTGAGTTGTTTGCGATTTTGACCGTTGGCGATGGTTTGGTATCGCAGATCCCGGCACTTTTTATCGCGATTACCGCCGGTATTATCGTGACGCGTGTTTCTCATGAAGACTCTTCTGATCTTGGATCGGATATTGGTGGGCAGGTGATTGCTCAGCCACGAGCACTTCTTATTGGTGGTGTGCTTTTGGTGCTGTTCGCACTCATTCCTGGGTTTCCAAAAATCACTTTTCTGGTCTTGGCCGCCGTGGTTGGTGGTGGTGGTTTCTTCCTTTTCTATCAACAGAAAAAACAAGCGGAATCAGATAGCACCGACTTATCAAGCTTTGTTTCGCAAGGAGCCGGATCGCCAGCAGCGAAGCCAAGCAAACCCACGCCTTCTAGAAACAGTAAAGGTAAGTTAGGTGAGCAAGAAGAGTTCGCCATGACAGTCCCGCTGTTGATTGATCTTGACGCGAGCCTTCAGGAAAGCTTGGAAGCGGTCGCATTAAATGAAGAGCTAGCAAGGGTTAGACGCGCACTATATCTCGACCTAGGCGTGCCTTTCCCAGGCATCCACCTGCGCTTTAACGAGGGGATGCAAAATGGCGAGTACTTAATTCAGTTACAAGAAGTCCCGGTTGCACGAGGACGAATTGTTAAAGATCAACTCTTGGTGACAGAAGGGAATGAACAGATCGATTTATTAGGCGTGCCTTATGAGCAAGATGAAGATTTTCTACCTGGTATTTCCAGCATTTGGGTGGCACAGAGTTATGAGCAAAAACTCGTAGCCAGTCATGTAGGTTTTCTCACACCCGACAGAATTTTAACGTACCACTTGTCTCATGTTCTTAAGGAGTACGCGCAAGACTTTATTGGTATTCAGGAGACGCGTTATCTGTTGGAGCAGATGGAAGGCAGTTATTCGGAGCTAGTCAAAGAGGCCCAGCGTATTGTTCCGTTGCAAAAAATGACGGAAATCTTGCAACGCTTGGTTTCTGAAGACATTTCTATCCGAAACCTTCGCGTGATCTTGGAAGCCATGGTTGAGTGGGGCCAAAAAGAGAAAGATGTTGTACAGCTGACGGAGTACATTCGTTCCAGCTTAAAACGTTACATTTGCTACAAATACGCGAGCGGACAAAACATGTTGCCCGCTTACTTATTGGATCAAAGTCTCGAAGACACAATACGCAGCGGTATTCGTCAAACCTCAGCAGGGAGTTACTTGGCGTTAGACCCGTCAGTAACGCAACAATTTGTCAGTGATGTGAAACAGACCATTGGTGACTTAAGCCGCATGCCGAATAAACCTGTGCTAGTTGTGTCTATGGATGTACGCCGATATGTGCGAAAGCTTATTGAATCGGAATACTACGATCTGCCCGTTTTGTCATTTCAAGAACTAACCCAGCAAATCAATATTCAGCCACTTGGAAGGGTGGGGATGTAATGAAAACAAAACTAATACTCTCGCTGGCGCAAGCGGGGATCGAAGTGACGCCATACTTTTGGCAACAAAGTGAAATTCAACTTGGTTATCGAATTGAAGTTGAAGGCTTAGAGCTCGTTTTTCGGGTGGAGGACGGTGAAATCATCATCGTTCTTCTGAAACGCATTCGTCCAAAATTGGGGTTGAGTAACCCCTTTGCCGGCTTATTTCTCTTGGCTGAACATGCCATTCAACTTTATCCCTCCGATTGGGTCATTCGCGGCAACGTCGATGTGTTACGTGGTAGCAACATGAGCAGCCAGCGACTGGCACAGTTCTATCTAAAAGCATGCGGTGCAAGCCATGATGAGCTAGACGGCTGGTACTGTTTACGCCTAGCAGATTATAGACCTTTGAAAAAGTTGAAAAAGTAAAAACTCACGACTGTTACTGACAGCACCGATGAGATGACCCGCTTTAAGATAGGAATCAAGATGAAGCAACCGTTTACCGATGCGATTGAGAACGCTGAGCTTGCCATTAGAAAAGCTGAAGACAGAACCGATATTTTTAACGAGCTATTGGAAGGCTTAGGTGTTGGTCCTGTTGCGGGGGATGTTTTACTTGGAGGCATAAAAGCGCCAGTAGATACCATGAAACGTGCAGAGCAAGAGCTAATAGACGAAGTCCAGCGCCGCCGGCAACAACAAAATCAGCTACAAGGTACGTCAGGTAAACGCAGAAAGCGTCCCACAGTGATGCGCGGCATGATGATTTAGAGGTTTGGAAATGACGAATATGAAAACGACTGGCTCTACGACAGGAGCAACAGACACAGCTGCGAGTAGTGCACCATTACCCACTTTCCAACAAAACTTGATAGAGGCATTTACCCCTGTACTGGGTGAAGCAGAGACTCAGCAACTTGCCTCGATAATCTCTTCATTGCCAACTATCTCGGGACAAACGGAATCACAAAGTATCGCGCTTTATGTTGATACACTTGAAAACCTAAAAGCGAAAAATAACGCGTTTGCTGGTATATCATTGACCGACACCGCATCTGTTTGGATAAAGTCGCTACAAAGTGCTAGCTCAGATGGCGAATTAACCGCAGCCGAGTTTAATGCTCAAACAAACCAAACGCTATCAAATCAGTTTCAGGCTTGGTTTAGTAAGTTACTGACGGAAAACGTAGATAGCTCGTTGTCTACTGAGTTTGTTAGTCAATTTAATCTGGGCACTCAGAGTAACCAAGCGGAGCAGATCGCCAACCTCTCCGAGACAGGTCTGGCTAATGCCACCAAAGAAATTTCTCTTTTTGTTGCAGAGCTTGCTAATCAAATGGGCTCCCGTGAAGTGAGAGATGCTTCTATTTCTTTTCTTCGCAATGCCTTTAGTAGCTTAGGTTCCGTTAATCTCGCGCAACTGAAGAGCTCGGACTTTCTGTTGACTAAAGAGAGTTTCGCCCTTCAAGTCTCAGCTCAATTAAAAAGTAGTTTTCAAGGCATTGGTATTACTTTAAGCACCGATGACGCAAGTGCGCTAGCTAGCAGAATTACCTGGACTCCTGGTATTTCTAAACAGCAGCTTAAAGAAGCGTTAGATGAAATGGCCGCTCAAGTGAAAGGCCAATATAGCGCAGCTTATGGTGAGGCGAGTGGAACGAACAATCTAAAAGCAACACTTAATACTGTCATTGGTGGAACTGAGCCTTTGACCCTTTCTAGTCTGTTCGCCAACTTCGCGGTGAGTTTAACAAATATAGAAATCGATGACTTTTACCAGGACAGCGCGATAGCCGATGTCCAAAAGACACAAATAACGGCAGCTCAAGTTAATTTGATCAAAGAAAACACCGAACGAGATATCCGATTACAGTTTGAAAAAATAGTAAAAGGTGAATCTACCGGGGCTTCATTTACTGAGCGATACGAGGCATTGCGCAAAAACTTAGGGGCATTGAAAGAGCGTCTACTCAATATCACCGATAAAGAGAAAGCGGATCGCGAGGTGAGAGCAGAGCACTCTCTAACGGCTCGTGATTTGTTGGCCGTTGTTGAGTCCAGCATTGGAGACCGTTTTGATGAGCAAGTGCTGCTTGCACTAAATGAGCGTCGTGTTAACCGTTTAGAGAAACGTAATGACCAGAAAGAGGCATTAGAGGATCTCACAATACAGCTTAAAGTTTTTGGTGTTGTGCAATCAAAAATTCACTCTACGCAAAGTGTTGATGGGGTTTATAAACCGGGATATCCAGAAAGTAACTTCAAAGCGAGTGACTTTAACTACAGCAATCAAACGGATTTTGAAGCTTCACCTGAGTACAAGTATTTGACGGATAATAAGATAACAAACCATCGAGACTTCCTTCAAACACAAGGTATTACTATCGGTGATGGTGCTTCGTACCAAGACGAAGAGAAGTCGAAAAAGCTGTCTAATTTTTCTAGTTCTGTCAGTGCTAAATCCAAGTTGCTTAACGATGAAGTGCAAATCAAAACCACTGAGCTGAACGACACCAGTTCTCAATACAACTCGACCGTTGAAGCGATGAACAAGTTTGTTCAGAAGTACCACAGTATTTTACAAGAAATCCTACGAGCCATTTAAGGATAACCAACCATGACTAAAACAAACGCGACCGATCCATCTCAAATGCAAGCAGAAGAACTGCTGTCTTTTTTGGAAGAGGGAGGCACGCTAAAAATGTTGCACGATGTGTCTCAGGACACCATCGAACACATTTATGCCGTAGGTTACAACTTTTTCCAATCGGGAAAGATTGAGCAAGCAGCGAAAGTATTTCAATTACTCAGCATGCTTGATCATTATCAGGCGCGATTTTTCATTGGCCTTGGCGCGGCTCGTCAGGAGTTGGGTGAGTATCTGCAGGCAATAGACGCCTACAGCTACGCAGCGCTAGTGGACGTAAATGATCCACGCCCACCTTTTCACTCTGCTGAATGTCACCTTAAACTGGAACAACTGACAGAAGCAGAGAGTGGGTTTTACAGCGCGAAGGAGATGTCTGCCGGAAAATCACAATATGCAGATTTGCATGAGCGTGCAGGCATCATGTTAGAAGCGGTGAGAAATAAAAAGGAGTAATTAGACTATGAGTTCTATTGCACTTGACCGCATCCAGACACAGGTTTATAGCCCTGAATCTGGCCAAGCCACGTTAGATAACGTGCAGAAAACGGCGTCTACAGCGACGCCTTCTGTGACGGTAGAAAACGTGAAGAGTAAAGATGCAGATGTACTGAACACCGGAAAAGTAAAAGTTCAGTTAGATGCACCTAACGCAGCTGTTAGTGACAAAGTGAATGATTTGACGCTAAAAGCCATGGCACAGCTGCAAAAGATCGTCGATACCATTGCAAAATCTCTCCATGCAGTTGCAGACCAAACAGGTTCGATTGCCGTCAAAATCATCGCAGGATCTGCTGATGATTTTGAAGTAGAGCTTGCTGCTATCACGGATAAACTGAAAAGTGCTCAAAACGAGCTGAAAATTCAGGAAGTGAAGGTCGCAAAAGCTAAGCACGAAAAAGAGATGGTGGAAAACCAAGACAAAATCAAAGAATCGGAAGCCGCTGCAAAAGAAGCCCAAAAATCAGGCTTAGCAGCGAAGATCTTTGGTTGGATCAGTGCGGTGGTTTCTATTGTTGTTGGTGCCGTAATGGTGGCAACGGGTGTTGGTGCAGCAGCCGGTGCACTTATGATCGCTGGTGGCGTCATGGGAGCAGTGAGCATGGCGTTGCAAGAGCCAGCCGTTCAAGATGCGCTAAAAGAAGCGGGCGTAAATGTCGATGTGCTAAACAAAGTCGTAATGGCATTAGAAATCGCCGTCGCGGTTATCGGAGCTGTTGTGACGTTTGGTGGTGCAGCTGCTGGCGGTATCGCGAAACTTGCAGCAAAAGGTGCTGGTAAGGTAGCTCAAAAGGTCACGGAAATCGCTACGAAAGCCGCTGCAAACATGGCGAAAGTGGCGGATATGGGCACAAAAGCTGCGACAACAACAGCGAAAGCGATTCGTTATGGCGCAGAAACCGTCGATCTTGCCGTCAACGTGGGTAAAGGCGCAACGGACAGTGTCCATGCTGCTAACAATGCTCACGTAACAGAGATTCAGGCTGATATCACAGACCTTCGAGCCAAAATGACGTTAAGCCAGGCTGTCATTGATAAGCTCAAAGAAGAGATTGGTAAGTTGATGGAAGACTTCCAAGAGCTGATGAGCCTCATCATGCAAATGATTCAAGCGAAAAGTGAAACTATGCAAACGGTGTTAAGCCGTCCTGCAACGGTATAAGGAGTTTATTATGCTAGATAAAGTAGGCGGAACGGGTCGTGGTGAACTATACGGTTTAGGCGATACCATTAAAACCAACAAAGCAGAAAAAGCGCCGGAAACAAAGCTTGAAGCGGGTGCCGTTAAAAGCCAAAGTGAGTCAGGTGTTTCTGGTGCAGCACGCTACCAGTTAGAGACACCTAAAGCTCCCACAGTGAGTAACCAAGCTCAAGTTGTTGCAAACTTAATGAGTGCTCTTGCGCCGACGGTGAGCTCATTAATGAGCACAACGATGAAAGCGCTTAACGGTGAGGAGGTGATCAAGTCACCATCAGATGCGGTATCACAATCGTTGACGCTATTAACATTGTTGTATCAAGTATCAAAGCTGAGCCGTGAGCAGCAAGTGCTACAACGTGAAATTGCTGTTGAAGCAAACGTCGCGAGTTTAGAAAGCCAAGCGGCAGAACTAAACAACTCGGCAAGCGCAATGATCGCGATGGCAGTCGTTTCGGGTGTATTAGCGGGTGCTACCGCAATTATTGGTGCCCTTGGTTCTTTCAAAGCAGGGAAAGAAATCAAGAATGAAATGGCGAGCAATAATGTACTGAAAACGCAAAAAGCTGGCTTCGATCAAGCAGAAGAGTTATTAAATAACAATAGCTTGTCTAAAACGCAGCAAGATCAGGTTAAGCGTGCGCACTCACTAGCGAAAGACAATATCGCAGACACGACAGCGCAGCTGACAAGTGGTGGCCGTAAGTTCGATAAGTTGATGAGCTCAAACCAAGCGAAGAACGCGATTCTTCAAGCTTTGGGCCAGATGGCAAACTCAGCATCGAATGTAGAGCAAACCAAAGCGCAAGCGCGCAGCAAAGATGATGAAGTACAAGCGACTCGCGCACAAGCAGCCAAACAGAAAGCCGATGAAAACATTGGTTTCCAAGAAGGTTTATTGAAAGAGCTACGTGACTTGTTCCGATCTATCTCAGATAGCCAGAACCAAGCGTGGCGAGCGTCAGTCCCAACGGTGTAACCATCCGTTTCACTAACTACAAAGCGTTGTTTATACAACGCTTTTTTTATTTCAGCTATCTAAACTAGATACGGATATTTACTGGGTGATTTGTTTGTAAAGCAATATAACGTAGTGAGTTACATTGCATAAAAGTTACTGTTTTTGTTGAACTCAGCTCAAAGTTTACCATCTGATATTGGTCTTGTTGCATACTGCTGGGTTAGAATGCCATTGAACTTACGAAGAAAGTGTTTTAAATGTTCTTTTCTGTCGGATGATGACTGCGAATCTGATGGTTGTTTGACACAACTAATTTCTTTTTAAGACGGCAAGCTTACTAGTGTGGATATGGATCAGCAACATTGAGGAGTAACAATGGATATTTCATCACACAAAAAGGATATGGCGATACATATAGTCGAAAAAACGATGTCAATAGATCGGCTAATAATGATCATGTATAACTCACCAGATAAGATAGTTTACGAACACTTTAGAGCTGTTAACCCTCATTTGAAAGATAATATGGTTAAAGTTGGACAAGTTGTTTTGCTATCTCCAGCTAACTCAATCGAATGTACGCTAGAGGAAGCTCAGTTTTTGAGTCTTGCAAATGCAGTAGATAAATCTCTTATGGAATTAGATCGAGCTGAGCGTGAGATCCTCGTAAAACGCTATGATTTTTTATCTAATGTTGCTAGCTATAACGGTTTGCTATTAGGGGTTAGTAATAATGTGTGGAATTCTCACGTAACTCAGGTTAAGTCAATCCTAAAAGATATCGAAAAAACTTACATATCAAGTTTTAACCGTAGTGGAAATTTAAATAACCAACAATTTTTTTCTAAGCGTAATATACAATTTCAGCGTTTAAATACAGCTTTAAAAAGGTTTGGACAGCCAACAATAAATGATAATTTACTTGCTGGTGATATTAAGAAAAACTTGGGCTTAAGTAGCAAGAGTATTCTTCATCGCTGGGGAAAGCAGCAAGGCACGGTAACTGCCATTCCTGATTTTGCCAAAAACTATGCAGCAGTTGCTAAAATGTCACGGAATTTAAAACGTGTTGGTTATGTTAGTATCGCTTTGACTGGAGTTGAAGCTGCGGCATCTATCGAGAAAGCGTGTACTGTAAAAGACGAAAAACAATGCACTGAAACCAAGTACTCGCAAATAGGCAAGGCTTCTGCGAGTATTGCGGGAGGAACTGCTGGAGGCATGCTTGCTACATGGGGAGTGTGTACTTTAGTTTTTGGATTACCATCAGGTGGAACTAGTGCTTTTTGGTGCTCTGTTGTAGCAGGAGGCACTGGGGGATACTTAGGAGGAAAGTATGGAGGTTCGACTGGTGAGTATTTGGGAACAGAATTATATAAAACTCAACTTAATAAGTAGTCGAAGATGGAAGATATCAGTTTAGCATCAGATTTAGTGATTTATCTGACTACGGTTGGAATTTTAGGTATATTTACTTGGGTTTTGTTTGTTATTTATTTGAAATCCAAGTGGTTGAAGTATCTTGAAGATGCTCTTGATAATGGAGTTCGATACTACACTCTGAATATATTCTTATCAGGTCACGGAGTACTACAATATGGAACTGTTTTTCTGAGCACTTTTCATGCGAAACGATATAAAATGTTAGAGAAGAGGGATAAGGTTCCAGTTCATATTCAACGATTGTTTGTTCTCTCATTCGTATTATTTATTTCAAGTGCATCATGTCTTTTGGCTGGAGTTATAATTCATCATATTTATATAGAATAAAGGTTATTTAACAAGATTATAGTAATTTGACCTGAGTATTTCTATTTAATAGATAATTTAGAATGGACATATCAGTCTAAAGATTTAATTTTCTAGACTATACGGTTTACGCTTATATAGAGCCATTATATAACGGCAGAATATGCCGATAAAATGGTGATTACTAAGCTAACCGCCAAGGATGAGAACTTAAACGTTATCAAATTGTTAACGATTGCTATACTTAAACGGTCATCAACACAAGTAAAAGGGATGTTCAATGTTTAAGTTTAAGCAAATCGCACTTGCGGCTTCTTTGGCTGCACTCACAACAGGCTTTTCTGCGTCTGCGGAGGAAACGTTTGTCACGATTGGTACCGGTGGCGTAACAGGGGTTTATTATCCGACTGGTGGCGCTATTTGCCGCTTGGTTAACAAATCGCGAGAAGATCACGGTATCCGTTGTTCGGTAGAAAGTACTGGGGGATCGATTTATAACATCAACACTATTCGTGCTGGCGAATTGGACCTCGGTATCGCGCAATCAGACTGGCAGTATCATGCTTACAAAGGAACCAGTAAGTTTGAAGAAAGCGGGCCTTTTAAAGAGCTACGCGCCGTATTCTCCGTTCATCCAGAACCGTTTACTGTCGTTGCACGTAAAGACGCGAACATCAAAACTTTTGATGATTTGAAAGGTAAGCGCGTTAACATTGGTAATCCTGGTTCTGGTCAGCGAGGTACTATGGAAGTGCTAATGAACCAGTATGGTTGGAGTAACGACGACTTTAAGCTTGTCTCTGAGTTAAAAGCAGCAGAGCAATCAAAAGCACTTTGTGATAACAAAATTGATGCGATGATTTATACCGTTGGTCACCCAAGTGGAGCGATTAAAGAAGCCACTACGTCGTGTGATAGTAATATCGTAACGGTAGCTGGACCTAATGTAGAAAAACTGGTTGCAGACAACAGCTTCTATCGTGTCGCAAATGTCCCAGGTGGTATGTATCGTGGCACAGATAGTGATGTTCAAACCTTTGGTGTGGGCGCGACGTTTGTTTCTTCTACTGCGGTACCAGAAGATGTGGTTTATAACGTGGTTAAAGCGGTATTTGAAAACTTCGATGATTTCCGCCGTCTCCACCCAGCGTTTGCAAACTTGAAGAAAGAGGAAATGGTAAAAGACGGTTTATCTGCGCCTCTTCACCCAGGTGCGCTCAAATACTACAAAGAAGTAGGGCTGATTAAGTAAGCGTTACTTTCTCTTATTATTGATGTAAAACGCCATCTTTCTCGATCAATGCCACTCGTTTAACCGCGAGTGGCATATTTCTATTTCTCGTCATCCTGTACAGCGACGAAGGAGCGTGATACAGGATCTTCTATCCGAGCACTTTGTGATCAAAATGGTTTCATTAGCCGCTCAGTGTAGTGCTATTAGATTCCTAACCTCGCTGGAGTGACACAAAAAATCGTTAAGCTATCTGCATTAATCTTTCGCGCTGGTGTTTTTGTAGGATTGTTATCCACTTGTACAAGTTTTGCTTAAACATAAACATCAATGAAAAAGTAGATAGTGATGAGAATAGAAGAAAGAGCAACAAACCCTTTAACATGATTGGGATTCAGTTGACGAGAGACACGAGCTGCAAGATACCCACCTACCAACGTACCGACCAAAACAACACTACCTGTGTGCCAGTCAATGGAGCCATTGGCAACAAAAATCACGATAGCAATGAGTGAAACACACGTAGATACGAGCAATTTCAAACCGTTCATTAAATTAATGTCTTGGTGGCCCGCTACTACCAGATAGCTCAGAACAATAACCCCTAAACCTGCGTTGAAAAAACCACCGTAAGCAGAGACACCAACAAGTAATAAACCCAACGCGATTGCTCCGAGTATGCCAGCATGTTTGTGCTCTTTCGCGACAGTTTTGATTAGCATTGTTAAACGAGAACCGGTGAGAAAAAGCACGGTGGCAAATAAGAGTAACCAAGGGATAGCTTCCATAAATAGCGATTCTGGCGTGTTGAGCAACAGATATGCTCCGACAGCGCCGCCGACTAAACTGAATGAGACTGTGAACAGCAGTTCATGCTTGTTCTTCATGATCTCTTCTCTGAACCCGACGGCTCCGCTAATGTAACCCGCACATGAAGCATACGTGTTTGTTGCGTTAGCCATAATAGGAGGAACACCTACTGCCAATAGAGCCGGAAAAGTAATAAAGCTTCCGCCTCCTGCTATGGAGTTAATGATCCCACCAATTACGCCAGCAATGAATAAAAGTGAGAGTTCTAAAAGCATAAACAATCCTTGTTATGTTCTTTTTCATTGTTAGAGCTTCAGATGCTCTAACCCACATGCTCTAATGTTCTGATATGAGGTTTACTTTACCCGCTCTAAAACAAAATTGTTCAGTTCTGTAACGTTTTTGATGACATGAACGGCTTTACTTTGAGAGTACCCTTCGAGGCGATACATAAAGTCATCATTCCAGAATGCGGGGCATTGCTGAAGAACTTTGTAGCTTTGTAACGTTCCTTTCAGTACCGAACTACCATCAGGCCAACCTTCAGGTTTAATGAATAGTCCTTTAAGGAGACGTTTCGTCACAAACCAATAGCTTACTGAGTATGGTAGATCAATATAAATGAGAGTATCGGCTGCATCTAAACGAGCGTTGAAAGAGCTGATCGGTCCAAGGCCATCTATAATCCAACGATCTGAGCTTAGTATATTGCTATGGGCTTCATCAAAAACGCTACGCTCAACGGGATCACCGTTTGGTTTATATACTATTGAATCTAATTGATGAAGAGGAAGACCGGTAGCCGACGAGATTACTTTACTTACCGTCGATTTTCCACTACCGGGTTTACCAAAAACTGCTATTTTTTGCATAGTGACCGCCTCCAAGAGAGCTTTTCCCATACGGTAGAGACAGAAAACCCACCGCTATGGGTGGGTTCGATAAATACTGAGCGCATCAAAAAATCCCACCATTCCTATGGAATGATGATAATTCGTTGGTTAAGTTGCGCTAAGTGTGTGTTCATACAATCACCTTCATATAACGACAGTGATTTGTCAATACCATCTGCACAATAAGCGAACGATTTGGAGGGCGGAAGATAAAGCCATCACGATGGATGGCTTTATCTAGGTTGAAAGAGACAGCGATTACTGCTCAACGCTGACTGGCTGTGCTTTAAACTTTTGAATCAGCTTTACGATTAGTGGACTTGCCAATACCAATACAGCTAAAACAGTAAAGGTAAGGGTAATAGGACGCTCCCATAGGAAACTCAGTTCTCCATCTGAAATCATTAATGCGCGGCGTAAGTTCTCTTCCATTAATCCTCCAAGGATGAAGCCCAGCAATAAAGGTGCGAGTGGGAAGTTAGCGAGCCGAAGTGCAATGGCAGCCATAGCCACAATCAGCATCACGAACACATCCATAGTATTAAAAGAGACCAAATAAACGCCGGTGATTGAGAAGAATAAAATCATCGGTAGAAGCACCGTTCTTGGAACCGCCAAAAGCTTTGAAATGTACGGAATCAACGGTAAGTTCAGGATCACAAGTACGATGTTGCCGAAGTACATGGAAATGATCACTGACCAGAACACATCTGGGTGTTCAACAAATAGGCGAGGGCCAGGTTGAATACCATAAGCGATCAGCGCACCGAGCATTATTGCTGTTGTACCAGAGCCCGGAATACCAAGCGTTAATAGCGGTACAAATGAACCACTAGATGCTGCATTGTTCGCAGACTCTGGCGCAACCAAACCACGTATACTGCCTTTACCGAACTCATCCTTTTTCTCTTTAGGTGCGAGGTTGCGCTCCATACCATAGCTTAAAAAAGCAGCAATGGTTGCCCCTGCGCCAGGAAGAACGCCAGTGAAGAAACCTAATATTGAAGAGCGAATTGAAACAGGCGCAACATCTTTGATTTCTTCCTTGGTCACTTTCATTGAGCCAATGTTGCTCAGCTTTTCTTGTTCTTCATCGCTGGTGTCTTTTGATGGTTTAAGGATGCCCATCAGTGTCTCACCCAGTGCGAATGTCGCCATTGCAAGCAACAAGAAGCTAAAGCCATCCATTAAATCCGTTAAACCGAAGGTAAAGCGTTCAACGCCTACGCCTTTATCGATTCCAACTGTAGATAGCATCAAACCAAGAATGGTCATCATCCACGCTTTGATTACCTGACCTTTCCCCGCAAAAGCCGCGACTGCTGATAACCCAAGTAGCATCAACGCAAAATAGTCCGACGATTGGAAGCTAAGGGAGACGCTAGCCAATGCTGGTGCGGCAACAAGCAACATAATGGCAGATAGCGTACCGCCAGTGAAAGACGAATAAGCTGCCAAAGCTAATGCTTTACCTGCCTGGCCTTTTTGAGCCATTGGGTAGCCGTCGAATGCTGTGACCACGGTTGAAGAACAACCCGGCGCGTTAATTAAAATCGACGATGTAGAACCACCAAATACCGCACCGTAATAAACACCCGCCATTAAAATAAGGCCAGAGGAGGGCTCTAGGCCATAAGTAATTGGGATCATCAAAGCAATGGCTGAGATCGGCCCAAGTCCAGGTAACATGCCGATAAATGTACCGACGAAGCAACCAACGATCACCATCATAATGTTCATTGGCATTACTGCGGTGGATAAACCTTGTAGAATTCCATCTAACATAATTCAGTCCTTTCTTTGACTACCAGATGGTGAAAATCAAACCCGGTTCGAGATAGATGTCCAAACCTTGAGTGAGTAATAAGTAGAACGCGATCACGAATGGAAACGACGCGCCAAACAGAACGGGTTTACGTCTTTCCCCGAGCAGATAAAAGCCAGCCAATAAAAAGAAGCCAGTAGCTATCACAAAACCTAAGTAAGTCAGGCCCACGCCGTAGAGCGCCATTAAAATTAAAAAGGCAATCAGTAACTTCCAATTGAAGGTCAGCACTGCGCCACTTTGTTTATCTGGTTGTCCTGTCACCAGCAATAGCAAAGAAAGGCCGACACCAACGTAAGTCAGGATGGTTGGCAGAGTACGTGCGGTGAATGGTTCATACTCATCACCTGGAAACAATGGAATTTGTGAGGTCTGATAACCGTAGCAAAGACAGAAAAGTAGAAAGATCATTGCGCCGACGCGGTCACGACAGAGCAAATACTCTTTGGTGAAAAAGTTGGTTGAACGAGGCATATTCAACTCCTAACAAAAGTAAAAAAGACCGCATATGGACGTCAATGAATAAACTAAACCATTAACAATTAAGCATTTCGCTGCTAGTCGAGCCGCTTTGGGTATATAAACAAAGGAGTGTGCATGCCGATTGTCGACAATGTCCATATGCGGTGAAACTTAGAGTGCAAATACATGGGGAAATACCAACCTATGTTATTCATTGAGGTTGGTATCTGAGGGACCCCAATTCGATTGTTACTTCAGGAAGCCTAACTCGCGCATTAAGTCACCCATCTGTTGCTCTTGATCTTCAAGAAACGCGAAGAATGCTTTATCCGCTTTATAGTTGTCGATCCAACCATTGCGGTCTCGAACGACTTGCCATTCGTCGGTGTTATACATTTTAGTAAATGCGGCATTCCATTCATCTAGCTTTTCTTGGCTTGTGCCTGGTGCTGCAAAGAATCCACGCCAGTTAGCAAAGACAGTTTCATTACCATATTCGGTGAGAGTTGGAATGTTAGGCGCAGCTTCTAAACGTTTTGGTGCTGTAATCGCTAACACTTTCACTTGCCCAGACTTAGACATTTCGAGTACTTCACCTAGCCCTGTAGAGAGCAGTTGTGTTTCGCCTGAAAGTAGGGCTGCCATGGCTTTTCCACCTGCATCATAGGCAATGTAACGAACTTTACGCGCATCAAAACCTTCACCTTTGAAAGCTGCTGCTATAACCAAATGATCCATAGAACCACGAGCAGAGCCACCAGCAACCTTCACCTTACGTGGGTTTTCTTTAAAAGCTTTAACGACATCTTCCCAAGAGCTGTAAGGAGAATCGGCTGATGTAACAATGGCGCCATAATCGGCAACCGTTGCGGCAACAGGAGTCAAGTCGCGGAAAGATTGTGGGAAGATCCCACTGAGCGAGCGAACGACGATCGGTGTTGAGTTCACCATGAGTGTATCTTCTTGACGATCAGCCGTTTCAATCAAATGTGCGATTGCTTTGCCACCGCCACCACCAGATAGGTTTTGAAATGATACGGTTTCGACGATGTCCGACTTTATTAATACATCACCAGTACCTCGGGCGGTCATGTCCCAACCGCCACCGGCACCTCCAGGGATAAGAAAGTGCATTTTTTCAATATCTGCAGCAAGAGCGTTGAATGAAAATGAAGCTGCGATGATTGAAGCGGCGAGCGTTGGTTTGAGTACCTTTAACATGTTCACGTTCCTTATGTTAGCGACTCTATTTAGTTGAGCCTTATTGTTTTTGCTCAGTTGTCATGCCTTGTAAGCGTTAAAGCTGAACTTGGTGTAAAGGTTAATTAAGTGTTAAATATCTGTCTGTAAAAGAGATATAAAGAGAATATTGAGCATTTCGGTTATTTTGTTCATAAAGTTCACGACGAGAAGTTGGTGTTAGGTCACGCGGCTTTACGCTTTGGTAGGCCATAATAAAATGACGGAAATGAACGAGGAAAAGAGAATGAAAGGGACGTGTTTGTGCGGCGCAATTGAAGTCATCGCTGAGGTTAAAAATGAGGTTAGCCTGTGCCATTGCTCTATGTGTCGAAAATGGTCGAGTGGCGCACTTCATGCTGTGCATTGTGGTCCTAACGTAACGTTTAAGGGGGCCGAGCCAAAGCGTTATCAATCGTCTGACTGGGCGGTGAGAGGTTTTTGTGGCGAATGCGGCACAAACCTTTTCTATCATTTGTTGCCGACAGGTGAGTACATTCTTTCCGCTGGTTTGTTCGATAACCCAGATTTCAAACTCACTTTAGAGATTTTTACCGATGAAAAGCCAGCTTATTATGACCTCAATTCCGCTTCACAAAAGATGACTTCGCAACAAGTCTTTGATCAATTTGTACCTAAAGAATAGTTTTTTATCCGATTATTGTTCGACAGCTGAGCTTTTAGTTTTTAGATCATAAGCTTAAAGGTTTATAAGTTGTCGACAATGTGAACTCACCATTCTTTATTTCTGCTAAAAAAGGCACTTAACGGGCATTTTAGACCCATTTAAATTACGACCTTAGTCTAAATTGTCGACAATTTACTTGATTGTCGACACTTTGATCGACTACTTTATATTCAGGTTAAGAAATTGTAGACATTTCGATGTCGGTAACAAGAGTATCTGAATATGAACTCTGAGTTGAAAGCTCGTTATAAAGTGCTGGGTTCTGAGAAAGAACACACCAAATCCGAAACGCTGACCGAAACACTGATTGAAGTCATTGTTAATGGCGATGTGAAGCCTGGCCATAAGATATCAGAGCCTGAGCTAGCAAAGAAATATCAAGTCAGTCGTGGGCCTTTGCGTGAAGCATTGATGCGCTTAGAGGGGCTAGGGCTCATCGAGCGAATTCCTCATGTTGGGGCTAGAGTGACCACTTTTTCTCCGGAAAAGCTGATAGAACTTTATGCCGTTCGAGAAGCATTGGAAGGCATGGCGGCAAGGTTAGCTGCGCGACACATTACGCAAGAAGAGCTCTTAAGCTTGGAAATGCTATTGTCGACACATTCCAAGCATATAGACCAAATGGAAGGCGCATCTTACTTCCATCAACATGGTGACTTTGATTTTCACTATCGCATCATCCAAGCGAGCAGAAACAGTAAGTTAATATCTCTGCTGTGTGATGAACTCTATCACTTATTACGGATGTATCGTTACCAGTCGCCACGTGCGCAATCTCGCCCGAATGAGGCGCTCACCGAACACAAATTCATTTTGGAAGCCATTCGCAATCGCGATGAAGAGCTTGCAGAAATGTTGATGAGAAGACACATATCAGGAAGTCGAAAGCTCATCCAATCTCAAATTATACATACAGAAAGTTTAGACAAAGACTAGAAGGAATTCGTCATGAGCTTAACACCGGGAGCGAAATTCAGACTCGCCATTGAACAAAATAATCCACTACAAATTGTCGGCACTATAAACCCGTATTGCGCCATGATGGCAAAAAACTTGGGTCACCAAGCGATTTACTTGTCTGGTGGCGGTATCGCAAATGCTTCATACGGATTGCCGGATCTCGGTATCACAACATTAAACGACGTTTTGGTTGACGTTGACCGCATCACTAACGCATGTGATTTGCCTCTTTTGGTTGATATCGACACGGGTTTTGGCGGTGCATTTAACATTGCTCGCACGATCAAAGCGATGGAAAAAGCAGGCGCGGCAGCGGTGCACATGGAAGACCAAGTCGCACAGAAACGTTGTGGTCATCGTCCGAACAAAGCAATAGTCAGCCAGCAAGAGATGGTTGATCGTGTAAAAGCCGCGGTTGATGCACGCAATGATGAAAGTTTCGTGATTATGGCTCGTACTGACGCGTTAGCTGTTGAAGGCATGGACAGCGCAGTCGAGCGCGCGATTGCGTGTGTGGAAGCTGGCGCAGACATGATCTTCCCCGAAGCGATGAACAAGCTGGGCCAGTACCTTCAGTTCTCAAATGCGCTTGAGCAAGCGACCGGAAAGCACGTTCCTATTCTGGCGAATATTACAGAATTTGGCGCGACACCGCTGTATGGCTGTGATGAGCTAGCGAAAGCAAAAGTGGACATGGTGCTTTATCCATTAAGTGCGTTCCGTGCCATGAACAAAGCTGCTGAAACGGTCTACAAACATTTGCTAGAAGTGGGTAATCAGGAAGCACTGGTTGATTCGATGCAAACACGTAAAGAGTTGTATCAGCACCTAAATTACCACGACTATGAAGACAAACTTGACCAGTTATTCTCTGAAGGGAAATAGCGGGGAAAAGCAAAAATAAACGGAAGCCCAAGAAAAAGATAATCGGAATTTATCTCATCTAATAACGTGAAATTCGTTTGGCTAAAAACACCCCAGAGAGGGAAAAGTCAGACAGAAAAGGAGTTCAAACAATGTCTCAAACTGCAGAAAAGAAAGCAGAATTAGGTGGCGCAGGCCTTCGTGGTCAAAGCGCAGGAAGCACAGCTTTATGTACTGTCGGAAAAACGGGAACTGGTTTAACTTATCGTGGATACGATATTACTGATCTTGCGAACAACGCACAGTTTGAAGAAGTGGCTCACCTTCTGTTACGCGGTCACTTGCCGAATCAACAAGAACTTGATGCGTACAAGACACATCTACTCAGCCTTAGAGGTTTGCCAGCCGAGCTAAAACAAGCTTTAGAGTTAATTCCTGCAAGCGCACACCCAATGGACGTAATGCGCACGGGTTGTTCTGTATTGGGTAACCTAGAGCAGGAAATGAGCTTTGAGGAGCAACTGAAAGCAACCGAACGTATGCTAGCCTTGTTCCCTGCCATCATCTGTTACTGGTACCGCTTTAGTCATGATGGAGTGCGTATTAACACCGAGGATCAGACTGAAGATTGCATCGGTGGTTACTTCTTGCGATTACTTACAGACAAAGCGCCATCTGCGCTGCACAAACAAGTGATGCATTGCTCGCTCATTCTTTATGCTGAACATGAGTTTAATGCTTCTACATTCGCGGCACGCGTTTGTGCATCAACGTTGTCAGACATCCATTCTTGTATCACGGCTGCAATCGGTACGCTTCGTGGACCACTTCACGGCGGTGCGAACGAAGCGGCGATGGAAATGATTGAAGATTGGCAAACGCCCGACGAGGCGGAAGCGAACATCATGAAAATGCTAGCCAATAAAGACAAGATCATGGGATTTGGTCATGCGATTTATCGTGAAAGTGACCCTCGCAACGCCTTAATAAAACGCTGGTCCAAAGAGCTATCGAAACAAGTTGGTGATACTCATCTATATGCGGTTTCTGAGCGTGTTGAATCAGTGATGAAGCGAGAGAAAGGTCTGTTCTGTAATGCGGACTTCTTCCATGCATCGGCTTACCACTTCATGGACATTCCAACCAAACTATTTACCCCAATCTTTGTGATGAGTCGTTTAACGGGCTGGGCTGCACACGTTTATGAACAGCGTGCCAATAACCGTATTATTCGCCCAAGTGCCGATTATACGGGCCCAGATCATCAAGAATGGGTGCCTATCGAGAATCGCTAGCGCGAAGGTCAACGAGGGCATTATATGCTTTGGTTGACCACCTCCTTCCTTTGTCATTCTCTCTAACAGAGGAAGGAGAACCTCTCATCACTGTGTTTCTGGAGCAATAGAAAACCTTGATGAAGGCAAGATGTAAAGACTGAATGGAAGCAAACCATGAACACAAATATTAATACCCAATATCGTAAGCCGCTTCCGGGAACTCAACTGGATTATTTTGATGCACGCGAAGCCGTCAATGCCATTTCTCCTGGAGCCTATGAAACACTCCCTTATACCTCTCGCGTGCTAGCTGAGCAACTGGTCCGTCGCTGTGACCCGAACACATTGAAAGATAGCCTGAAACAGTTAATAGAACGCAAACGCGATCTTGATTTTCCTTGGTATCCAGCACGCGTTGTTTGTCATGACATTCTTGGTCAGACCGCTCTAGTCGATTTAGCGGGTCTGCGCGATGCCATTTCAGATCAGGGCGGCGATCCTGCAAAAGTGAACCCAGTGGTTGAGACACAATTGATCGTTGACCACTCTTTAGCGGTTGAACATGCGGGCTTTGACCCTGATGCCTTCGACAAAAACCGCGCGATTGAAGAGCGCCGTAATGAAGACCGATTCCACTTTATCGAGTGGTGTAAAACAGCGTTTGAAAACGTCAGCGTGATTCCAGCTGGGAATGGCATCATGCACCAAATCAACTTGGAAAAAATGTCTCCTGTGGTACAAGCAAAGCAGGGCATTGCCTACCCAGACACCTGTGTGGGTACGGACAGTCATACGCCTCACGTAGACGCTCTTGGTGTTATTGCGATAGGTGTCGGTGGTCTGGAAGCAGAAACCGTCATGCTTGGCCGACCATCAATGATGCGTCTACCAGATATTGTCGGTGTCAAACTGACGGGTAAACGTCAACCGGGCATTACCGCAACGGATATTGTCCTCGCGATTACTGAGTTTCTGCGTAATGAGCGTGTGGTATCTTCATATCTTGAATTCTTCGGAGAAGGCGCACGTGATCTAACGATCGGAGACCGCGCAACGATTTCAAACATGACACCAGAATACGGCGCAACAGCTGGCATGTTTTATATTGATGAGCAGACCATCAATTACTTGAAACTAACTGGTCGAGATGAAGAACAAGTTGCTCTAGTAGAAAATTACGCAAAACAAACCGGTCTTTGGGCAGACGATCTTGATAGCGCCGTTTACGAGCGCGTACTTGAGTTCGATTTATCATCAGTTAGCCGTAACTTGGCTGGTCCGTCAAACCCTCATCGTCGTTTACCAACTTCTGAGTTGGCACAGCGCGGCATTTCTGGAGCGTGGGAAGAGAAAGAAGGCGAGTTGCCAGATGGTGCAGTGATCATCGCTGCTATTACCTCATGTACGAATACCAGTAACCCAAGAAACGTGGTTGCTGCTGGCCTTGTGGCGAAGAAAGCCAACGAACTTGGTCTTGTACGTAAACCGTGGGTGAAATCGTCTTTTGCTCCGGGTTCTAAAGTTGCACGCTTGTATCTGGAAGAAGCGGGCTTATTACCAGAGCTAGAGAAGCTTGGCTTTGGCATTGTTGGTTACGCATGTACAACTTGTAACGGTATGAGTGGTGCGCTGGATCCAAAAATCCAACAAGAGATCATCGACCGTGATTTATATGCGACAGCGGTGCTTTCTGGTAACCGTAACTTTGATGGTCGAATCCATCCGTACGCCAAACAAGCTTTCTTGGCTTCACCACCATTGGTTGTCGCTTATGCACTAGCCGGTACAATTCGTTTTGATATCGAGCGCGATGCGCTTGGCACGGACCAAAACGGCAAACCAATTTATCTCAATGATTTGTGGCCAAGCGATGAAGAGATCGATGCAGTTGTCGGTACTCATGTTAAACCTGAGCAGTTTAAGCAAGTTTACATTCAGATGTTTAAGCTGAATGATCAAGAGCAAAATCCCAACCCGCTGTACGACTGGCGTCCGATGAGTACCTACATCCGCCGACCACCGTACTGGGAAGGTGCGCTAGCGGGAGAAAGAACATTGTCTGGTATGCGTCCATTGGCGATTCTGGGCGACAACATCACCACTGATCACTTATCACCATCCAACGCGATTCTCGCAAGCAGCGCAGCAGGTGAATACTTAGCGAAAATGGGTGTGCCAGAAGAAGATTTCAACTCTTACGCGACTCACCGTGGTGACCACTTAACGGCGCAACGCGCGACCTTTGCTAACCCGAAACTATTTAACGAAATGGTGAAAGAGAACGGTGAAGTGGTTCAGGGTTCTCTGGCGCGAATCGAGCCGGAAGGTCAGGTTGTACGCATGTGGGAAGCGATTGAGACCTACATGAACCGCAAGCAACCACTGATTGTTGTTGCAGGTGCTGACTATGGTCAGGGGTCATCCCGTGACTGGGCAGCAAAAGGCGTTCGACTGGCAGGCGTAGAAGCCATTGTTGCTGAAGGCTTTGAGCGTATTCACCGTACTAACTTGGTTGGCATGGGCGTACTACCACTGCAATTTAAGCCAGGCGTTAACCGCAATACGCTAGAGCTGGATGGTACGGAACTTTACGACGTGGTTGGAGAAATCAAGCCGGGCGCTGATTTAGCGCTGGTTATCACACGCAGCAACGGCGATAGAGTCGATGTTCCGGTTACTTGTCGCTTAGATACCGCTGACGAAGTTCACGTGTACAACGCGGGCGGTGTTCTGCAGCGTTTCGCGCAAGATTTCTTGGCACAATAAGGAGTGCGTATGTCAAATAATACTCCGAATCAAACAAGCCAAATAAAAGTGCCCGCGACGTACATGCGTGGCGGCACGAGTAAAGGTGTCTTTTTCAACCTAGAGGATTTACCTCAAGAAGCGCAAGTGGCTGGAGCCGCACGTGACAAACTGTTGCTACGCGTTATTGGCAGCCCTGATCCTTACGCGAAGCAAATTGATGGCATGGGGGGCGCGACGTCAAGCACCAGTAAAACAGTGATTGTTTCGCGCAGCAGCAGAGCCGATCACGATGTTGACTACTTATTTGGCCAAGTGTCGATCGACAAACCATTCGTCGATTGGAGTGGTAACTGCGGCAACTTGTCTGCCGCTGTCGGTCCTTTCGCCATTCATGCTGGTCTGATCCCACAAGACCGTATTCCAGACAATGGCATTGTGACGGTGCGTGTTTGGCAAGTGAACATAAGCAAAACGATTTTGATTCACGTGCCAATCGTCAATGGTTTCGTCCAAGAAACCGGAGAGTTTGAACTCGATGGTGTCACGTTTCCAGCGGCAGAGATTCAAGTGGATTTTGTTGATCCTTCCGATGGCGAAGGAAGTATGTTCCCAACGGGCAACTTAGTTGATGATTTGGTGGTGCCGGATGTGGGTACGTTCAACGCGACCTTTATTAACGCGGGCATACCAACCATTTTTATTGATGCTGAATCGATAGGATATCAGGGCACCGAGCTGCAAGACGATGTCAACAACGATGACACAGCATTAGCGATGTTCGAATCCATCCGCGCATATGGCGCGTTAAAAATGGGCCTGATTTCTGATTTAGAAGAAGCTCAAACACGCCAACATACGCCGAAAATAGCGTTTGTTTCTAAACCGAAAAGTTACCTGTCTTCAAGTGGTAAAGCCGTTAATGAGTCGGATATTGATGTGCTCGTTCGCGCGCTGTCGATGGGCAAGCTACATCATGCAATGATGGGAACAGCAGCCGTTGCTATTGCTTCTGCTGCGTGTGTGCCCGGAACGTTAGTGAATTTAGCCGCTGGTGGCGGTGAAAAAGAGTCCGTGACTTTTGGTCACCCGTCAGGAACGTTAAAAGTTGGGGCACAAGCGAAGCAAACTGAGCAGGGCTGGGTGGTGCAAAAAGCCATTATGAGCCGAAGTGCGAGAATACTGATGGAGGGATTTGTGCGTGTACCCTTCTATGTCTTCGATTAAAAGAGACGATCTTTGGATTAAAAGAGCGATCTTTGAGTAGAACGAGAGCAATGTCAGGACATACTGGAGGAAGCAATATGTCTTCATACGAAAAAGAATACTTATGGGCGAAGAATGAACCGGAGAGTTTTTGGCGCGCTCAAGCGGAGAATCTCGATTGGTTTGAATCTCCTAAAACTATCTTGAAATCTGATGAAAACGGCATAGAACGTTGGTTTCCAGATGGTGTAATGAATACGTGCTGGTTAGCATTAGATTACCATTGCGAGCAAGGACGCGGTGATAATACTGCACTCATTTATGACTCGCCAGTGACAGGTCGTAAAGCCACGTACACCTATAGCGATCTACGTGACCAAGTAGCAAAAATTGCTGGCATGCTGTCTGCTCAAGGTGTTGAAAAAGGCGACCGAGTCGTTATTTATATGCCGATGATCCCAGAAGCCGCAATGGCGATGCTTGCCTGCGCGCGTTTGGGGGCGATTCATTCCGTAGTATTCGGTGGTTTTGCACCTAATGAGCTTGCTGTACGAATTGAAGATGCAGAGCCGAAAGTGATCATGACGGCGTCGTGCGGGATTGAGATCAACAAAGTCATTCCATACAAACCAATGGTAGACAAAGCCATTATGGACAGCCGTTGGAAGCCTGAGAAAGTGTTTGTTTTCCAACGTCCAGAGTGCGACGCTGAGCTAAACCAAGAAAGAGACTTAGATTGGCTGCGAGAGTACAAACAAGCGCTGCCACATGGTTGTGTTCCGGTGTTAGCAACCGATCCGCTCTACATACTTTATACATCGGGCACGACAGGTAAGCCGAAAGGCGTTGTGCGTGATAACGGTGGCCATGCTGTCGCGATGAAGTACTCCATGAGCGCAATCTATAACATTCCTCAAGATGGCGTCTTTTGGGCGGCATCTGATGTGGGCTGGGTAGTAGGGCACTCTTACATTGTTTACGCCCCACTGATTCACGGTTGCACTACTATCCTATTCGAAGGCAAGCCTGTTCGAACACCGGATCCTGGCGCATTTTGGCGAGTGTGTGATGAATATAAAGTAGATGCGTTGTTCTCTGCACCAACGGCGTTTCGTGCGATTAAGAAAGAGGACCCGGAAGGCGAGCACTTAAAACAGTACGACTTGTCGAATCTGAAAAACATCTTTATGGCGGGAGAACGCCTTGACCCTCCGACACTGGAGTGGGTTCAGAGCAAAGCGGACAAGCCCGTTATTGACCACTGGTGGCAAACCGAGACGGGCTGGGCCATCGCTGGCAACCCGACAGGTGTCGAAATGATGCCAGTTAAAGCTGGTTCTTCGACGAAGCCCATTCCGGGTTATCAGGTCGAAATTCTGAATGAACTTGGAGAGGCTGTCGGGCCTAACCAACAAGGCTTTGTCGCATTAAAACGTCCGCTACCACCAAGTTGTCTGCCAGCGGTTTGGCGTAATCATGACCGTTTTGAAACTGGTTATCTTAGCCAGTTCCCAGGCTACTACGTGTCTGGTGATGGTGGCTATCTGGATGAAGACGGTTACCTGTTTATTATGGGACGTATTGATGATGTGATTAATGTCGCGGGACACCGATTGTCGACAGGTGAAATGGAAGAAATAGTAGGAGGCCACCCAGCGATTGCAGAATGTGCGGTGGTCGGTATCCACGATGATCTAAAAGGTCAGCTTCCACTTGGTTTTGTTGTACTGAAAGACGGCGTCAAAGTGGATGAGCTAGACCTTGAAGGTGAGCTTGTTGGCAAAGTGCGTAGTGAGATAGGTGCAGTTGCTTGCTTCAAGCATGCGTTGGTTGTAGACCGTTTACCGAAAACACGTTCAGGTAAAATTTTGCGTCGAACTATACGTCAAATAGCTGATGGTGAAAAATACACCGTTCCGTCAACGATTGATGACCCAAGTAGCTTGAACGAAATTGAGCGAGTGCTACGACGCTGAGAAAAACTCAATTCTAACTAACCCCTGATCCTCGAACTCTGTAGGTTGGTTCTGCCTCTGTACGTTTATTAAGTACAGGGGCTTTTTTGTTGCTCAAACAGTACAAACGTATCGTGAAAGCATTTGTGACTTGCCAATACGACGTTTTCCTCACAAACTACAGCCATTCCATTTTTAGTGACCCTTTGTATGACCACGTTTGCGATTAAACCTGCGTGTTTTAGCGACCTAGAGTTGCTCAACGATCTTATGTTCGAGCTTCATGATGAGCATCATCTTCAATCTCCTGAGCTTTTCAAAACGGCAGAGGAGATAGAACAAGAAAAAAGCATTGCTCGATATATTGATGACCCTGAGTGCCTTGTTTACGTAGCAAAACAAGGAGATGAAATTATTGGCTTTATTTCTGGTCACTTCTGTGAACTTATTTCTACCGTCAGCCAGCCAGTTATGATGGGAAGCGTGGATGAGCTCTATGTGCTGCCTGAATATCGAAAACAAGGTACGGCGCAGGCTTTGATTAATAAAATTGAGTCAACGTTCTCTGATTACGGTGCAAAACAGATGTTTGTTGAAGTATGGCATTTTAACCAGGGCGCAATATCTTTGTATGAAAAACAAGGATTTGCACACCATATCCACTATTTAAGAAAACCGCTGAACGAATAATCGTATTTAACTTTAATATTGTGATTTAGGTTCGATCGAATTGAAATCATTCAGTTCGTCAATAGACTTTTCTCTATAAGCTACTCGCAATGTTAACAAATTGATATGCACCTACATTGGTATCGGCGTTTTTGTCTGCTTGTTTATTAGTAGCACGAGGATCGTGCTTACAAAAACAAGAGGACAATATTTTGAAACTAACAAAATCGTTACTTGCTTTAGCCGTTTTGCCAATGTTCGCAAGTGCTGATGATTTGTCACAGACGCAAAATCACACTATCCAACCCCAGATCGTAGGCGGAGTAACTGCCGACCCACGTGACTGGAAATTCTACACCCAAATTGTTAGTCGTTATGGTAACCGATCGTATTGTGGGGCCAGTTATATCGGGAATGGTTACGTCCTGACTGCTGCACATTGTGTTGAGGGTGATTCTCCGAGTCAGATTGCGGTTAAAATCGGTGGCGTTGTTTATAACGGTAGTGATGGTGTTCGTGCAAACGTCAGTGAGATCCATATGCACCCGGCATATCGCCGCGCGACGCTTTCTCATGACCTCGCGGTATTGAAGCTCGACTCTGTGCCTCAAGCTGTTTCTTCAGTTGAGATTGCGAATGGTAGTCTAACGCAATACGCGAGCATCGGAGATTGGCTTAGTGTTGCTGGCTTAGGGCGAACTTCTGAAGGAGGAAGCTCTCCGTCTCGATTGCAAGAGGTTGACGTCCCACTTGTGTCGGATATGACTTGCCGTCAAGCCGGTGGCAACTACACAACGGTTGGAGAAGTGTCATTCTGTGCTGGTATTCCTCAAGGTGGGATAGATTCTTGTCAGGGAGATAGTGGTGGTCCAATCGTCATTAATCGCAGTGGTGTAATTACTCAACTTGGTGTGGTCAGTTGGGGAATAGGTTGTGCTCGTCCTGGTATGTATGGGGTTTATAGCGATATCGCTGCTATGCGCAATTTTGTCGATGGTGTTATCGGAACAGTAACACCACCAAAAGAGAATGTTTCTGTTGGATACACCACCGAACAGACACTGGCATCATTTAATGTTGGGGAGTTACAGCAACATAGCTTTGTTATCCAGAATTCAGGGAACACCACCTTCACTGTGGAAAATGTTCGCGCGTTTGCTTCGGGTGTTACTGATGCAGCTGTTATTGCCAATGATCAGTGCTCTCAGGCGACGTTAGCAATGAATGCAAGTTGTCGTATTGATGTTGAATTTGGTGCTACTCAGAGCGGAGAAGCAAGAGTGGTTTTGAACTTCAACGTTGATAAGACCAGCACACAATACCAAGCGTTAGTATCCGCTCAAGCGAAAACGGTGACAACGCCTCCCACAGATAGCTGTAAAACTGTATGGCAAGCCAGCTTAGTGTATCTCAAAGGAGATACGGTTACTTGGAATGGTAAAGTTTGGCAAGCGCAGTGGTGGACTCAAGGTGATAATCCAGCAGACTCAGGGCCTTGGGGTGTTTGGCAAAAAGTCGGCGATGCGAATTGCAAGTCTAACTAACGATCGGGCCAGTGAATTTGATTCGTTGACCATGAGATAAGATTCATTCTTGGTTTCAACGATCAGTACATAGTTACCATAACTGGGGTTTATTGTTTGCGAATAATAAGCCCTTTTTTATTGTGTCAACTATGAGAACCCACAAAATGTGTATGACTTTTTCCTGACGTTATCTTTATATAACTGGCAGAATTGCGATCAACATTTTATGTTTTGTCTGATTTTTGTCAGGTTTGCATTAAATTATTCTCCAGTGAGCGTTGAGATCAGGTTTTACGCGATCAACTCAGTTTGGCATAACTCGTTACTTAATTTTTGTCGAAAAAGATAAGATTAACTGCCATGATTCATTGGTTATCATTATGTTTATTTAAGGTCATATTTTGTGTTGAGACAGCTGTTATTACTCATCCTTTGTTTTATTTTGTTACCTGTTTCACCGATCTCTACGGCTAAAGCCACTGCGAGCGAAGTTAAAGGAGCGCTCTGTATTGTTCGCGCTGATGACAAGTTAGTGCTAGTTCATGAAGTATTAACGGATAAGATTTCTCTACCTGGCGGAACCATTATTGATGGTGAGTCTCCACAAGTTGCTGCTCAACGAGAAACGTGGGAAGAAACCGGTATAGTGGTTACGGTTGGAGAGGAGCTTGGCAGAACGGACACTGCGGTTTTTTACGACTGTATATCAGACTCTGACATTATCGCTTTTTCTATGAATAATTCTTTAGGTGGAAATGAACTGCCTATTTGGTTTGCCCCTCATTATGGAGTAGAAGTTGCGTCAGCGATGTTGCTTAGCCCATCTGAATTACCATCATCTTTATATCGTTATCCTGAGCAATGGCCACAAGCCACTCAGTTTTTTGATCAAGCTACCAAGCAATCAGTATCTTATGTGACTCAGTTGATCGAATCCGCGCCTTCATTTCGTCAGGTTGAATTGGCGTGGCTGATAGATTTACAGAGTTGGGTAGGGGCGTTGTCAGAAACGAGTTACGAGGTAGCTAGTCAGATCTCGAAACTCGTTATAGATCTGACAGAACCGACGGTACTACTCTTTCTATTTCCTTTTGCCATGATGCGCTTTGGTAGCCGGTTTGTGTACCGACTCTTTTTCGCAATTAGTGCAACGTCGCTTATGGTGCTTGTCGCTCAACAAGGCTTTTCGCTACCGCGCCCACATGTCTATATACCAATGATGGAGTTAACGCACAGCTTTGGCTTTAGTTTTCCTAGCTTGCCTATCGCTGTGTGGTTTTGTGTGCTGACGTTCTTGTTTCATAGAACCCAGTATTTTGGTTTGAATGGAACAACGGCAGTCTTCGTGTTCATCACTCTTACTGTGGTGTTAGGTAAGTTTTTCCTCGGCAGTGCCTTTATTTTAGATATGTTATTTGGCGCGCTGTTAGGCAGCTTGGTGGCTTGGCATGTTCTTCGACTGGAGACAAATCAAGATGTGAACGTTGATCAAGTTCTAAGCTCAAAAGGCGTCTGGTTCATTATGACTGCGGCAACATCGGTCATCTCCGTCATCTGGCCATTACCTGTGTTTGGTCGCTGGTTAGCAATTTTAATCACTGCATCAGCGTTGGTCATGACATTTAAAGAGTCGAAAGCACATTTAGATACTCGGCAGATGATCTTTGTGACGCTGGCATTGTTGCTTGTTGATCAACTCTATTTGTACTCGGCTAATATCGTATCGTTTAGCGGTTTGTGGTCATTAGTCTTGTCGACGTTACATTATCCATTATTAATGTTGTTATTTATGCTGCTTGCAAGGAAGCTGACTTGTGAAAACCAACCGAGCAAAACGTTGCTAGATTGATGGCTGTATTTGTTATCTATTAGTATTTTAGTAAAAACAAAGCCTTGCATTACAGCAAGGCTTTTACACGTTTAGTCCACGAACAACGCCGCTTGCCTATCTTGGACGGCTAGGGGTGTTAAACGTAAGAAGCTTAACGCAACAGACATGGCGGAAAGGGCTATGCATTGAGCACGAACTTTTCTATAGCTTTAGCGACACCGTGCTCATCATTACTTGCCGTAATGTAGTCAGCGATTTGCTTGGTTTCTTCCATTGCATTTGCCATCGCGATACCAAGGCCAGCGTATTTCAGCATGTGGTGGTCATTTTCTGCGTCACCCATACAGATAACTTCTTCCGGTTTAATTCCCAGATACTCGGCAATTGCGGCAACACCAATACCTTTGTTGCTCGCAGGGTTAAGAAACTCAAGGAAAAACGGAGCGCTTTGAACAACCGTAAACGCTTCGCGCATTTCAGCTGGCAGTGCTGCTATAACTTCTGTTAGTTTGCTTGGCTCTGCAACCATCATAGCTTTGATGATTGGATGATCGTCTTCTAGTGATTCGAAGTTCATCTCGGTGACATTTAAGCCATTTATCTTTGCTTCAATATCGGTGTAAGGGTTGTGTTCGTTGGTGATTAAACCATGAACTTGACTAAAAGCATGGACGTACGCACCTAGCTCTTCGGCTTTTCGCGCCACCAATTTTGCAGCTTTACCATCTATGATTTGCTGGTGGATGATGTCGTTTGTGCCTACGTTCTTGACCATCGAACCGTTGTAGTAAAGAACAAAATCTCGATCGGAATGGATATTCAGTTCGTCGAGCTTGTCTTGCATTCCTTCTAATGGGCGACCAGAAGCGAGAACGACAGTAACGCCTGCTTCTCGAGCTTTTGCGATCGCTTGTTTGTTTTCTTCAGAAATGGCTTTATCACTATTGAGTAGCGTGCCATCCATATCTAGTGCGATCAGTTTATACATCATTTCTTACCTTAAAGTTTTTTGGGAGCTGTCAGTGAATAAGGCTTGGTTTAACGTTAACCAGAAACCTATATTCATTACGCTATGAAACTACAAAATGGTCTATTTTAACAATTAATTTTTGGTTTAAATTGACCTAGACACGCGTGTCCATTATGGTCTTCGCCTCGAAATGTTATGAGTTGAGTGAGTTCTGCGTTGTATAAGCTAAATGAGATGTTTGAAACCATCCAAGGGGAAGGGGTTTTCACTGGAGTCCCTGCTGTTTTTGTTCGGCTTCAAGAGTGTCCGGTTGGTTGCTCATGGTGCGATACCAAACAAACGTGGTATGCAGATGAGAATGATCAACGTCAAATAGGCGATATTCTGGTGAAAACGGAAGACTCTCCGACGTGGTGTGTTGCATCTGCCGAGAACATCGTAGAGCAATATCAACAGCAAGGCTTTAATGCTAAGCATATCGTGATTACTGGTGGAGAGCCTTGTATTTATGATCTGCGCCCTTTAACAAAGGCGTTTGAAGATATGGGGTGCCAATGCCAAATTGAAACCAGTGGCACATCAGAAGTGATTACTTCAGAAAATACGTGGGTGACAGTGTCACCAAAAGTAGCAATGAAAGGTAAATTACCAGTGCTTAATAGCGCGTTAGAGCGGGCAAATGAGATTAAGCATCCAGTCGGCACCCAGAAAGACATCGACCACCTTGATGACCTTTTAGCAAATGCGAACGTAGCGGCTGAGACTATCATTGCACTACAACCAATTAGCCAGAAGCCTCGTGCTACGCAATTGTGTATTGATACGTGCATTGCCCGCAATTGGCGTTTGTCTGTTCAAACTCATAAATATTTGAGTATTGCTTAGACGAGAGACTCGTCATCATTCGAGGTAGCTTTTCTATCTAATCCCGGTTTCGCGAGTAATGCCGTTGGTAGCTTTGCTATCGAAACATTGTCGATATATCTAAGCAATTTATAGCGTTGTAAAAGCTAAGCAGTGTTGGCTGTTGTGGTGTAGTGCTATCTTTGGTTCGACAATCGTTTCGCATTTAATTGATGCCACCAATCTGGCGGCATCAAAATGAAGCTCTGTTGGCTGGAGTTTCACGCTGAGATAAAACGTTTAGAAGCTAACGCAAAAGGTTTTATCCCAGCGCTATTACCGCTAACAAAGACTATTTGCTCGCTAAGTATTCTTCTAAGCCGCTTTGTCGCAGTAGGCACGCTGGGCATTCACCACAGCCTTTACCAACGATTCCGTTGTAACATGTTAACGTATTGTTTTGGACAAACTCCAACATATTGTTCTTATCAGCTAGAGCCCAGGTCTCTGCTTTAGTAAGCCACATTAAAGGAGTCTTAATGTTGAAGGCTTTATCCATACCTAAATTGCAAGAGAGATTTAGAGAGCGAATAAAGTTGTCTCGGCAGTCAGGGTAACCACTAAAGTCTGTTTCGCAGACTCCCGTAATGATGTCTTGAATGCCAAGCTGGTAAGCATGGATACATGCGTAAGTAAGAAAGAGAATGTTTCTCCCTGGAACGAATGTATTGGGTACGTTAGCGTCGCTTAAGTCATTAGATACCGGAATGTTGTCTCTTGTCAGCGAGCTTATCGCTAACTCATTAATTGATTTTACATCCAGGACTTTGTGGCTTTTGATGTTAAGTTGCTTACCTAATTCGATAGCGATATCTATTTCATCTGAATGACGCTGGCCATAATCAAACGTTATAGCATGAACCTCATCATATGTATTTAATGCATCGATTAAGCAGGTCGTAGAGTCCTGCCCACCGGAAAAAACCACAAGTGCTTTTGTTGTAGCCATGTTGAACCCTTAGTTATGCTCTTTGATTCTTTGGTATTGATACGTATTCTTAGGCGTTTAATCCCAATTACGTACTCGACTTCGTGGCGATTGCGTCCGCAATCAGCTGGGCTGTGCTCTCAAGCACTCTTTGCTTGTCATCATTTGACAGCTTGTGGAGATTCACAGCAAGTTCAGCGGTGATTTCATCTTCACAAAAAAAATAGTTTAGAGGCACGTTTAGCTCATCTGCGATAAGTTTGAGCGTTTTTACGTCGGGAGTATGGCGCTCCCTTTCGTATTGATTCATCCTTGCACTTGCAGAACTATCATCCATGCCGATACGGATGCCCAGTGCTTTTTGGGATAGATTCGCTTGTTTACGCGCATGCTTAAGGCGGGCTGGGAGTGGATTATTAAACAACACTTAAAGTTCATACGAAGGACTTGGATGACTAAGATTATCTTAGTTTTTCTGATTTGTGTATACTAAGTAATGCTTAGTTATTGCCGAGGTCGCCAAGGCCGTGTCTGTATAACTAAAAAAGATTTCGTATCTTTAGGTTGATTAAGTGACGTTGAATCTACTTCTTCAAAAACTGCCGTATGAAGGAGCGAGTAAGGGCACGAGAAACCGCAGCGATTTGTAGAGCAGAATTTGCTCTTCACATAAACGTAGTCGTCTAAGTTGAAGAGCAATATTGTTCTTGATGATCAACTATATACTTAAGTAAATAACTGTGTCGCACAATAGATCAGAGCTGCTGCTAAGCTCATATTGATGACTTTGCCATATCTCTGGAATTGCGATTGAAGTAGCTTTCCTGCAACGGCCCAGACTACGTTGCTAAGAAGTGCGATCAAAGCAAGAATGAGGCTAGTCGCTAAGATCCAGTAGATATTCTGAGTGTGGGGCAGTACGAACGTAGAAATAGAGGTAATTCCATAAAGAATGATTTTCACATTAACGAACTGCAAACCGAAACCTGTTAAGAAACTGATACCTTTAGAATTATCCGATGAAGTTTTGATCTCACTCGTAGCAAGCCCCCAAGCCAACCAAACAATATAAGCTGCTCCAATCCATGTTAGCCAAGGTGTAATCACGGGCAAGAGGCTGATCATGTTATACGTGAAAGCGCCACAAAGTAGCATCAAAACAACATAGCCACAAAACATCCCCGAAATCACTTTTGTTGAGCGTTTTAGTCCATATTGCGTCGCGATGCTGAGCGATAAAATGTTGTTTGGCCCTGGTGTAATTGAAGTAATGATTACGTAAGTAAAAAATGCGGTGTAGATGGCGGTCATCTCTATCTCTCCTGTTTTTACTGCACTATACTTCGCTACAATTGATTAAAAAATTGAATAAATTAAAACTTAGACTTTTAATTTATTGAACTGTTGGTTGTGGAGTCTAGTCATGAATCTAAAACGCTTTCTTACTTTTAAAGCTATTGTTGAAGAAGGATCGTTTCTAAAAGCGTCACAGAAGCTTTATTGCACGCAATCAACCGTCACCTTTCAAATCAAGCAGTTGGAACAAGATCTGTCTCTGCAGCTGTTCGAAAAAATAGGGCGTAAGATGGTTTTGACTCAAGCAGGAGAAAAGATACTGCCTTACGTCTATGAACTGTCGCGAGTGATGGAAAATATTGAGGGAACAGCACAGCAAGAAAACTCGGAGCCGACCGGTGAATTGAAAGTGCTGGTTGCTGAGACTCAACTTGCTTATAAGATGGCTAATGTTTTAAAAGAGTTCAGGATCAGAGCGCCCAATGTCAGACTCTCTCTGCAATCACAAAATTGCTATCAGATTCGAGATGAGTTGATAGCGGATAAAGCTGATTTAGGTGTGTTTTATCGAGTAGGTAATGACGATACGCTCAAGGTCCACGAGTTTGAGCACGAGCCACTGGTATTGGTTGCTTCACCGCTTTTAAAAGGGCTAGATTTAAAGAAGAGAGAGCAACATATTGATTTAGGGTTTATAAGCAATGGCCCTAAGTGCCTTTTTCGACGGATGTTTGAGAGCATTATTCAGGAGCGTGATATTAGCATCGACAACATGATCGAACTTAGCAGTATTAATACGATCAAAAATTGCGTTGAGAGTAATATTGGTATCTCTTACTTACCTCGTTTTACGGTTGAAAAAGAGTTGCAAGAGGGCAGTTTACAAGAGCTTGAGTTCACCGAATTTTCACAGATGATCAAGCCACTCTGCGCTTATCATGCTGGGAAGTGTGTGACGCCGGCGATGGAAGTCTTTATTGATTGTATGCGTAACGAGTATGAACGGCTTTCTACTCAGAGTCGGTGATCTTTAATATGTTCTATCTGATATAGTTTCGTTTTTACTCCTTTTTATTTTTTAAGTGGCTACTTCTAATTTATTGATTTTTATTGCTTTGTTTTGAATCCGACTGTTGTGGGATGATAAATGGGATCTGATGTGAAGAGCTATTTATTGACGGAAAGAGATAAGATATAAAAACGACGGCGTGTGATAACTAGATTAGATAAGGTTACATAATTAACAGTGTAATAAATTCCATTCTTTATGGATTATTTTCAACGAGACTTAATTGTTACGGTTCGTTATTATTAACTCGTTAACGCATCCATTGCTAGGAAGTTAACTTACGCATATTGTTTTTTTCATCATTTGCAGCAAATATAATTTGCTGCTTTTTTTTAACCAAAAAAGTTCAAAGCTTGAACTACAAGCTATGAACTTTTATTTATACTTAGTGGTTTTCTACTTTAATAAGTAAAACACCGTTTAAAAGTATCGCGTAACCTAGTAACTCTAAGCTTTCTTCGACCAAGTTTTTCACGTCTCTATTGTATGAGTTCCCCATAAACTCGACCCAAAAATCACCATACCCTGCAAAGCGTGAGAATAAGAAAACAATAAAAAAGCCAATCGTTAATGTCGTGAAGCTAGAATGAGAAATGAAAAGTTTTACCTCATTTTTTATGTTAACTATGTTATTAAAACAAAAATAACAGACCGAGACTATTATAATCCAAGCAGGATACTTCCATGAACCGTGAGGGAAATACTGCTCTATGTGGTAGTCCATTTCTCTAACGAATATAACCATAAAAAATGAAGACATTATTACTAATATGTGTTTGAGTTCAAGATATTCCTTAGATTTATACAAACACATTAACGATGAAAAAAGCACAAATGCTATTTGAGTCATTTCTATAAGAGAGTTCTCCGATGTGCTTTTGTCCATTTGTACGCTAAAATAAATCGTTGCTAACGTGTAAATAACCAAAAAAATAAGATAAGATATTTTATATACTAACAAACTAGTGACCGAGGTGTGTTTTTCTTTAATATACATCGTAACTTGTATAGGTGATGGATTTGTTAGTATTATAAATCAAGAATGTTTTATATTTAGTGAATTAAGCGCCATTTAGAATGGAACTTAATTCACCTAACATTAAACTCCTATGAATCTTAAATATTCCTGTTTTAACTTATTGATTTTATTTGATGTTTTATTTTCTGTTAATTTTGGTTAAATAGAATTACCTAGCTTTTATTGAAATGCTTTTCCCATATTGGTGGTATGCCAATTTCTTCTTGAACGATATCAATGAATGCCCTAACCAATGGTGATTGCTGACGGTGTGAGTACATGGCATAAATATCACCAAAATCTTGAGTTTCATATTCTGGTAAAAGTTGAACTAAATTAGAAGACTCTAGGTTGTTAGGGAGCATAAATTGACCTATAAGTGCTGCGCCCAGACCTGACTTTACGCTTTCAATTATTAGCTCAGCTTCATTTACCATGTATGACCCTGATATTGGGTATGTATCTAAACCATCTGATTTTGCTTTGTCGTAGAATTTAAGTTTATCGACAATAAAATTACCATTTGAATAAATAATAAAAGGTAGCTTAACTAACTCATCAGGCGTTTCTGGGTTACCATGTTTTTCAATTAAATTTCGAGAAGCAATGATTGCAGTCGTATTTTTTGCTAATTTTCTTGCTACCATTGATGAATCCCTCATAGGTCCGATTCGAAAAGCAATATCAAAATTACTTCTAATCACGTCTACATGAAGATCATCTAGCATTAGTTCAACACTTGCTTTTGGGTACTTATGTAAAAACTTCTCTATCGAAGGTTGTAGATAGAGTTTTCCAAATAATGTTGAGCTTGAAATTCGTACTTTCCCTGAAGGCTCAGTCTGAAAGTTCTCCGCTATTTGTTGAGTATCATCAAGGAGTTGAGATATTTGGTCTGCTTTTTCTACTATTTGCTTGCCGACTTGTGTTAATGAAAGAGAGCGAGTCGTTCTGTTTAATAGCCTAACGCCTAAGTGCTCTTCTAACTGCTTGATGTGTTTAGACAAAACAGAGCGGTCGATATTCATCCCATCTGCTGCTTTTGCAAAAGATCCAGCTTTAGAGACTTCTAAAAGCAGGTGTAGTTTATTTGCTAAATCCACAATGTTTATCCACGTTAGATATTAGCGTATTAGTTTCATGTATAACTTCTGCTCTGTCTAGAAATTATTAATATACTTAATAACCAAAAGAAAAGGGAGCAATAGCTCCCTTTAGTATGAATTTAAATGAGTATTTATATTATGGTTATAGTGTTTGACGTTTTTTGTTTCGACTCACTAACATGTAAAAAACAGGTGTGAGTAGTAATCCAAATACCGTTACGCCTACCATACCCGAGAATACAGCAATACCCATTGCTTGTCGCATTTCCGCTCCGGCCCCTGTACCAATCATTAATGGAATAACACCAGCGGTAAATGCAATTGATGTCATTAGAATCGGTCGAAGACGTAAACGACATGCTTCCAAAATCGCTGATAAGGTATCTTGGCCATTGTCTTTAAGTTCTTTAGCGAACTCCACCATCAAGATGGCATTTTTACACGCTAGAGCCACAAGGACAATCAAAGCAATTTGTGTGAATATATTGTTGTCACCACCAATGAACCAAACACCTGCTAGTGCAGAAAAAATGGTCATAGGAACGATCAAAATGATAGCGAATGGCAGTTTTAAACTCTCGTACTGCGAAGCTAGCACCATGAAAACTAACAAAACAACAAGTGGGAATATATACACCATCGTGTTACCAGCCAAAATCTGCTGGTAGGTTACATCAGTCCATTCATAAACCATTCCCTCTGCTAGGTTTTGATCCAGTACTTCCTCAATAGCCGTTTGGGCTTGGTCAGAACTGTAACCAAAAGCAGGACTGCCGTTTAGTTCTGCACTAGGGTAGCCGTTATAGTGCATCACGCGGTCAGGCCCAATCGTGGGTATGATCTCCAGTACAGCGCCGAGAGGAACCATTTGTCCGGCAGCATTTCTTACTTTGTAGTTAAGTATTTGGTCAGGTTCGAGACGATAGTTCATGTCTGCCTGGGCATTCACTTTGTATGTTCTACCAAACATATTGAAGTCATTGACGTATAATGATCCTAAATAAACTTGAAGCGCATCAAAAACCTGCTCTAGAGGAACACCTTGCAGCATCGCTTGTTCACGATCTATTTGGATGTCCATCTGCGGCACTTGTATACGAAATGTGGAATATAATCCCATCAGCTCGGGTCTTGTTGATGCCTCACTTATTACCAAGTTCAATTGCTTGAAGAGCTCATCAAACCCCTTGTTCGCTCGGTCTTCGATTTGAAGTTTAAAGCCGCCAGTAGAGCCAAGTCCTTGGATTGGTGGTGGTGGAAAAATCGCAACGAAGGCTTCATCAATGATTGAAAAGCTCTTATTCAAAGATGCAACAATCGCATTTGCTCCGAGAGTTGGATCATTTCGTTTATCGAAGTCCTCAAGCGTAACAAAAACGATGCCACTATTCGGACTGTTAGTAAAACCATTGACCGATAAGCCTGGGAAAGAAATGGTTTGTGCTACGCCAGGTGTTGCCAGCGCGAGGTTTTCCATTTCTTTAATAACGGACTCTGTTCGATCTAAACTTGCTGCATCTGGAAGTTGGGCGATCGCAACTAAATACTGCTTATCTTGTTGAGGAATGAATCCTCCAGGAACAGCTTTGAATAGAGAAACCGTTCCCCCGAGTAACGCAATGTATACCACCACAACAACAAGGCTATAGCGAATCAGCTTCTTGACCAGAGCTTGATATTGGTTCGAGCTATACTCAAAAATTCTATTGAATGGCGCAAAAACATACTTACCAAAAACCGCATCCAAGAGCTTGGTTAGCCGATCGGGTTTTGCGTTCTTATCTTGTAATAGCAGTGCTGATAAAGCAGGCGATAACGTCAACGAGTTAATTGCTGAAATAATCGTCGAGATCGTAATTGTTAGTGCGAACTGCTTATAAAACTGACCGGATAACCCTGTAATAAAGGTCGTCGGGATGAACACCGCACATAACACTAAAGCAATTGCAATAATTGGCCCGGTAACTTCGGTCATTGCTTGTTTCGTTGCTTCTAGTGGTGCAAGTCCATTATGGATGTTCCGTTCCACGTTTTCGACGACAACAATGGCGTCATCGACGACGATGCCTATGGCGAGAACAAGCCCAAACAACGAAAGCGTGTTAATCGATACTCCAAGCATTTGCATTACGGCGAACGTACCGATTAATGAAACAGGCACCGCAATGATAGGGATGATAGACGCGCGCCATGTTTGCAAAAACAAAATGACTACGACAACAACAAGTACAATTGCCTCTAGCAGAGTATGAACCACCGCGTCTATCGAACCACGAACAAAGACGGTCGGGTCGTAGGCTATTTCATATGAAACTCCAGCTGGAAAGGCTGTTTGTAAACGGTCCATGGTTGAACGAACCTGATTAGATAGCTCAATAGCATTAGCACCAGGGCGCTGGAATACGGGCATCGCCACCGCTGGTTTACCATTTAACAAGGCGCGCAGTGCATAAGAGTTTTGACCTAGCTCTACGCGTGCAACGTCTTTAAGACGTGTCAAAGCCCCTGTTTCGTCAACTTTTACTACAATGTCGTTGAATTCATCAATATTCTCCAAACGGCCCTTTACGCTCAACAAAACTTGGAATTGGTTTTCATTAGCGGCTGGTTGCGCACCTAATGAGCCTGCTGCCACCTGTTGGTTTTGAGATCGGACGGCTGAGACAACGTCCATTACGGTTAGATTTCTAGAAGCGAGCTCATCTGGATTTAACCACAAGCGCATTGAGTACTCATCACCACCGAAAAGGCGCACATCACCAACGCCTCCGAGCCGAGCTATCTCATCTTTCAAGTTTAAATTAGCGTAGTTAGCTAAATAACTGACTTCACGGCTAGAATCTGGAGAATATATATGCACAACCATGGTGAGATCAGGAGAGGCTTTTTCGGCAACAACTCCTAACCGTTGGACGGCTTCTGGTAATCGGGGCAAAGCTGTAGTGACGCGGTTTTGAATTTGAACCTGAGCTTTGTCCAAGTCCGTACCTAAAGCAAAGGTTACGGTCAATGTCATTCTGCCGTCACTGGTTGCCTGCGAAAACATATATAACATGTTTTCTGTACCATTAATTTCTTGCTCCAGAGGCGTAGCAACTGTTTCTGCGATTACTTTTGGGTTCGCACCAGGATAGTTTGCTGTAACTACCACTGTAGGAGGGACAACCTCTGGATATTCACTCACAGGCAACTGTAAAAGTGAAATTGCGCCTACTATTAATATCAATAGCGATAACATAGAGGCAAATATGGGTCTTTGAATAAAAAAGTGTGCAAATTTCATTCGGTTGTCTTCTTAGTCTTGAGCTAAACGTTTGTTTGGCAACGATGTTGAGTTTGAAGCCATAATCAATGAAGTGTTGCTAATATCTAGCGTGACATTTTTTGGTGTGATTTTGCTATTTGGGCCAACTTTTGCTGGGCCATTTACCGCAATAACTGAGTCGGCGTTCAAGCCATTCTCGATGGCACGAAATGTTCCGTAACGTTCGCCTAAGGTTACGATGCTGTATTGCAACGTATTCTCTTCATTGAGTGTTAATACAAAGCGGTTTTCTAGATCTGTGCCAATAGAACGCTCTGGAACGAGAACTCGTTCAACTGGTTTGGTTGTTGATATCTGAACTCGGCCAAACGATCCCACTTTTAAGTTTGATTTTGTTGCATCGAATACCGCTCGAACCTGCAAAGTACCGGTGTTTTCGTTGATGGAGTTGTCGACAAAGTCAACGCGTCCAAAAAACTCCTGCCCATTTTGTCCAGATAGTTCAAGACGAGTAGGTAAGTTAGAGTCGGCATTGATTGTCGAGAAGTAACGGTTCCAAGTTCGCTCATCGACATCAAAGTATGCATATACCTGATCGTTAGAGACAATGTTTGATATAACGCTTTGATTTGCGTTTACATTGTTTCCTTTAGTAATGAATGCTCTTGAAATAGTGCCGCTAATAGGGGCATATATCTTCGTAAACTCAAGATCTAACTTTGCGGATTCTAACTGAGCACGCAAAGCCATTAGTTCTGCAGAGCGTTGCTTTACTGCGGTATCTCGGGCCTCTGCTTGTTCCGCTGAGATGGCTTTTCGCTTAACCAGTTGAGCGGCTCTCTTTTGTTCGTTTGCTGCTTGCTCTAGCGCAGCTCGAGCACTCTTAACTTGCGCTTCAAGTCGTGAGACCTGAGCTTTGAAGGTTCGATCATCAAGAGTGACGAGTAAGTCGCCTTTGTTGACACTCTGTCCGTCTTTGAACTCTACCGTTTCAATAACTCCGGAAACGCGTGGCATTAAAGAAACTTTCTCTGGTGCTTGAAGCCTTGTTGTAAAGGTGAACCACGATTGAACGGGCTCATAGATGACTTTGGAGACGTCTATCGTAGGTAAGGGAGTATTAGGTTGTTTGGTTATCTCTTCGTCTGCACAAGCAGCTAAAACGGATAAAAGGCCAATGCCGAAAACTTTCTTTAACATTTGTCGCGCCCTAAATGATTCTGTTCATACTAAAAGGAACGGCATTGTATTCATTGTACCTATGGGTAAATAGGCCCTCAGCGAACATAGAGTAGTGATAAAAATGCACGATTAAATATTGGTCAAAATGCTCACTTTTTGGTTTGAAAAAGGTCAGTTTAGGGTTTTAAAGACGTGGAGTATTGTTAAATGTAATAAGCCATAATAGATAGGAATAACTAAACAGAAGCTAAAGATAGCGACGAAAATTAAAGCGTTTTTAATTCGTGCATTATTTGCAATTCACTGATGCAATTTGAACCATAAAAAATTGAAATTAATTTTGTAAAATCCATTTCCCATCACATAAAGAATAAAAACTAAATAAGGAATTGTGCAGTGGATCTCGCAAGCCAACTTGAATTACTACTGGATGTCTCTGAATACGGAACTTTTGCTAAGGCTGCTGACAGAAATCATATAGATCGTTCAGCTTTGTCAAAACAGATCAAAAAGCTAGAGGATGAATTGGGCTTACGGCTGTTAAACCGTTCCACGCGTTCGCTATCCCTGACCAATGCAGGTGTTGAGATGGTGGCGCAAGCTAAGAAAGTAAGAGAGGTTCTAACTGAAACTCGTAGTATTGCTGCTACATTTCAGGATGAACCGAAGGGTAACTTGAAAATATCAAGCTCCACTTTCTTTGGCAGAGCATACTTAAATCAGGCAGTTAAAGAGTTTATAAAACAGTACCCAAACATTACTGTAGAGCTGCTGCTCGATGATAATCGAGTCGATGTTATCCACGAAGGTTTTGATGTTGTGTTTCGTATCGGACCAATCCGAGAGTCCAACATGATAGTACGTAAGTTGGCAAGCAATAATATGGCACTGGTTGCATCAAAGAGTTTTATTGACAAGTATGGAACTCCGAGCTCTCCAGAAGAGCTTATAAAAATGCCAGCAGTAATATACTCTAATGCTAACTTTAAGGCGGATAAGCTACGTATAGCGCCAAGCCAGTCATCAAGCGACGTTAGAACGTATAATATCAATGGGCAGTACTTCGTTAATGAAACTGAGTTAATGCTCGATGCCGTAAAATCTGATTTAGGGTATGCTTTAATTGGGCAGTTCTTTCTTCAGGAGAGTTTGAGTAAACAAGATCTTGTACAGTTGCTTCCTGATTATAATCTTCCCGCAATAGGGGAAATATATGCAATGTATACTCACCGAAATCAACAACCATTAGCCAAACTGTTCATTGATACTGTTCAAAAAATAATAGGGACGCCTCCTGTTTGGATGGATTATCTCAACTAATATGAGTACTAGGACATAATGTTTTAGATTGAGGGCTTGTTTATATTTATCCATAGAATATGGTTGAATTTGCACTTTAAAAATAATTGCCACTGTTCATAATTTCACTCGATTCAAACAACACAAGTAGTGGTAATTAAATGAAAATGACAAGAACGTCGATCGCAATCTCAGCACTTTTTTCTGCAAGTGCTGCAAATTCAGCCGTAGTTTATGAAGATCAAGAATCAGTATTAAATATTCATGGCCGAGCGCAAGGGATGTATTATTTCTCTGATGATAAAAATGCAGACGGAGATAATAGCTACATTCGTGTAGGACTTGCAGGTGAGTCTAAAATAAATGAAGATCTTTATGCCTTCGGCTTATATGAGTTGGAATTTAAGTCTAATCGCAGAGATGCTGATGGGATTGAAGATGATGAATTTGATATCCGAAAAGGCTATGTAGGAGTTGGTGCAGATTACGGAACAGTAAGTTATGGACGTCAATACGGTGCGGTCACTTTAGTATCTGACTACACGGATATTTTCCCGGAGTTTGGTAATGAAGCTGCTGGCGTAAGTGCGGATCTATATGGTACCGGTCGCTCCGATTCAGTATTTAAGCTAACGACAAGCTATGAAGGTTTGAATATTCATGTTAGCTATCAGGCTGAAAACGATGAAGTGTCAACAGATGCAGCCTCTTATGGTGCGGCGGCGGACTACAAGTTGCCATATGGCTTCAAAGTTGCGCTTGGTTACAACGAAGGTGAAGGGCAATCGGGTGCAGAAGATGCAGAGCTGCTAACGGGTGCTATTGCATTTGAATACGACAAGTTTTATGCCTCTGTTTTATACAGTGATGGTGAAAACTGGGCTAAAGATGGTTCTGAAAGTAATATTGATTACACCGGTATTGAAGCAGTTGCCACTTATGAAATAACAGATAAGCTTTGGGCACTTGTTGGCTATAACAATCTAGAGCGTGATGATGAAGACGTCGTCGATTACTACTCACTAGGTGCAGAGTACGATTTGACTTCTAATTTTAAAGCACTAGCAGAATACAGAATTACAGATGTAGACAATGAAGACGATATTCTTGCAATAGCTGCGAGATATTCATTCTAAAAAATTAATAAATATAAAAAGCCTGAAACTATGTTCAGGCTTTTTTATTTATCGGTGTAATTTTATAAGTGCTGATTTTCATCCATATATAATGGATTATATTGATCGTTACTTATTAAAGTGTTTTGGATATAATTGTTCTGTTAGCTAGTCCACTGCTAGTTTTCATTTTCATATTTTTTGAATGATGATTTTTTTCTTTGGCAACAAGAAGTATCTTGTTGCCTTTTTTTATTTTTACGTCTTATGGTTAATTAAAACAAAAAGAGTTTTTTATATATTGCTATAAACGAGAAAAATATAACGACAATTGTCAATCTTAGGTTGAGTTAATCTTCATAAAAAAGTGAACTCAATTTCAAGGGTCTTTTTCATTTAAGTGATGTGGAATCCATATGGCGAACCAAGTGAATGATAAAGCGCCAAACGACGAAATGTATCTCAATGAAGATTGGAAAAATGATTTTTATGTAAACGATAGAGGTAGGGATTGATACTGTTTATGTAAGGAGAGAGCGATTTATGAAAAGCAGTCGTTTCAATGTGATTAGACACCTTTACTTTCTTAAAATAGGAAGGGCTCTAAGAAAGTAAAGGTGCAGATGATTTTTTAGTTTTTACCGCCGTCACTTGTTCTGAAGTGATAATCGAAGTTTATGATTGCACGATATTTAACTTCATCACGGTTAAGTGCGTATTCTTCAACTCTCACCTTACTATCATCGATTGCAATATCACGAGGGAAACCGCTTCCAATGATGTTTAGACGATTTCTAAGTTCATGTTTTGATAGCGTTTGGTATTCATCGACAAGATCAAACGCAGAGCTATAAGCGGCATCTTTTGTCGTAAAGTCATTGAGAACAACTTTGTTTGTAGAGTGTTCGACATGAATACCAGCAGTAGCAGATAAACTGAATAATAATAGTGATGAGAGCGTCATTAGTTTTTTCATATAGTCACCTTTTTATTTGTATTACAAAGTCAAGATGTCCAACGAATCCTTGTTAATATCTCTCGACAAAGGTGATGGTGCCATTATAGAAATGTGCTGTACATCACATTTGTGACCATTGACTATGGAAGAATTGTCAACAATAAAACTCAAGCACTTTTGACATTACGGTCAATGTGAAAAAGCGAATATCTGTATGGTTTCGTTAATAATTAAACCACTCTCGGAAACGCTGACTATTCAGTCAAAGCGTATGTTTCTTGTCGTTATAGTGACCTGCCTACAACTTAATCACTTAATGCATGCAATTCAATTGCAATGGCTTGGTATAGATTTTCATTCAGATCTTCCAGCTTAGTAACGATCCTACAAATTCTAGTGATTAAAAAGTCATTGTTTGTGGTTTTTTATTCTATTGTCGTGTATAAAAAAACTTTACAACAAATGATAAAGGAATATCCATGAAAAAGTTATTGTGTTTTGCTGCACTGGGGTTAGCTGTTTCGACGACGGTTAATGCAGACCCAATTTTAGACGACATCAAAAGTACAGGGGAGCTAAAAGTCTGCTTTGATTCTGGGTATATGCCTTTTGAAATGACAGCAAAAAATGGGCAGTACATCGGGTTTGATATCGATTTGGGTAAGCAAATGGCGCGTGCCATGGATGTTAAGTTTGTTCCGGTAAACACTTCATGGGATGGCATTATCCCAACACTGTTGACTGGTAAGTGTCACATGATTATGGGCGGGATGACTATCACACCTATGCGAAATACTCAGGTGAATTTCGCTGATCCCTATGTGGTTATTGGTCAATCCATTCTCGTAGATCTCAAACATGAAGGTAAAGTGTCTAGTTACCGAGATCTCAATAGTCCAGAATATGTTGTTGCAACTAAGCTTGGGACAACGGGTGAGCAAGCGGTAAAACGATACCTTCCGAAAGCTAAGATAAATCTATACGAAACTCAGTCTGAAGCGGTACTTGAGGTTGCCAACGGAAAGGTAGATGCGTTTGTTTATGACTTTCCTTACAACTCTATTTATGTGGCGGAAAACAAAGGGCAGTTAATGCACTTGGCTAAACCGTTTACTTACGAGCCTTTGGGTTGGGCTGTGCCGCAAGGAAATCCAGATACGCTTAACTTCTTAAACAACTATTTACGTCAAATTAAGGGCGATGGAACTTACGATCGCATTTACGATAAGTGGTTTAACGACGATAAATGGTTAAAGCAAGTTAAGTAATCATTTTGTTATTGTAGAGGAGCGGCTAGCTTCTGGCTCGGTTCATCGCCAACCAAACGGTTCGCGCTGTGAAGCTAACGCTTTTCTTTATTCAAATACCCAACCAACTTTAATCAAAGTCATTCTCGGAATCACATGCAAAATAACTTTAAATCCCTATTGTGGAACGCTGTTTTTGTTCTTGTTTTGCTATCAATTTGCGGTCTTGTCTATCTGTCAGGTAAGCGAATCGATTACAGCTGGAATTGGGAGCGTGTCCTTCCTTATATTGCCACTAACGCTGCTTCATCCATTACCGCGCCTGTCGATGGGAACATCATTCTCGACGAGAATAACCAACTGGCTCTGGAGAGTATTCATGGTGATATTGTTCTTGAACTAAGCCAATATAAGTCTGTGGACGTCTATGAAGGTGATCTTATTTTTGAAGGAGATACCTTAGCAACTATAAAAGAGTGGCGCTCTGGCCCAATTTTAGATGGTGTTGTGACGACCATTAAAATCTCACTCTGGTCACTTATCATTGCTCTAGCGTTAGGCTTAGTTGTTGGACTAATGCGCATATCCAGCAATCCGGCATTAAAAAAGCTGGCGCTTGTTTATGTCGAGGTCATTCGTGGAACGCCTCTTTTAGTACAGATTTTTATCGTTTACTTCTTTATTGGTACTGTGCTTGACCTTGAGCGTTTTACTGCGGGAGTGATAGCGCTCTCCGTGTTTACCGCCGCTTATGTCGCAGAAATTGTGCGGTCAGGAATCCACTCAATCCCAAGAGGACAAATGGAAGCGGCGCGTTCACTAGGAATGAATTATCCCAAAGCGATGATTTATGTCATTTTACCTCAAGCGTTTAAGCAGACATTACCTCCCTTAGCCGGGCAGTTTATCAACCTGATAAAAGATTCCTCACTTGTCTCCGTGATTTCGATTACTGATCTGACAAAAGCGGGCAGGGAAGTCGTAAGTGGTAGTTTTGCCCCATTTGAAGTTTGGTTTACCGTTGCGGCCCTTTATTTGCTTCTAACTAGTACCTTATCTTGGGCAATACAAACGTTAGAAAAGAAATTGGCAGCAAGTGATTAATGGTGGAGTCATTAATGGAATACATTATTTCAGCAAAAACAATTAATAAAATTTACCCTAATGGCTGCCATGCGCTCAAGGACGTATCGGTAAATGTAGAAAAAGGGGAAGTGATTGTCATCGTAGGACCGTCAGGTTCTGGTAAGTCAACATTCTTACGGACGATTAATCAATTAGAGACAATAAATAGTGGGTCTATAATCGTAGATGGTATCGATATGTACCACAAATCTACGGATATCAATAAACTACGCGCTGATGTGGGCATGGTATTTCAAGGCTTCAACCTTTTTCCACATAAAACGGCGATAGAGAATGTCATGTTAGCACCTTTAAAGGTTTCTAAACGTGCCCCTGAATCGGTGAAGAAAGAAGCAAAAGATTTGCTTTATAAAGTCGGTCTGTCGGAGAGAATGGATAATTATCCTAATCATTTATCAGGTGGACAGCAGCAGCGCGTCGCAATCGCTCGTGCGTTAGCAATGAAGCCCAACATTATGTTGTTTGATGAACCCACATCAGCACTAGACCCTGAAATGGTTGGAGAAGTTCTTGATGTGATGAAAGATTTGGCCAAGGACGGAATGACGATGGTAGTGGTTACTCATGAAATGGGTTTCGCAAAAGAGGTCGCTGATAGGGTGTTGTTTATGGAAGATGGTGAGCTTTTGGTTTCTGACTCTCCTGAGCGATTTTTTGATAACCCCACCAACCCTAGATTGCAGAAGTTTTTATCTAAAGTCTTATAATAAAAAGAAAATTTGATTGAGGGCGAGTCCCTCAATCATTTCATGCACTATTGTGGCTCGTAACGCTCGCCTCGCCGAGAGACATAGATAATGGGCTTTTACTCGAAGTTAATGGCGATAACATTAGCTTGGTCCGAATGAAAGGTCTGGTAAATACTAAAGTGTTTAATCAGCCACTAAGTCTTTGTTCACTTTAAACATAACAATTTCATTTTGAATTGATAAAAATTGTGTTTGAATAGAGCTTATGGATGTTTGGCGGTATGGATGTCTAAATGAAGAAAGTAACAATTTTAGATGGTGGCATGGGGCGAGAGTTGAAACGTATTGGCGCCCCTTTTTCTCAGCCGCTTTGGAGTGCACAAGCGCTAATTGAATCACCACAACATGTAAAAATGGCCCATGAGAATTTCATAGACGCTGGCGCAGAGATTATCACTGTTAACAGTTATGCATGTGTCCCATTTCACTTAGGCGAGGAACTCTATGCAAAACGGGGGACTGAGTTAGCAAAATCTGCAGCTAAAATTGCCAGAGATGTAGTCACCAGCTCTAACGATAGAGTGCTCGTTGCGGGCTCTCTTCCTCCTGTAATGGGGTCTTACAGGCCTGAATTATTCGAGCCGAAAAGGGCACTGGAAGTGGCTTCTGAGTTATTTGAAGCTCAAGATCAATATGTTGATATTTGGTTAGCTGAGACCGTGTCTAGCCTCGCTGAAGTTGAAGTTCTATCAATAATTTTAGCCAAAACAGATAAGCCCAATTATATTGCTTTCACCTTAATGGATGAGCCTAACTCTTTGCCTCGCCTTCGCTCAGGGGAATCTCTTAAAGTCGCGGTTAATACGCTGTTGAAAACAAATGTTTCAGGTATCTTTTTCAATTGCTCTATTCCTGAAGTTGTCGAGCAAGCGATCATAGATACACAAGCAGTATTGAGTGAGTCAGGTAGAGAATTGACGATAGGTGTTTTCGCAAATAGCTTTGCTCCGATAAAGCAAGCGCACCAAGCCAACGAGACCATTCAGGAAGTTCGTCATTTCTCTCCGACTGAATATCTTGAGTATGCTAAAAAGTGGCATGCGCAGGGAGCAAGCATTATTGGTGGTTGCTGTGGGATTGAACCACGTCATATTAAATTGCTAGCGACTTGGAGAGACACTCTCGAAAACGCCTAATTTTGGTGAAGCGCAGCGAAGTATGGCAAGAGGTTTTGTTTTTCATTCATCGTTATAGACAAAATAAAGGTCTTTCATATCTGGCAAAGTAACAAGATGCTTTAACTTGCTCATTACTTTGCCAGTTTGCCTCGAGATCTTTATTAATTATTTTTGGTTCAGATTAACGACAATCTTTCCAACTGTTCTCTGATTTCGCATGTCCAAGAGTGCGTTACCTACATCCTCTAAGCCGATGATCTTCAGTTTCGGTACTTCCAATTCTCCATTTTCTAATAGCTCAGACACTTCCTTTCCGGCATTAACGATACTTGCAAACCCTCTCTCGCCAAAGACATGACCAGAGCCCAAACTTATTTGGTGGAAGCCCAAGCCTTTTAAGAAGGCATCTGGATATTGAGAAGGGTCGACAGTCTTGACGAGCTCCACCATTTCTCCCTCAAAGGTTAACACCGAGGCTGCAATTCGGTCGTTATCACCGCCTACACAATCGAGTGCAACCTCAACGCCATGATTTCCGGTAATGTCCATTACTCGCTGAACTACATCTTCATGATGATAATCAATCATATGGGTTGCTCCTAACGAGGACAAATATGCGTGATTAGCTTCTGAACTAGTAGCAATGATCTGTTCAACACCAAATGTCTTTGCTAACTGAATAGCAAAGCTTCCAACGCCGCCAGCACCTCCGGCGATAAAAATGCTGCTTCGATTTGAAATATCGAGCTTGTCTACCAAAGCGCGATATGCGGTCCAGGCTGCGCAAGGTGTAGATGCTGCCACTTCAACCGGAACCTGAGGGTGCTTTATGAGCGTTCTTGAATCATGGATAGCAAATTCAGCGAATCCACCGTGATTGCGCCTCATGTTTCCGTGATACAACACTTTATCGCCAACCTTCCAATCAACGACCGCATCGCCTACAGAGACTATTTCTCCTGATACGTCTAACCCGCCAACAAAATTGTTATCCATGTTAGTGACCATGTCTGACCAATAATGAATTTTTGCATCGACAGGGTTCAAACCAACAGCGTTAACTTTAACCAATACATCAAATTGGGTTTCTAGTTTTGGTGTAGGTAATTCGGATAAAGAGAAAGTATCGTTATCTCGTTGGTAAGTTATCGCTCTCATAGGTTTTCCTTATTATTAAGAATGGTCGAAAGTCATACTAACTCAGAGGGTGCTGCTGCAATAATTATGGTTTTTTCTTATTTTGATAATTTTAGGTTATGTTTGATAAAAAGGATTCGAGATGCTCTGAAATTATCATCGACAACCAGTCTGCATAGCTAACGACATGTAACTTTATGATAAGTAATGACTAGTTTTATTATTCCATTTTTATGGAAATATTTTGTTGATCTTTTGTTTTATGATTCTATAATTCCAGAAATATCGAAATAAAGGCTTATCTATCAGGTAAGCTTGTTAGCGAAAAATGACGAGGAGAGTAAATGTGAATACAGAAATTATAACTATGGCTAAAGAAGCGCTGGATATGTTTGCGTTTCTAGCAACCGAACTTATCATCTTATTTCTGGCAATTAGCTACATTGTCGGTGTGTTGCAAGATTTTCTAACGCCAGAAAAAATTCAATCTATTCTAAGCTCGAAAAAGGGTAAAGGTTACTTCATTGCTGCGTTGCTAGGTTCGATTACGCCTTTCTGTTCGTGTTCGACCATTCCTTTCTTAAAAGGCTTGTTGCGTGCAAGAGCAGGTTTTGGACCTATGATGGTGTTCCTATTTGCAAGCCCGTTGCTTAACCCAGTGATTATTGGCTTGTTTGTGGTGACTTTTGGTTGGAAAGTTGCGGTATTTTACTTTGCTATCGCGATGTCAGTATCAGTGGTAGCAGGCTATGTACTTGAAAAACTAGGGTTTGAGCGTTACGTTAAACCAGAAGCATATCAAGCGGTAGGTTCTTCTTCGTGCGGTACTTCTTGTGGCGATTCAAGCAAGAAAAAAGAAGAAGCGAGACCAGCATCAAGCTGTAGTACCAGCGCCTGCAATGAACCTACGCCAGTTGCGGCGAAAACATCTTGTTGTGGTGATGCACCAAAACCTGAACCTAAAGTGGAAGTGTCCTGCTGTTCATCAGACGGTAGTGCAACAGCGACAGTCGTGGAAGAGAAAGAGCCTAGCCGCTGGGTACGTATTTGGCAATCAACTTGGAAAGACTTTAAGCAAGTGTTCCCTTATCTCATGATGGGGATTGCGATTGGTTCATTTATCTATGGCTTCATCCCGACGGAGTTCATTGCGGAGTTCGCTGGTGAAGCGAAGTGGTACGCGATTCCGGTCGCAGCAATCATTGGTATTCCATTGTACATCCGTGCAGAGGCGGTCATTCCACTTAGCGCGGCACTAGTACAAAAAGGTATGGCTCTTGGATCTGTTATGGCGCTTATTATTGGTAGTGCTGGCGCAAGTCTTACAGAAGTAATTTTGTTGAAATCAATTTTTAAGAACCAAATGATCGCTGCCTTCCTAATCGTTATCTTAACGATGGCCATGGGAGCGGGTTACTTATATAGCTGGGCTTTTTTATAAAAATAACCCTCGGGCGATTGCTCGAGGGCTCTGTTTTTGTCGCCATATAGGGAAAGGGAAGTTTCCTATACCGCGCAGACTATAAAAAAATAACGAGGTTACTCGTAAATACTATAGGAGAAATACTTGCTGGCGATGGTTTTATGCTTACCGCTCTGGATCAATTTTTGTATTCCGCTATCGAGTAATGCTTTTAATTCTTTGTCTTGTTTTCTCACTGCTACGCCAATGCCACGGCCGAACCACTTTTCCTCTGTAAACGCTGGTCCAGTAAAGTGATAGCCTTTACCTTGTGCAGTTTCAAGAAAACCAGCACTTAAACCGATTGAGCCGCCAAATACAGCATCTAACCGTCCATTGAGTAGATCGGTAAATGCCTCATCGAACGTACCATAACGACGAATATCAATATCTGGATACAAGGCAGAAAGGTACTTATCACCAATTGTGGCTCTTTGAACTCCAATAGATAAACGATTTAGGCTGCCGTCATCCATGTTGATTTCTCTATCATTTTTCATTACAAAACGAGTCGGTACTTTTGCATAAGGGACGGTGAAATCGACTTTCTTTTCTCGTTCTTCTGTGATTGTCATTGCAGCAATAATCGCATCGTTCTTGCGACTAAGGAGAGAAGGGATGATGCCATCCCAATCCATTTTTGAGATAACGCACTTTACTTCTAACTCTTTGCATAACGCGTTAGCGAGGTCGACTTCAAACCCTTCTAGCTTTCCCTCTTTTGTCGTCCAGCTAAATGGGGGGTAAGCCCCTTCAACAGTGAAGCGAATTTGTTTCCACTCTTTCGCATGGCTGAAAACTGAAAATAAGCTAATAAACAATACGACTATCCATTTCATAAACGTTTCCTTGTAACTATTTGGAAACCAATGTTTAACACAAAGTAAGCAAATATCAATGGAAGTGCATATATGTGTGACCTTTCGCCCGCATTGTGTGAGCGAAAGGTTTTGCGTGTATTACAGCTTATCTTCAATAGTTACGAGGGGAACTCTCGTTGAGACAGCGTGAAGTGCAATGTTGTGAATCATTTCATCGACCGTGGTACAGCTATCCATTAAGATCGAAACATCATACTTGTCCGCAGATTTTGAAATAGCAGTATGTGTCACGCAGTTTTGTGTCATCATTCCGCATACAAGTAACTCCGTTACATTTTTGCTTGCCAATACTTCTTCTAAACGTGTTCCTTCAAAGCTATCTGCGAAGTGCTTTACCACGATTTCGGAATTCGGCGCTAAAGCAAGAACTTCTGGGTGAATATTGGCACCGTCGCTGCCTTCATTGAAGAATGGGGCAATACCCATGGCAGGGTCGGCAATATGCTGAATATGAATCACAGGAATGTCTTGCTCATTGGCTTTAGTTATTGCTCTCTTAACATTGTCTAAAGTCGATTCTGTATTCCATAAAGGAAACTTTCCTTCCGGGAAATAGTCGTTTTGCAAATCAATTACAAGTAGGGCTTTTTGAGTCATTTTCTTTTCCTTTTATTCAGGATCATTGCGGTACGAATAATATAAAGACTTTTAGCCACCTTCTTTAGAGTCTAAAATGACACAAAAGAGTCAAAAAGCGACACTTGAAGATAATTGAAAATGAAAATAGCACTCGTTAATTACCCAGATAGCTCGCAAGCCTCCGTATATGGTTTAAGCGAACTCTTCGAGATGGCAAACCGTGCGGCGGCTAAATTGGGCGTTGATGTGCACTTTGAAGTAGAGATATTGGATCACTGGCCAAACACGCACTTCGATGTGAAAACAGCGGTAATGATTCCGCCTAGCGGCACTGGTCAATATTACTTAGAACCAGAGCCAGAGCTACTCGACTGGTTAAATGTCCAACATAGTAAAGGTGCGATTTTAGCCTCCGCCTGCGCTGGTACTTTTATTCTTGCTCAAACCCAGTTGTTGACCAATAAGTCTTGTACGACACACTGGGGCTTGGCTCCTTCATTAGCGAGTCAGTTTCCCGATATCCACGTAAGACAAGAAGCCATCCTTATTAACGAAGGAACGATCATTACGGCTGGGGGTATGATGTCATGGGTGGATTTAGGTTTGGAGCTGGTTTCCTTATTTGCGTCACCGGCAGTAATGCGCCTGTTAGGAAAAATGTTGGTTATTGATACTGGTCCGAGAGAGCAACGCTTTTATCAACAGTTTACTCCAAACTTCCAACATGGTGATGAGGTAATTGTTCAAATACAGCACTATATAAACGATCATTATCAAGGAAAACTGAGCAATAAAGAGCTTGCAGAGTTGAGTTGTTTAACAGAAAGGACATTGCAGCGACGCTTTAAAAAGGCGACAGGTTTCAATGTTAACCAATACATACAAAGCTTAAGAGTACAAAAAGCTTGTGATTTACTTGAGTCGACAACCCTAACATTTGACGCAATATCATTTAGAGTGGGTTACCAAGATGTGAGCGCGTTCAGGAAAATATTTAATAGAATCGTAGGTTTAACACCGAAGTCGTTCAGATCTCGGTTCTGTTCATGAACGCCAGAAGTAAGATAATGTTGGTATTAAACATTTATAACTCAGAAGCAAACACCGCATATTTTTACAAGCTGGCTTAGCGTGATGAAAAGGGATAACAAGCTAAGCCAACCGTAGCGCACTCCTAATTACTGAACATTTTGTAGAATGCTTAAAGGGTTCTCAAATTACAATGACTTGTATAGGTCGTTGTTAATCACAAAAGCTATGTGATTTCCAAAACCAGTTTCCCAATATGTTGCTTGCGTGAAAATACTTCTTGCGCTTGACCTATCTGGTTCAAGGGAAATGACTCCGCGACTAAGGGACGAATTGCGTTCTGTTCGATATAGCGAACCAAGTTACCGAATACTTCTGGTGCCAAAACGGTACAACCAAATAACGTTAGGTCTTTAAGGTAAAGAGTTCTTACATCCAGCTCGACAATTGGGCCGCCTATGGCGCCGGAAACAGCGTATCTTGATCCTGGCTTTAGTACCTGAAGAAATTGTGGCCACTGCTCTCCTGCGACCAAATCAATCACTACGTCAACGCTGTTTTCTCCGAGAGTCGCTGTTAAATTTGCATCGCGAGGGATAACTTGGTTTGCTCCTAATGCCGTGATCTGTTCTTTCTTTTCTGGGCTGGCGATAGCAATGACGTATGCTCCACGCGCCTTCGCCAGTTGGATTGCGGCAGAGCCAACACCGCCGGATGCCCCTGAAATCAGTACGGTATCGCTCGCTGTGACATTAGAGCGGACAAGCATGTTCTCGGCAGTTGAATAAGAACAAGGGAAGGAGGCCAAATCGATATCCGATAAACTACTATTCACAGCATATGCATGTTTACTGTCAACAACAGTGAACTGAGCAAAGCCACCATCACATTCTGAACCGAAGTACCAAGGCGAGCTAAGTGCTTGACTGTTGAAGCGCGTAATACATGGTTCGATGAGCACACGCTGACCGATTCGTGATGGGCAGATATTCTCACCAACAGCGACGATGGTACCGCATACATCGGCACCTTGGATTCGAGGGAGAGATAGCGCGTCTCCTGACCAACTTGCATCCATGCTATTGGCGTCATTTTTAGAATACCATGCTGTTCGGGTATTGATGTCGGTGTTATTGACTCCGGCGGCGGCAACTTGGATCAATACATCATCAGGCGAGGGGACTGGCACAGGTATATCATCGCGGTAACGAAGCATATCTGGCCCACCATGACCGATAAGTTGGACGCCTTTCATGACTTTCGGGATTGTGGTCATTGATTGTTCTCCTTCATTAGTTCTAGCAGAGTGTGTTCAGCGGATGCAAAGGCAGCGTGACCGAGAACCGGCCATGCGTTGGATAGACCTTCATGTAACAAGAAGAGTGTGGTTGCGAGGTCTTCTCGCTGACTTAGTTGGACCATAAGCTGACGAACCGCCAATTTGTGTTGTTTTACTGCTTGATTAATAGATAGATTTTCTGGATAGGCTGCTAATGCATTGATGGACATGCAGCCATTCGGTGCAAACTCCTTCATCCAATCCTCGAGGCGAGTGAATAGGTGTAATACAGCCGGTGTTCCATTGGCAGGGGCGTCTTCGAGCAAAAAACTCAAATACCTTTGATGGCGATGCTCGAGAGCTGCAACAATCATCGCTTCCTTGGAGGGGTAGTATTTGTACAGGGTTCTCAGGCTGACTTCGCAGGCGTTTTTGAGTTGGGGTACGCTAGGCTCGGCGAAGCCATACTGACTGAATGCTTTTTCTAGGCTTGCTGCGATTTTTTCTTTCACTATTTGATACACCAGGTAGAACGTTTGTTTTACCTAAGGGTAGAATAAACTTTCTACCTCAGTCAATGGTGTATTTAAACTCTGTATTGAAAGCCCGACGTAATGCCGGGCTAATTTAAGTGATTTTTATAGATTCGGAACGTGAATCAGTGTGCCGTTGCGTGCTGTTCTCCACGCTTGTCTAGCATTCCGCTGAAACGGGTTAGTAGTAGAGCACCTAATACTACGATCGCGCCAATCCAAGGTGTGTGCATCAGCCCAGCATTGGCCACGATAAGGCCACCGCCCCAAGAACCCAGTGCAATACCTACGTTAAATGCAGCAATGTTGAGACCAGAAGCGACGTCGACTGCATCAGGTGAATATTTCTCTGCTAGTTTGACAACATAAACTTGAAGTCCTGGAACGTTACCAAAGGCAAAGGCACCCCAGACAAGAATGGTCACTACTGCAGAAATTGGATTAAATGCTGTGACACTAAACACGAGCAATACCACAATTAGGCCCGAGAAAATCGCTGTCAGAGCTTTGATTGGCCCCATAGAGTCGGCCATCTTTCCGCCCCAGATGTTGCCGAATGCGACTGATACACCATAAACCAACATAATTAGGCTGATAGCGCTAGAGCCAAACCCCGAAACTTCTTCCAAAATAGGAGCCAAGTAAGTGAAGGCTGTGAACGTACCACCGTAACCGAGCGCGGTGATTGCGTACACCAAAAGTAGACGAGGTTGAGTCAAGACTTTTACTTGCGATGACAGCTTGGTTGCTGGTGGTTGTTTCAGATTACTCGGCACTAGCAGAGCGCTTCCTATCAGTGCGATGATTCCAAGGATCGCGACGATTAGGAAGGTTGCCTGCCAACCAAATGTTTGGCCAATCCAGGTGCCAAGTGGCACGCCCGTCACTAGAGCTACGGTCAGACCGGTAAACATAATAGCAATTGCGCTAGCGGCTTTTTCTTTTGACACTAGGCCAGTGGCGATAGTCGAGCCGATCGAAAAGAACACACCGTGTGCAAGCCCGGTCAGTATCCTTGCTGTGACTAGAGTGTTGTATCCAGGTGCTTGCCAGGCTAACAGATTGCCAAGAACAAACAGTGCCATAACAGAAAGCAGAACGTACTTTCTTTTCCAGTTACCAGTCAGCGCTGTTAAAACGGGAGCACCAACCGCGACACCAAGTGCGTACAGGCTAACTAAAAGACCCGCTGAAGGTAATGATACGTTGAGGTCGGAGGCCATAGTCGGTATCAGACCGACAATTACAAACTCCGTGGTTCCAATAGCAAAGGCGCTAAGCGTCAATGCAAGTAAAGCTAAAGGCATAACAACTCTCTCTTATAATCATTGAATATGAATGGATAAACGAATAGCCCGTTTCCATGCCGTGTATTATTAAAGAGTTATTCGTTGCGAAAAATGGTGTTTATTACAAAATACTTTTGCTATAAATGATGGAAATGCGCAATTAAGAAAGGGGATGAAATGTTAACCCGATCAGATGAATTAGAGATTCTTATGGCAGTTGTGGATAGTGGTGGATTTTCTTCCGCTGCTGATGCACTAGGTATTCAAGTCGCTAGGGTATCTCGTGCGGTTAGTAAAGTTGAATCACAGTTGGGGGTAACCTTGCTGAATCGCACGACACGCAGAGTGGAAGTTACTGAGGAAGGGCATCAGTTTGTTGAAGCGGTTCGCTTAGGTTTACTACAAATACAGCAAGCTGAAGAAGAGATCATCACACGAGGTGAATTACCCAAGGGGCGCTTAAGAGTTGATGCCGCTAGCCCATTTGTTTTACATCAACTCGTGCCGTTAATTCAGCCATTTAAAGAGGCTTATCCTGATATTCAACTCGATCTTACCTCTAATGAGGGTTTTGTGGATCTATTGGAAAAAAGAACCGATGTGGCAATACGTATTGGACGATTATCGGATTCAACACTGCATGCTAAACCTTTAGGAACAAGCCCACTATTTATCGTTGCCACGCCTGGTTATTTATCTAAACGAGGTTTCCCTGAAGCGGTGAGCGATTTGCGCAGTCATAACTTGATCGGTTTTTCTGGCGCTAAAGTGTTAAATCAGTGGCCATTACGAGGGTTTGAGATGATAGAGCCTGATATCCTATCCAGCAGTGGTGAAACGGTTAGACAGTTAGTGCTGGCAGGGAACGGCATTGCATGTTTATCTGGCTTTATGGTGAAAGATGATCTTGATTCTGGACGGTTAGTGGCATTGTTTGAATCGGAAAAAATCACAAATACTGGACGAGAACAGGTCAATGCTGTCTTCTACAAATCTTCTTCAGTCTCTAAACGTATTTCCGCGTTCATCGACTTTATTCAACCAAGACTTACTTTAAAATAACTCTATTATTGTTGTTTTAACAAAAGATTTTTGTCGTTATTGCAGCTTTTGTTTTTCCAAGTGCCAAGCCTAGCGTGCCACCCCTTAGTAAGGTGGCACATATTTTTATTTGATCTTAGTTAAAGCGTGGCAACACGTACTGAGCGATCTGTTCCATTGATTTCTCAATTGGTTGGCTATTACGACGGAAATGCAACCCGATGTGATTGACTCCTGCTTCTTGCATTTTTTCTAGCTCATCGCTCAAGCCATTGACTCCGGCCCGGATACCAAAGTGATGCCGAACGACTGGTGCATTTGGGTTATCGACTAAATCAAGATGAATAAAGCTGGCGTAGGGTTTGTTTCCCGCTACGGAGCGCCAAAGTACAACGCGGTGTTCATGATCATCAGGTGTGCCTGGGTAGGCGAGCCAGCCGTCTAGGTTTTCTCCTATCCATTGTGGACTTTGCTGCGCTAACCCTGCGACATAGATAGGAATATCAGCAAACTCGGGTAATAACTGTAGATCGTTACCCAGCTTATCATTTTGCGTATCTTTCAAAATCTCTACACTTTCTCGAAAAGCCGAGCCACGGCTGTCAAAGTTAGCGTTAAAAACGGGATATTCACTAGGACGGTCTCCACTAGCCACACCGAGTATCAGGCGGTCACCACTTAACTCGTTGATGGTCGCAGCGGCTTTTTTCACTAGCCAAGGTTGTCTTAACGGTAATACTATCGCTGCTGTCCCTAGTAGAATGTTGTCGGTGCACGCAGAGAGATAGCCAAGATAACTGAACGGTTCATAAATTTGTGCCGCGTCTCCAAAGTTAGGGTCGTACAACGGGACATCTCTCACCCACGCTACGTTAAAGCCTAACTTATCGGCTAACATAATACGCTGTTTATGTGCACTCATGTCTGGTACGCCGAACGGTTTTCGTTGGAGCAGGCGTTTTTTCTGGCCTTCTTGGGTCCAGTCATTATCTAGGGGGAGCTCAACCCCGATGGTGAATCTGTTACTTAAATCTTTATGCATTATGAATCCTGACTATTACTGTGAGTACTAGGAGGCAAGGTGCCTCCCTGATATTCAGGACACTATGAGATTTTTGTTGTGAGAAAAAGCGGCAAAAAGACAAAAGTGTTTTGCCACAAACAGCGGTGGTCTTTAAAGGAACTGGTGGTTCTCTACCTTGATTTCTTGCTTGATGAAGTCAATAAAAGAGCTGATCCGGCGTGAGGTACTGGCATTTTTGTAATACACCGCATGAACGGGCTGTTCGACATTATGCGTGTGTTCACTAAGCACGCCCACTAAGCGACCAGCTTGTCGGTCAGAGTAGGTCATAAAGTCAGACAGGCAAGCTATCCCCGCACCATGTAAGGCTAAACACCTTAGCGTCTCGCCATTATCAGATCTTAGGCTACTCATAATACGCAGAAGTTTGTTCTTATCATCCATGATCGGCCATTCCTTAAGATACTCCGGCTTGTTGAATCCAAGTAGCTTGTGATTGAGTAACTGATCTATTGAGGTTGGAGTACCATGTTGTCTTAAATACTCTGGACTCGCGACGATTCGAATCCGACTTTTACCAAGAAATATCGCGCGCATGGTTGAGTTTTGTAGCTCACCGATACGAAAAGCAATATCGGTTTTTGTTCCCAAAAGGCTAATATTTTCCTCATTGGAATTGAGATCGATTTCGACTTCTGGATACAAGCTCTGATATTTAGCAATGTGCGGCGTTAGTACGTGCAGTAAGAAGGGGGTAGCTGCGTTTATTCGTAGGAGGCCAGAGGGCTTATATTTCTGGCTTTTCAGTTGTGCTTCGGCATTCTCTACTGCTTCTACAATATGTCTGACTTTATCGAGGTATATCGTTCCTTCATTAGTAACATCTAACTTACGGGTTGTGCGATTTAACAAAGTCGTTTCGAGTTTGGCTTCTAGCCGAGATACCGATCGACTCACCGCCGAGACGGTCATCGATAACAGTTCAGCCGCAGAGCTGATTGAACCCGTATCGACCACGGCCATAAAGGTGCGCATTTCATCTAGAGTAGCTTTCATTGTTGAATATATTTCAAATTAGATTTGAGTATTGTTAACTTTACGGAAAGTTTCTTGCGGCGTAAAGTTTTGCTTCGAATCAACTATAAAATCGATAATTCAGGAGATTTAGATGAAAGTACCATCATTTGGCGTCGGCACGTTTCGTTTAGAGGGTGAAGTAGTTAAGGATTCAGTCCGTAATGCGTTAGAAGTGGGTTACCGCGTAATTGATACTGCACAGATTTACGGTAATGAGGCAGAAATCGGTGAAGTATTGACACAGTCCGGTATTGCACGTGATGAGCTATTCATTACGACCAAGATCTGGGTTGATAACATGAACACGGAACAACTCATTCCAAGTCTAAAAGAGAGCTTAGAAAAGCTAAATACAGATTATGTGGATTTGACCTTGATCCACTGGCCTGGCAATAACAATAACTTGAGCGAATACATGGCTTCATTACTTGAAGCTAAATCGCAAGGGTTAACCCGTAATATTGGCGTCTCCAACTTTAATATTGACTTGTTGCAACAAGCGATAGAAGTGGTCGGTAAAGAGAATATTGTTACTAACCAAATCGAGCTTAGCCCTTATTTGCAAAATCGTAAGTTGGTCAGCTTCATGCAGGAAAACGATATTCAGGTAACGTCTTACATGACCTTGGCATATGGGAAAGTACTTGGGGACCCAACTATTGCAGGTATTGCTGAGGACTATCAGGCCACGCCAGCTCAAGTCGCGCTTGCTTGGGCGCTGTCAAAAGGTTACGCGGTGATCCCGTCTTCAACTAAACGAGAGAATTTGGCAAGTAACCTGAAAGCACTTGAACTTAATCTGAGTGAAGAGGCGATTGCTAAGATAGATGCGTTGGAAAGAAATGGCCGCGAAGTAAACCCTGAAGGGCTAGCGCCTGAGTGGGATGATTGAGTGAGTTTCACGGGAAATCATTGCCTAAATGACACCTCTGCAATCGCTGACTTCCTCAGCGTTTGACGGTAGTACAACACCATAGACGATAACGGCTCGCTTGTCTGACGATAGTGCGAGCTTTTATCTTTTTGGCCTATTAGTTTACTGTATTCTCCCGGCCTTCAATTTGGCCGGGAGACGTCATTTAGAGATCAGTTACCATTCGATTGTAGAGCCATCAAATACGCGGAAGCTTCCGGATAGCTCAAGTGTTAGTTGTTCTGCGACCGAAACAATGCCTGCAACACTTTCCTCGGCAGAAAAGGTTGCGTCCTCACCGCCCATATCGGTTTTTACCCAGCCGGGATGAACTGCGACAGTTTTTACTCCTTGCGATTCGAGATTGCGTGCTGCTGATACTAGAACCTGATTAAGCGCTGCTTTAGATGCTCGATAACTGTACATGTTACCTGAACTGTTATCGCTTAAACTCGCAACTCGGGTTGAGATTCCCACGATGGTTTTGTGCTGACTTTTCGCAACGTTGTCTTGTAGTGCTTGAATTAGCAGGGCAGGTGCGACGGTATTTATGTTTAGTACTTCTAGCCATTTTTTCTGGGTCATTTCGCCAAGCGTTGCACACTCTTCGCCTAATACACCTGCATTCAGAATTAAATGATCGAGCGGACGATCCGCTAATCGAGTGGCTAACTGATCGATATCTTGTTGGTTAGTGACGTCTAGAGCCATCAGTTGAAGTTGATTAGATTGGGTTACTAGTTCATTGAGCTGCTTAGCATTTTCTGGTGAACGACAAGTTGCGATAACTTGCCAACCTTTTCCAAGGTAGTGGCGGACAAATTGCAAGCCTAAGCCACGGTTAGCGCCAGTGATTAATACAGTAGACATCGCTTCTCCTACGTTGTTGAGTTGAACAACGACCATATTAGAGGCGACGTATAAGCATGTAATCAAAACAGTATAAAAATGGCCTAGGATTCGACACTGTCAAATCTTAAAGTTTGAGAAAGATGCTGGCAAAGTGTTTTAGCCTAGTGACCGTCAGTTCGGAGGCAGCACCGCTGACACCCGCAACAGCAACGACCTTACCATCCAAGTAAAGGGGGATCGCTAAGCAATTGAGGTTTGGCTCTGCCTCTTCTAAATCGAGTGCGTAACCTGATAATACAACCTGATTAAGTTCAGTTTCTAACGTGGGGGATATTTGGCTTTCAAGGCGCAATGTTCGACGAAGCTCATCATCAAAACTAATAAAAACTTTGCCGATCGCAGATGTTGTGAGTCCTTCTCGTTTCCCTCTCGGGCTGCGGATAGTAAGAGGGTTATCCTGCTCTATAGCATCGATATACAAGTACTCTTTAGCGCCACTTTGTACAGCGAGGTAAGCTGTGTTGTTAGTCATTTGGGCCATTTTTTTCAGCAATGGAACAAAATGTTGTCGGATAGCTTCGTTTTTTTGTTCAATCGGCTTAGACAGTTCATAGCATCTAAACCCTAGGCTGTAGCTATGGTTGTGTTTGGATACATATCCAAGAGAGTGTAGAGTCGCAAGTAACCCGTGAACAGTCGTCTTATTTAACTGGATCGCATTACTGATCGTCTGTAATGATAGGGGAGACTCACTCATCGAGAGCAACTCGAGGATTAGAAAACCTCGCTCTAGAGACTGAATGTTTTTTCTTGCCTTGGGCACAAAGACTCCTTGATGATGGTGTTGCATCTGAATGGCTTACTGATGCTTCCACCTATAACAAACCACTACGCTGGTGGTTTGGCTTTATTAGAGAATATACTCAGCACTTAAACTGATCGGCTCGTTGTATGCGTCCACAAGAGAGTTTTTTCCTTGCTTCTTAGCATTGTATAACGCTTGGTCTAATATCGAATAGAGCTCATCAAAGTTGGTGAGTGGCATTGAGGTTGATAGATAGGCCAGACTCGCAGATATATTCAATTGATGGTTATTAATCGAATGTACACTCTTTTCTGAAATTGTTTTATGCAGACTTTGTATTCTAAAGGGAACGTCAATCTCATCGACGTTTTTCAATAGCAAGATAAACTCTTCTCCACCTAAACGCCCCAAGTACTCTCCCTTATTAAGTTTAGCTTTAAGCGCTTTGCAAACCTGTTGTAGTACTAAGTCGCCAGTTGGATGACCATACTGATCATTAATCGCCTTAAAGTCATCTAGATCGATTAATGCTAGAACGTAGCGGAAGTCTCCTTCCGCTTTGGAGGTTTGGCTTTTAATCGTCTCTATAATTGCCGCTCTGTTTAATGCACACGTTAAGCTGTCTATTTTGGCTTTTAAGCGTGTTTGTCGCTGAATCATCAATGCCAGAGCGAGGAGAAGCAATAAACAGAAAACAACAAAATTATAAGTGCGTTGTTGGTCTGTGAGTTTTTCAAACTGATACTGACTTAGAAGAGTTTCGTTGTTCAACTGCGCGACTTGTAGATCATATTCATACTCTTTTTTAGTGAGATCTAGTGCCTCTAACGCCTTGATATTACTCGCGTCTCGGTTCGTTAGTTCAATCGTCGAGTAGGCCTTGTGATGCTCCAGCGCCTTTTTGTAATCATTTTGAGCTTGGTATGCTTTTGAGAGGAGTAATTGGGCTTGCGCTTGCAATAAGGGCCTAGCGTTTTTTACCGCTAATCTTAACGCAATTGTACCGTGTTCAATCGACTTTTCGGGTGTATGGTTCTTTAAATATGCCAATCCAGCAGCCAAATGACCCTCTGTTTCAAGGTGCGTATTCTCATAAGTTTGGGCAATGTTTAATGCTCTTCCAATGTAATCTACCGCGGTATCCAATTGCCCAGAATCGGCCAAAGCAGCAGATAACCCTAAATAGGTCAACCCTTGCCCGTATGGATAATGAAGTTGTTCGAGAATCGTTAATGCATTTTTGTAGTGGCTGATGGACTTATCGAGTTCTTTGGATTTTCTGTACATCGCTCCTAGACTATGTTCGACTTGCGCAACTTCAAGAGGTGTCCCTTCATCTTGGCGAACCAGTAAGGCTTGAATGAGATATTGCTCTGATTGTTCAAATTGCCCCAGCTCTGCAAGTAAATTGCCGACGTCATTGTAAATCCCTGAAGGATCGCTTTGCGTCGACATGTTGGCCATCAACTGTCGATACAAACTTAAGGCTTTTTCATAGTCACCGCGGTAATTGTAGTTATTTGCTACCACGCGCAAAGCAAGATCAACAGGGAAGTTTTCTTGATGCTTATGATTTAAGTGGCTCTCTAAGGATGAGCAATAAAAGTTTGCTTTGTGATAACGACCTTGTTGATTCAGCGTATAACAAAGTTGATAGTTCATCAGAGCCTTGCCTTCGGAATCGGATATTTTCTTCATTGTCTGTCGCAAAGAAGAAAAGCTATCTACTGAGGCCTCGTAACTACCATGCTTACGTTCATTTAAGGCAAGAATATATTCTGATTCTAATTGAGAAAAATGGTTGTCTAAGACTTGACTGCTGCCGTAGTAAGGCTGATTTATGTTTGACATATATTCGTAAATCAATCCACTTACGTAGAGCTTTTCGCTGTCCGATTTCGCTGTATGGTAGCGATCTTGAAGCATGCTCAATGCCGACTCAGGGTTGCTTCGTAGTGTGGTTTGGTAGACAGAGTGCCACTGTGTGATATTTTGGTTTGGTTCAATATCTTGAGTGTCGCTTGCATATACTGGAGTGAGCAAAAGTGACGCAAGCAAGGGATAGAGCACGCGCATGTTTAAACGAGCCTTTAATTTAAGGTGCCTTTAAAGTTGAGTTATCATAGCGCTTTTAACGCATCAGCGTTGTGATTAAGTTGGGTGTACTAAGAAAAAGAGTAGTAAAACTATGCACTTGGTCGAGATATTGAAAGAAGAGGCATAAAAAAGAAAGACCTCAACATAAAGTTGAGGTCAGAAATCTTTAATCAATGTAAAGCTTTGCTAGATCTTGAGGCTCCATTTCTTTGCCTTCTAACTGATCGTTCCAGTTAGTTCCAACAAGAACACCATCTTCAGCAAGAGTCAAAAGCCAATCTTCAACAAAGATATCTAATGGGATTTCTAGTACAGTAAAATCTGACCATTCTTCAACATTATGTGCTTCTGCATCTTCTTTAGAAGACCAGAAAGGCATGACTTCGCTGTTTTCGAATTCAGTTGAATCGCAAGATAGCCAACCTTCTTCATTGCGTAAACCCCAAACCAATTGGTTTTCTTTCGTTTCTGCAACAAAAAGGTCAAGGTTCGCTTGGATATCTGATGTAAGTTTGCTCATTTCAAAACTCTCGTTGTTATGACGTGGCTAGAGTAACACTAAAGTGCCGATTCCTAAAGCATAATACGGTTGTCGAAATGAGTAAAAATAAAGGAGCCGAAGCTCCTTTTCTGAGGTTAAGTATTCACTCGTTTTTGTTTGCTTTGTGCTTGCAGAGCAAACAAAAACAGGTACTTTACCTTTCTGGAAGAGTTGTGAATATTGTCCACTCTCTTTTTATCTCGCCTTTGTAACCAACGACTGATGCGGTTACTCGACGATTTAAAGCATGGCTGACTTCATCGGTCCCTTGTTGTGCTAAGTGAGTGTCACCAAAACCAACAATGCGGACTCTACTCGGTTCGATGTCGTAGCTTAGTAGGGCTTCACGGACATTGCGTGCTCGTCTTTCAGAAAGATCTTGGTTATGCTTTGAACCGCCAACTTTACTAGCATAGCCGTGCAGCTCTATCGAAGTAGTAGGGTACTCTTTTAAAAAGTCGGAAAGCTCTCGGACTTGTCTTCTGAAGACTGGATTGATCTCATCAGAGTCGTTAGCAAAAAGTATCCGCACTTGCATGTTATCTGATGCTTTAATGTATTCTCCACAACCGTCGTTGTCGACCTCTGAGCCTTCAGGTGTACCTGGGCACATATCTCGAGCATTGATGACACCATCGTTATCGTCATCTTGCAAATCTGCTATTTGTTCTGCATTTGGTACAGGACGATACTCATATTCGTCTTCAGCAACAACGTGTTGAGTGATGGCGAGCATACCCAATGCAAATAGAATCTTCACTGGTTTCATGATCAGTACTCCACCTTTTCATTCCATTCTGTAGGTACATCGACACGCAAGGCATTTAACAATTGGCCAGTCGCGTTCATAACGCGGTACTTGGCGTACTGCTCTGAGTATCGAGCATCTAAGTAGTTCTTTCTCGCTTCGAAAAGTTCGTTTTCAGTATTTAACAAGTCCAGCAGAGTGCGTTTTCCAATGCGATACTGCTTTTCGTAGGCGATGACAGTTTCAGAGGCCGAATCTACGTGATCCGCTAGGAACTCTTTTTGTTGAAGTGTTAAATCTAACGCACTCCAAGATAGACGAAGACCTTCTTCTACATGGCGGTATGCACGTTCTCTTAGGTCTTTTGCTTTATTTAGTTGGTAGGCAAAACTTTCAGCGTTGGCTACGTCACTACCACCGTTAAAGAGGTTGTAACGCATACGTAACATTGCTGTTGTCTCTTCGCTGCTTCCTTCGATACCGCTTGCATCATCACGCCATGTTTGAGCCGCTTCTACCGATATCGTTGGGTAGTAAGTTCCCTTAGATTGCTTGTATTGGAACTTTGCAGAGTCCACATCAGCTACCGAAATTTTGATTACTGGATGTGACTCGAATGCCAAGTCAATCGCTTCATCGATGGTGTAGGGAATAAAGTTTTGGTCCGCTCTTGGGAAAATCAATCCTTGTGGTGACTGTCCGACAAGGCGTGTAAAGGTGGTGTGGCTGTCATATAAGTTGTTCTGAGCTGCCACCAAGTTACCGTGAGCCTTTGCTAAACGAGCCTCTACCTGGGTTAGGTCTGCTGTAGAACCGATACCTGAGTTAACTCGCTTTTTAATGTCTTCATAGATCTTCTTATGCACTTTCAAGTTATTCTCGGAAAGTGTCAGAATTTCATAAGCTTTTACTGAGTCTAAATAAACTTTCGCGACCTCTAAAGCGGTGTCTTGGGCATCAGCTAGAAGTTGATAACGGACCGATTCAGCATCAGCTGCTGTTCGATCCATATCATTAAGTGTCGCTGAGCCATCCCATATTAGCTGGGTTAGTGTCACGGTGGCTTCTTTTCTTGTCAGATCGGTTGAATCTCGCCCTGACTCTGCAGGTTTGATTCCTTCGTAACCGATACCGGCATCTAAGTCTACGGATGGGAGGTAAGCACCACCAGATGCTTCATTCACATACTGCCTGCTAACGAATTCATTGAACGCACTTTTGATGTCAGGATTGGTTTTTAATGTGTTTTCAACCGCTTGCTCTAGCGTTTGCCCAAAAGCATGACTAGCGGTGAACATACCAATACAAAAGGCGTTGGCACGAGTCCACTTCACTGTGATTCTCCTAGATAATGGTAAAAATTCTCGAGGTGATAGGGCTTATAAGTGGAATACTTATAAGGGCGTCAATAATTTAGCGCACAATAACATTAATATGCGATGAAGTAACCTGTTGATTCGCTGTTCATTTGTTTCAATTTTGATAAATCAACCTACTAAATCTGCCTAAAAATTGAATTAAGATCTCAAATTAAACATGGAGGTAATGGCTAGAAACGAGAGTCCAGATTTTAATAAAATAAAACACTTATGCATCTGGATTCTTATTGATGTATGACACATAATTACTTTATTGAGCATCAAATTGCTGTTATTGCACTATATATTCGGGCAATATATAGCAAATTAGTATTGTTAGTCAAAAACTTGACAGTTATTTAGGGTTAAGGTTTATATGGATCGTACAGCATTAGTGCCACTCGGTAATCAAGTCGTCGTAATAGGTTTGGATGGGCAGCTGAGAGTCCTTGCAGAAGGACAGCAGCCTCTACCAGGTGAAGTGATAGTGGCAATGACAGATGCTGCGCCTCAAGACCTGAAAATTCAGCTTGCTCAAGAGCAAGGTTTAAAAGATATTTCAGACGATGTAGCACAGATTATTAGTGCTATTGAGCAAGGTCAAGACCCTTCTGCTTTTGATGAAGAACTCGCACCTGCAGCGGGTGAAAATAGTGGCTCCAGTTTGCAAAATAGTGCCACGATTGTACGAGATACGAGATGGTACTGAAGTGCTAGCCTCAACAAACTTTGAAACTATTGGCCTAGAATCCCTCGGCTTATCTGAAACACAAGCGTTGACCTTAAATGACTTCTTCACAACAGGTATCGAGACAAGTGGGGATGGCTCAAGTAAGCCACTTACTAATTCTCCAGTGACATTAAGCGCTGTTGAGGAAGATAGCGATCCAATCACGATAACTACTGAAGAATTACTATCGAATGTCAATATTGATGATGCCGATACTCTTGTCATTACAAACGTCACTATTGAGAGTGGGAATGGCACCTTAATTGATAACAGCGATGGCTCTTGGACTTACATCCCAGAAGCTGATGATGACACTGAAGTGTCATTCTCCTATGACATCATTGATGATGATGGTGGTGTTATTAATGGCACTGCTAACTTAGATATTACGCCTGTTAATGACGCGCCAATAGCAACTAATGATGCGATTCAAACTGACGAAGATTCCCTGGTTGTAATTGATGTGCTCGCTAACGACAGTGATATTGAAGGTGATGATTTAATCATTACCTCTGCTTCTGTACCAGAAGAGCAAGGTATCGTTGAGATTATCGATGGTAAGCTTGTTTTCACTCCGGCTGAAAATTTCAACGGTAATGCAACGATTAGCTACACCATCTCAGATGGTGAGTTAGAGGATGAAGCTCAAGTTTCGGTAACAGTAAACTCAGTTAACGATGCGCCTATTGCCTCTAATGATACAACAATTACAGAGGAAGATAGCTCAGTAACGATTGATGTCCTGCCAAACGACACCGATATTGATGGTGATAAGCTGTCGATTGAATCAGCGTCTGTGCCGAGTGACCAAGGTTCTGTCGAAATTATTGATGGAAAACTGGTGTTCACACCGGCTGAGAACTTCCATGGTGACGCTGTAATCTCTTACACCGTGACCGATGGTTCGCTGACTGACCAAGCGACGGTCAACGTCACCGTAAATGCGGTGAACGACACGCCTGTGGTTGAAAGCAGCATTGCAGACCAAGCCTTGGCGGAAGACTTTACGCCATACAGCATCGATCTAAATACCGCTTTCAGCGATGTGGATAACGTGGATGGCGAGTTAACGTTTAGCGTCTCTGGCAACAGCAACGTGTTGGTGTCGATTGAAAATGGCATCGCGACCATTAGCCCAACGGCAGACTGGAACGGCTCTGAAGCGCTGACCTTTACTGCCGCCGATCCAAGCGGCGAGAGCGTTAGCCAAACGGTGAACTTCACGGTAGCGCCTGTGGCGGACATCGTGGCAGATAAAGCGACGGTTGTGGAAGACACACCAACCATCATTAAGGTTTTAGATAACGACACGTTCGAAGGCAACGATAAAGTGGTGTCGCTGGATACCAATCACGGCCCAGCCAACGGCACGGTCTCGGTCAACCCGGATGGCAGCGTCACTTACACACCAAACGACAACTTCCACGGCACAGACAGCTTCATCTACATCGTTACGTCCGGTGGGGTATCAGAGTCCACCACGGTGAACGTCGATGTGACGCCAGTGAACGATGCGCCAGTGGCAAACGATGATACCGCTGTTACTGACGAAGATACACCAGTGACGATTGATGTTCTGCCAAACGACACCGATATTGATGGCGATACGCTGTCTATTCAATCGGCTTCCGTACCTGAAACACAAGGTACAGTTGAGATTGTTGACGGCAAACTGGTGTTCACACCGGCCGAGAACTTCAATGGTGATGTCGAAATCACTTATACCGTCACCGATGGTTCGCTGACTGACCAAGCCACGGTCAACGTCACCGTGAATGCGGTGAACGACACGCCTGTGGTTGAGAGCAACATTGCAGACCAAACCTTGGCGGAAGATTTCACGCCATACAGCATCGATCTAAATACCGCTTTCAGCGATGTGGATAATGTTGATGGCGAGCAGAGCTTCAGCGTCTCTGGCAACAGCAACATTCAAGTGGCGATCGTCAATGGGATTGCTACGTTCACTCCAACGGCAGACTGGAACGGCTCTGAAATCCTAACGTTTACGGCTACTGATCCAAGCGGTGAAAGCGTCAGCCAAACGGTGAACTTCACGGTAGCGCCTGTGGCGGACATCGTGGCAGACAACGCGACGGTTGTGGAAGATACGCCAACCATCATCAAGGTCTTAGGTAACGACACGTTCGAAGGCGACGACAAAGTGGTGTCGCTGGATACCAATAACGGTCCAGCCAACGGCACGGTCTCGGTCAACCCGGATGGCAGCGTCACTTACACGCCAAACGACAACTACCACGGTACAGACAGCTTTACCTACATCGTCACTTCCGGTGGGGTATCAGAGTCCACCACGGTGAACGTCGATGTCACACCAGTCAATGACGCGCCAGTGGCGACCAATGACAATGCCGTTACTGACGAAGACACGCCAGTGACGATTGATGTCCTGCCAAACGACACCGATATTGATGGTGATACGCTGTCTATCCAATCAGCGTCTGTACCTGAAGCACAAGGCACAGTCGAGATCGTTGACGGCAAGTTGGTGTTCACGCCAGCTGAGAACTTCAATGGCGACGCCGAAATTACTTACACCATCACCGATGGTGCACTGACTGACCAAGCTACGGTCAACGTCACCGTAAATGCGGTGAACGACACGCCTGTGGTTGAAAGCGGCATTGCAGACCAAACCTTGGCAGAAGACTTTACGCCATACAGCATCGATCTGAATACCGCTTTCAGCGATGTGGATAACGTGGATGGCGATCTGAGCTTCAGCGTCTCTGGCAACAGCAACATTCAAGTGGCGATCGTCAATGGGATTGCTACGTTCACTCCAACGGCAGACTGGAACGGCTCAGAAGCGCTGACGTTTACGGCTACTGATCCAAGCGGTGAAAGCGTCAGCCAAACGGTGAACTTCACAGTGGCGCCTGTGGCGGACATCGTGGCAGATAAAGCGACGGTTGTGGAAGACACGCCGACCATCATTAAGGTTTTAGGTAACGACACGTTTGAAGGCGACGATAAAGTGGTGTCGCTGGATAGCAATAACGGTCCAGCGAACGGCACGGTCTCGGTCAACCCGGATGGCAGCGTGACCTACACGCCGAATGACAACTACCACGGTACAGACAGCTTCACCTACATCGTCACCTCCGGTGGGGTATCGGAGTCCACCACGGTGAACGTCGATGTCACACCAGTCAACGATGCGCCAGTGGCAAACGATGACGCGGCAACAACACAAGAAGATACCGCTGTCACGATTGATGTCCTACCAAACGATACTGACATCGATGGCGATACGCTGTCGATTGACTCGGCATCTGTGCCGAGTGAGCAAGGGACAGTCGAGATTGTTGATGGAAAACTGGTGTTCACACCGGCTGAGAACTTCAATGGCGATGCTAAAATCACTTACACCGTCACCGATGGTTCACTGACCGACCAAGCGACGGTTAACGTCACCGTGAATGCGGTGAACGACACACCTGTGGTTGAGAGCAACATTGCAGACCAAACCTTGGCGGAAGATTTCACGCCATACAGCATCGATCTAAATACTGCTTTCAGCGATGTGGATAATGTGGATGGCGAGCTGAGCTTCAGCGTTTCTGGTAATAGCAACATTCAAGTGGCGATCGTCAATGGTATTGCTACGTTCACTCCAACCGCGGACTGGAACGGCTCTGAAATCCTAACGTTTACGGCCACCGATCCAAGCGGTGAAAGCGTCAGCCAAACGGTGAACTTCACAGTAGCGCCTGTGGCGGACATCGTGGCAGACAACGCGACGGTTGTGGAAGACACGCCGACCATCATTAACGTCCTAGGTAACGACACGTTTGAAGGCGACGACAAAGTGGTGTCGCTCGATACCAATAACGGTCCAGCGAACGGCACGGTCTCGGTCAACCCGGACGGCAGCGTGACCTACACGCCGAACGACAACTACCACGGCACAGACAGCTTCACGTACATCGTTACCTCCGGTGGGGTCAGTGAATCCACCACAGTGAACGTCGATGTGACGCCAGTGAACGATGCGCCAGTGGCAAACGATGATACCGCTGTTACTGACGAAGACACGCCAGTGACAATTGATGTCCTGCCAAACGACACCGACATTGATGGCGATACGCTGTCTATCCAATCGGCTTCCGTACCTGAAACACAAGGTACAGTTGAGATCGTTGACGGAAAACTGGTGTTCACACCGGCCGAGAACTTCCATGGTGACGCCGAAATTACTTACACCATCACCGATGGTGCACTGACCGACCAAGCGACGGTCAACGTCACCGTGAATGCGGTGAACGACACGCCTGTGGTTGAAAGCAACCTCGCAGACCAAACCTTGGCGGAAGATTTTACGCCATACAGCATCGATCTAAATACCGCTTTCAGCGATGTGGATAATGTGGATGGCGAGTTAACGTTTAGCGTCTCAGGCAACAGTAATGTCAATGTCTCAATAGAAAATGGTATTGCTACGTTCACTCCAACCGCAGACTGGAACGGCTCAGAAGCGCTGACCTTTACGGCCACCGATCCAAGCGGCGAGAGCGTTAGCCAAACGGTGAACTTCACGGTAGCGCCTGTGGCGGACATCGTGGCAGACAACGCGACGGTTGTGGAAGACACGCCGACCATAATTAACGTCCTAGGTAACGACACGTTCGAAGGCGACGATAAAGTGGTGTCGCTCGATACCAACAACGGTCCAGCTAACGGTACGGTCTCGGTCAACCCGGATGGCAGCGTGACTTACACGCCAAACGACAACTACCACGGTGCAGACAGCTTTACCTACATCGTTACGTCAGGTGGGGTATCAGAGTCCACCACGGTGAACGTCGATGTGACGCCAGTGAACGATGCGCCAGTGGCGACCAATGACAATGCCGTTACTGACGAAGACACGCCAGTGACGATTGATGTCCTGCCAAACGACACCGATATTGATGGTGATACGCTGTCTATCCAATCGGCGTCTGTGCCGAGTGAGCAAGGGACAGTCGAGATTGTTGACGGCAAGTTGGTGTTCACGCCAGCTGAGAACTTCCATGGTGACGCTGAAATTACTTACACGATTACTGATGGTGCACTGACTGACCAAGCAACGGTCAACGTCACCGTGAATGCGGTGAACGACACGCCTGTGGTTGAAAGCAACATTGCAGACCAAACCTTGGCGGAAGATTTTACGCCATACAGCATCGATCTGAATACGGCCTTCAGTGATGTGGATAATGTTGATGGCGAGCTGAGCTTCAGTGTCTCTGGCAACAGCAACATTCAAGTGGCGATCGTCAACGGTATTGCTACGTTCACTCCAACCGCGGACTGGAACGGCTCAGAAGCATTGACCTTTACTGCTACCGATCCAAGCGGTGAAAGCGTTAGCCAAACGGTGAACTTCACAGTTGCGCCTGTGGCGGACATCGTGGCAGATAAAGCGACGGTTGTGGAAGACACGCCAACCATCATCAAGGTCTTAGGTAACGACACGTTCGAAGGCGACGACAAAGTGGTGTCGCTGGATACCAACAATGGACCAGCTAACGGCACGGTCTCGGTCAACCCGGATGGCAGCGTGACCTACACGCCGAATGACAACTACCACGGTACAGACAGCTTCACCTACATCGTTACGTCGGGTGGGGTATCAGAGTCCACCACGGTGAACGTCGATGTCACACCAGTCAACGATGCGCCAGTGGCAAACGATGACACGGCCATTACTGACGAAGACACGCCAGTGACGATTGATGTCCTGCCAAACGATACTGACATCGATGGTGATACATTACGTATTGACTCGGCGTCTGTGCCGAGTGACCAAGGGACAGTTGAGATTGTTGATGGCAAACTGGTGTTCACACCGGCCGAGAACTTCCATGGTGATGCCGAAATCAATTACACCATCACCGATGGTTCGCTGACTGACCAAGCGACGGTCAACGTCACCGTGAATGCGGTGAACGACACGCCTGTGGTTGAAAGCAACATTGCAGATCAAACCTTGGCGGAAGACTTTACGCCATACAGCATCGATCTGAATACGGCCTTCAGTGATGTGGATAACGCCGATGGTGAGTTAACGTTTAGCTTCTCAGGTAACAGTAATGTCTATGTCTCAATAGAAAATGGCATCGCGACCATTAGCCCAACGGCAGACTGGAATGGCTCAGAAACCCTAACCTTTACCGCCACCGATCCAAGCGGCGAGAGCGTTAGCCAAACGGTGAA
>NZ_JAWPOP010000130.1:0-1138 GCF_033344345.1 Vibrio sp. 1978
GCACCAATAACGCGCAAAACATTTAGGTTTAAAATTTAACCATTTGTTTTTAAAGTAATTTTAATTGGCATCAAAACTGCTAATTCCTTCTTGCTAGGTCCAAACACTAACAAGGAGTTGGTTATGTTTGTTTTGATTTCAACGTTATTATCCGTCGCCATATTAGCCGGCATTTACCACCTTTCCACAAAACGCGAACAGCAACATGCACGAAAGTATCAGTTGCTTACCCTCCTTCGCGATGTCGTTAACTTGCTTAGACGTCATCGAGCAATCACACATTACTCCCTTCAATCCCAACAAAACTATGATCGAGAAATAGAAGAGATCCATCATGCTCTCAACAACAAGCTGCACCTTTTGTTGGAAACATCGCGCTTTGAAAATAAACCCATGTATCGTGTGTTACAGATAAAAGTCAGTAAGTTGCTAGAACAATGGCAGGAAAACAGCATCGCGAGAAATCAAATGGAGCACGGAAAGCTGATTCGACATTGTTTGTTCTTAATGGATGAAGTCACTATTGCGTGGCTAGCAGTTGAGCAACGAGATGAGTTGCATGATGAGTACCACATGAATTGGCAAACCATTATCGATAGCCTCGAAACCTTGACTCAACTTCGTATTAGCATTCAAGACTTAAACGAACAAGGAGGAAGCGTTCGAGTAAAGAACTACGCATCTGTAATGACACGTAAACTGAATCAGTTAGCGGTAATAGCACCATTGACTATCGCAGCGCCGATCTCCGTACGTTCGACACAAGCGTTAAACGACTATGTCGAAGGAAAACACACCGGACTAACAGAAGAAGAACTTTATGGCATCACCTCAGATCTGTCACTGACGATTTTCAATACCTATGATCACGTGCTATCAGATATTGTCGAAACACTGTATTTGCCTTTGCCCAGACTCTCATTAGCCTGAAAGACTCATTTTTCGACATAATTGCATGAGGAACTAGATCAAAAGCCGTAAGTAACGAGCAATAAAAAACCGCAGGCATTGCCTGCGGTTTTTTCTAACTTTGCTCACTCAATGCTTAGCTATCATCTTCAGTGAAGTTGGTTGGTAGTTGCTTTTTCATCTCGTTCCAGATTTGAGCACTTTCCATACCGTAGTGGCGAATTACAAC
>NZ_JAWPOP010000131.1:0-1137 GCF_033344345.1 Vibrio sp. 1978
GATTTTGATAGAGGCTGATTACATCATCTATCGAGTCAACAATGGCTAAGTAGGAGCAAGTCTGCTCGATACCAAAAGTGTGAAAAGCCTTGAGGCTTGCGTGTTCTTTAATTTGCATAGTGATTTGCAACGCCAGATAAGATTCTCTTAAACTGGGCACATTCTACCCCAGTTAACTTTTAACCGCAGTGACAATACCTAACTCATTAATCATAGAAGTGTTAAATCCGATCAAACTCCCTTTGATCAAAAAGCTCTATAAAGCCCATTACCCCTCCGGGCGAGCCAAAAAAGATGAACTCATCATCACAGCCAGTCGTGAAGGTGTGATCGTCGCACTACTAAGATTAAAAACCGTAGAGCAATATCGCTTATTAACAGGCATGCTCGTCATCCCAGAAGTTAGAGGAACAAACGTTGGCCACACTCTGCTAGAGCATTGCGAGAACAAAGTTTTCGAAGATGGTGATTATTGTTTCGCTTTTAGCTACTTAGAAAAATATTATGCTCAACATGGTTTCGAAACCATTGACAGTCATGAGCTGCCGAACTCCTTAAAGATGGCCTTTCAACGTTATGTTGATAGCGGCAAAGATCTCATTCCAATGCAATTTATCCCTTCAAAGGTTTCAAAGCGTGCGCTTTAGTAGCCAGGGAAATCATATCTTTGGTAAAATATCAGGTTCGCAATATTGCACTAAAATAAGGTACTCACACCGATATGATAGTAAATAGGAATCCATTCGAGCAGTTGCCTAGTCTCGCAATCAATCCTGAAGACTTTGATGTTCTGTACTCTGCAGAAACATTTCGAACTCGTCTTTTAGATGCGATCAGCAAAGCAACGTCACGAATCTACCTAGTCGCTCTATATCTGGAAGATGATGAAGCTGGGCGTGAAATACTCACTGCACTTTACGAAGCAAAGCAGCGTAATCCAGGATTAGACATTAATATCTGTGTTGACTGGCACCGAGCACAACGCGGCCTTATTGGTGCAGAAACATCAGAAGGCAACTCAGCGCTTTATAAAGCGTTTGCTGACCAATACCAACATGCCATCCCTGTTTATGGTATCCCCGTTCGCGGTCGAGAAGTATTTGGTGTACTTCATTTAAAAGGCTTCGTCGTCGACGA
>NZ_JAWPOP010000132.1:0-1136 GCF_033344345.1 Vibrio sp. 1978
AGGTGCCTTAGAAAAGAGGGATGAGTTAGAAACGCATTTGTGCGCCAAACATCACGCCACCAGAATCAAAATCGCTGTTTTTGGCGTAATTGTATTCTAAGTTCAAACCAAAGTGTTTATAGCCCCAAGCGACACCTGCTGCGGCTTCTCCGCCAAGGCTAGACTCGTCATATTCTTTATTCTGGCCATTGTTTTTAAGCGTGTAACTTAACGTGTAGTAAGTGATACCGCCTTTACCGTAAAGCTCAAAACCAGCACCCAAAGGGTAGCTTACGTAACCGCTGATTCGCGGACCGCCATAACTCACGTCGGTGATTTCTGATATTGGGCTAATGAGTACAGAACCAATGCCGTTAAACGCGCCTTTGTAACCTGCTTCAAGGCCGAAGTTTTGGTCGAACATGTAACGGTAATACACATCCCCTAAGAACATGTCGCCGTCATCATGGCCATTATTGACGTCGTAACTGACGTCACCATAGCCTAAATTCGCCCCCACAATGTGTTTGGTTGGCTCGGCATGAGCGGTGACAGAAAGTGCAGACAACAAGCATGCTACGGCGTATTTGTAAGACATAAGGACTCCGAATAGTAAACGAATAAACAAGATGTCGAGTGATACGCTGGATTAACGCAGACGCGTCGCAAACTGAGCTTTGGTGTTGTCTAGCCACTCATAACGACGGCGGTACATCGGGCGTTTAGAGCGAGACATTCCCTCAGTATCGCGGCGCGTATCATTCACTTTTAATGCGTAGAAATGGCGGTTGTATTCAATGCCTCCCAACTCTTGCCATAGTGCATCGTAGTCAGTTTTGATGCGTCCTTTACTGTAACGTCGTGCTGCGTATGTGTGAGATTGCGTTTTTACGGCGAGTATGGTGTTTACTTCCCAGACTTGAGCGATGAGTGTTAGCAAACTCACCATCAAGCTTTTTGGTCGCTGACCGTACAGTTTTCGAGTCAGTTTTTTAATTTTTGCGTTGTTTTCTTCACTGCTTCGAGGGCCTTGTAGGCCACCTATCATAATGCAGCGCCCAGTGTCTACATGACCAACGGTAAACGAAAGTGTGTAGAAGTTCCCGTCTTCAGCGCTGTGCAGCACAAGGCTCATGTCGCCTTCTTTTTGGTAACGC
>NZ_JAWPOP010000133.1:0-774 GCF_033344345.1 Vibrio sp. 1978
GTTTATTGGCTACTCCTACATTCAAGGAGAGATGGAGTTTTCATCCGCGTTTATTTCATTCTCGCTTTCTATGCTTGTTTGTTTGATCGCGCCGGATATGTATATCTCATCGCGAGGGAATGCAAATGTGCGACATGTAAGTAGTCGGCTGCCTTTCTTACTGGATTTGATGAACGTTTGTGTACACACGGGGATGACGTTAGAAGCGAGCTTGGATTACTTGTCGAACGAGCTAAAAACGGTCGATGAAAACCTTGCTTATGTCGTTAAGAAAACGTCAGAACGGGCCAAAATTGTTGGGTTAGACCGAGCTCTCACCGAGTTTTACGACTTAGTCCCAACGACGGAAGCACAAAGCTTCGTCATGACGCTTACTCAAAGCTTAAAGTACGGGTCATCCGTGGGTGCGGTATTAGCCTCTCTTGCTTCTGATATTCGAGAAATAAACATGCTCGAACTGGAAGAGAAAATCGGCAAGATGGGGGCAAAAATGTCGATCCCAATGATCGCTTTTATCATGATTCCTATTGTTGTTCTAATCGCAGCGCCAGGGATAATGAGGATGCTAGGATAATGAATATAAAAAACTATTTCTCTCTTTTGGTGTTACTTTTTTTAAGTGGTTGTTCAACTATCAATCAAGAATTAGTAACAAAAGAAAAATTACTGACTAACTCTGGTCAAACTGAACAGCTTATTGAATTTTATAAAGCGAACTTAGTCGAAGTCCCGAGTTATAAGATAAAACTGATCAATTTATATTTGGATAATAAA